>DATEDR010000090.1:0-2663 GCA_035281605.1 Sphingobium sp.
CCCAGGTGCGCGAGATGCTTGGCCTTTCGGATCGCGGCGCGGTGCGGCGTCTGCTCGGCCTGCTGCTGGCGGGCGATACCGGCTCCCTGATCGGCGCCGTTCGCGATCAATATGCGCTGGGCGTCGAGCCGCTCGCGCTGATGCGCGGCCTGCTCGAACTGGTCCATGCCGTGACGCTGCTCAAGGCCGGGCGCGACATTGCCAGTCCCGGCCAGTCGGCCGAGGAGCGGGAGGCGCTTGCGGCCTGGGCCTCGCAGATCGGCTTCGCGCCGCTTCACCGTCTCTGGCAATTGCTGCTCAAGGGCCATGACGAGGTCGCGAGCGCCGCTTTCCCGATCGAATCCTGCGAGATGGCGCTGCTGCGCGTCATGCACGCTGCGGCCATGCCCGATCCGGGCGAACTGGCCCGCCTGCTGCGCGATGGAGCGCCGCCGGCGGCGCCCACTGCCGCAGCGGGCAGCCCCGCGGTCAATGGCTCGGGCAACTCGGCTGGCGCCCTTCCGGCGACATTTGAAGCGCTCATAGACCTTCTGTTCGACCGCGGCAAAGGCCAGTTATCCCAGCATCTGAAGGATTGCGCCGGACTCTCGCTCTACGCGCCGCCGCTTCTGGAAATCAAACTGACCAGCCCCTGGTTTGGAACCGGTGACTTCCATCGGGAATTGTCTCAGGCGCTCAAGGATATTACCGGCACCCCTTGGCAGGTCCGGCAAAGCGAGGGGCCTGTCGCCCTGACACTGATGGAGCAGGAAGCGGAACGGATCGCCGCGCGCCGCGCTTCCATCATGGAAACCCCGGTTATCAAGGCGGCGATGGCTGCCTTCCCCGATGCGGAACTCAGCGATGAGCCCGAACAATGGAGCGCAGAGCGATGAAGGATTTGAACGAGATATTGGGCATGGCCAGCCGCGTGCAGGAGGAACTGCAGCGGGCGCAGGAAAATCTCGACAAGATCGAGGTGGAAGGCGCGGCCGGCGGCGGGCTGGTAAAGGTCCGCGCTTCGGCAAAGGGACGGATCGTGGGCGTGTCGATCGATGACAGCCTGCTCGCTCCGTCCGAAAAGCAGATGCTGGAAGATCTTGTCGCCGCCGCGTTCAACGATGCGCGCAAGAAGGCGGATGAGGCAAGCTCGACGGAAATGGCGAAGATGACCAGCGGCCTGTCGCTGCCCCCGGGTTTCAAGCTGCCTTTCTGATCGTCGCGGGAAGGATCAGCGGCCATTCATTCCTTCTTTGATAGGAGGTCGCGATTGAATGGCGCGATGATTGTCCCCATAAACGATGAACCGCATGGCAGGGCTATAACAACAAGGGCCCCCGGAGACAGAATGACTACGCAATATCCCCTTCTTCCGCTGCGCGACATCGTCGTGTTTCCGCAGATGATCGTGCCTCTCTTCGTCGGTCGCGACAAAAGCGTCGCGGCCCTGGAGTCGGCGATGGAGGGGGACAAGGAAATCTTCCTGGTGTCCCAGCTGGATCCTGCCGAAGATGATCCGGGCCGGGATTCCCTCTACGACACCGGCGTGATCGCCATCGTGCTGCAACTGCTGAAGTTGCCCGACGGCACGGTGCGCGTCCTGGTGGAAGGCAAGCACCGCGCCCAGCTGCAATCTATCGGTTCGGCGGGCAATCATCTGGTCGCCGATGTCATCCCCGTCGACGAGATCGCGGCGGAGGGTCCCGAGGCTGCGGCGCTGATGCGCTCGGTTGCCGAGCAGTTCGAAAACTACGCCAAGCTCAACAAGAAGCTGCCCGCCGAAACGCCGGTCCAGCTGCGCGAGATCGAAGACGCCGGGCGCCTTGCCGATGCGGTCGCCGCCAATATCAACGTCAAGGTCGCCGACAAGCAGTCGCTGCTGGTCGAGGCCGATCCGGTCAAGCGGCTGGAGATGGTGTTTGCCTTCATGGAAGGCGAACTGGGCGTGCTGCAGGTTGAGAAGAAGATCCGTGGTCGCGTCAAGCGCCAGATGGAGAAGACCCAGCGCGAATATTATCTCAACGAGCAGCTGAAGGCGATCCAGCGCGAGCTGGGCAATGGCGAGGGCGAGGAAGGCGACGAACTGGCCGAACTGGCCGACAAGATCGCCAAGACCAAGCTCAGCAAGGAAGCCCGTGGCAAGGCGAACGCCGAGTTCAAGAAGCTCAAGGGCATGCAGCCCATGTCGGCCGAAGCGACGGTGGTGCGCAACTATCTGGACGTGCTGCTGGGCCTGCCCTGGGGCAAGAAGGGCAAGGTCAAGACCGACCTGAAGCGCGCCCAGGCGATCCTGGACGAAGATCATTTCGCGCTGGAGAAGGTGAAGGACCGGATCATCGAGTATCTGGCGGTCCAGGCGCGCACCAACAAGCTCAAGGGGCCGATCCTGTGCCTCGTCGGACCGCCCGGCGTTGGTAAGACCTCGCTCGGCCGCTCGATCGCCCGCGCGACGGGCCGCGAGTTCGTGCGTCAGTCGCTGGGTGGCGTGCGGGACGAGGCGGAGATTCGCGGTCACCGTCGCACCTATATCGGCTCGCTGCCGGGCAAGATCATCTCGAACCTCAAGAAGGCCGGGACGTCGAACCCGCTCTTCCTGCTGGATGAGATCGACAAGCTCGGCCAGGACTTCCGCGGCGATCCGTCGTCGGCTTTGCTCGAGGTGCTCGATCCCGAGCAGAACAGCC
>DATEDR010000091.1:0-2079 GCA_035281605.1 Sphingobium sp.
AGTCCTGCAGCGTCGATGGGCGATCGTCGCGCGGGCCGCCGGCCTTCGCCGCATGGTGCGGGTGGCCGAGCCCAGCCATCATGTCGCGCTTCGAGTTCACCGCCGCCTGATACAGCCGGTGGGCTCCGTTCGGGTCCATGATCCGATCGTCGGAGCCGTAGCCGATCACCATCGATGCCCGGATGTTCTTCGCCGTCCCGGCGGTGGTGTAGTCGCGCAGCTTGCGCCGCGCCTCGGTGAGATCGCGGGCGCCGACGATCCAGCGGACCCGCTCCTGGATCGGCGGGTAGTAGTCGAACAGGTCCTGGCCGATGTCGAGTGAGCCGCTGCCCATCACGACCGCCTTGATCCGTGGTTCGCCGCTGGCGGCGCGAGGGGCCGTCCACCCGCCCATGCTGATGCCCTGGGCGCCGATGCGCGAGGCATCCACGTCGGGCCGGGTCTCGAGGTAGTCAATCATCGCCTTGGCCAGCCGCTCGGGATCCGGCGGCAGGGCGAGGTGCTGCAGCCGCATGGCCGAACCCTGCCCCGGGAGATCGATGACCATGTAGGCCATGCCGCGCGCGACGAACGAGCCGCCGCCCATGATCGTATTCTCGGCCATGCTGTCGGCGCCCTGGAAGCCGATCACCACCGGGAAGCGCCGCCCCGCCGCGCCGCCCGGCTTGCGGAAGTAGCCCTCGAGCGTCGCGTTCTCGAACGTGATCTTCACGCGTTCGAACGGCGGCCGCTGCATCTGCCACGCCTTGTCGAACATCTCCCGCATCTTCCGGTAGGTCGGCAGCTGGCGCGGGTGATTCTCGGCGCAGTACAGCGTGGCGTTCGAGTAGAAATCCTGCGCTCTGCGGTAATGCTCGTGCGCGGTGACCTTGAGGCCAGCCGACGCGTAGCCCTCGGCGAGCCCTTCATTCCGCTCGGCGACACGCGACCACTCGTTGATCCACGATTCCATGTCGTACGGCTTCAGCCGGTACGCCACCTCGAGTTCGTCCTGGTCGCTGGTGTAAATCGACTGGACCATGCGGATTTCGGTCTGGCCTCCGCCCGGGAGTCCGGGGCCGGGGAACAGCGCCTTTTCGTCGCGGCCACCGACGACGCCAAGCTTGCCGCTGGCGGGGCCGAAATCCTGCGCCAGTGCCGGCACGCCAAGAACACGCGCGAACAGGGGAGCACCCGCCGAGGCAAGACCCCAGCGCATAAGGCGGCGGCGACTGACGGATGGGAGATGAGGCATGGCGGGATGATCCGACCCCGATCACCCGGCTGTCAAGCGCCGTCAATTCTGCGAGTGGCGGTGCGCGCGGTCCACCATGCGGACCAGCCGCTGGGGATCGAAGGGCTTGGCCAGGACCGCAAAGAATTCGCGGTTCGCCCGCGCCTGTTGCAGACCGGGCTCGTGGCCCGAGATGGCGATGACCGGGGTGGCATGGGTCCGCTCTGCCGAACGAAGCTCGTCCAGCACCTCGAACCCGCTGGCAATCGGCAAAGCCAGGTCGACCACAATGACGTCCGGCTCGAAAGCTTCGAGCATGCGCAGACCGGCCAGGCCGTCCGGAGCCGTGCGGACGAGATGCCCCGTCATTCTCAGCGCCGTCGCAAAAAGCTCCCGCGCGCTATCGTCGTCCTCGACCAGAAGCACCTGGACCGGGGGAATAAAGGCGGCTGCGGACACGTATAGACAAGAATGCGCAAGCACAGATCCCGCCAACTGGCGAGCGGCCGTTTATGCCTTGCGCGACGCCGGAATCGGGTCGGAGGTCCGCCGCCGACGACAATCCGCTCCATGGTCACCCGTACACCCGAACGGGGGATGCGTCCTGTCGCCGCGATTTCTAGAATCGGCATATGGTTCCAGCGCTGAGCTCCGAGAACGACATCGAGCTGCTCGATGCCTACTCCCAGGCGGTGATCGCGGCGGTCGACACGGCTGGCCCGGCCGTCGTCCGGATCGAGGCAAGCCGCGGCGGCGGCTCAGGGGTGGTCTTCACCCCCGACGGCTTCGTGCTCACCAACCACCATGTCGTCGAGCGCGGCGGCCCGATCCGCGTGACGCTGCCTGACGGGCGCGAGAGTGAAGGT
>DATEDR010000092.1:0-4075 GCA_035281605.1 Sphingobium sp.
GCCGCCCTTCCACCAGTTCGAAACGCTGCCGGTCATCGACTGACGACCGGGGAAGACAAAAGCAGCCCGGCAGACGGGATGCAGGTACGCGACGCGGGTCGCGTACCTACAGGGAGCAGACCCGGCGCATCGGATCGCGCCGGGCTGCCGCACGAGGAGCATATGGCAAGTTCGCCGTTCATGGCCGGGAGCGCTGCTCCCGCGATTACCGCGCACTGGCGGGACTTCGTCGCTTTGACGAAGCCGCGGGTGATGACCCTCGTGGTCTTCACCGGTCTTTGCGGCCTGCTTGCGGCGCCGGCCCATATCCATCCGGTCCTCGCCTTCACTGCGATCCTGTGCATCGCGCTGGGAGCGGGCGCTGCCGCCACGCTCAACCAGTGGTACGAAGCCGACATCGACGCCAAGATGAAGCGCACCGCCAATCGTCCGTTGCCCGCCGGGCGCATGGATCGTCAGGCAGCACTTCATTTCGGGGTCGGCCTGTCCTTCTTCTCGGTGATCCTGATGGGCGTGGCGACTAACTGGCTCGCGTCGGCCGTGCTCGCCGTCTCGATCCTTTTCTACGTCTTCGTCTACACCATCTGGCTGAAGCCACGCACGACGCAGAATATCGTAATCGGTGGGGCGGCGGGCGCCTTCCCCCCGGTTATCGGCTGGGCGGCCGTGACCGGCGACATCAGCGCGCTTCCCGTTGCGCTGTTCATGCTGATCTTCTTCTGGACGCCCCCGCACTTCTGGGCGCTCGCCTTATTCGTGAAGACGGATTATGCGGCCGCCGGCATCCCGATGCTGCCGGTCGTGTCGGGCGAAGTCGCCACGCGCCGCCAGATCTGGTTCTATACGGCGATCATGGCCGCAGCCGCCATGGCGCCGGTGCTGCTGCGGCTGACGGGCCTGGTCTATGGCGTCAGCGCCTTTGCCGCGACAGCCTTGTTCGCCCTCTTCGCCTTTCAGGTGTTCCGCCGGCGCGAAACCGATCCGGCGCGCATGGGTCCGGAAAAGCGCCTGTTCAAATATTCCATCCTCTATCTTTTCCTGCTCTTCGGAGCGGTGGTCGTCGACCGCTGGATGCTGGCATGACGCCGGAAGAGGATAAACAGGTGCGGTCCCGCCAAAGGTCGCGCGCGATCATAACCGGGCTGCTGCTTGCGGCGCTGGTGATCCTTTTCTACGCGATTACCATCGCCAAGATCGGCGGCGGCCATTGATGGCGAGCTTGCCGCCTTCGCCGTTCGATCGCGACCGTCGCAATCGGCGTACGCTGGTGGCGATGGCAGGTGTGGGCCTCGCCATGCTGGGCCTCGGCTTTGCCTCGGTGCCGCTCTATCGCATCTTCTGCGAGCGCACCGGTTTTGGCGGTACTACGCAGCGCGCCGCAGATGGGGCCGCGGTGAAGGCCGCGATCGGCCATACCCTGTCGATCCGCTTTGATTCGAATGTCCAGCCGGGAATGCCCTGGCAATTCTACCCAGAGCATCGCACCGACACTGTGACGGTAGGTGCGCGCGACATGGCCATCTTCATTGCGAAGAACATGTCCGACAAGCCCGTGACCGGCACTGCGAGCTTCAACGTCACGCCGACCCAGGCGGGTGCTTACTTTACTAAGATCCAGTGCTTCTGCTTCACCCAGCAAACCTTGCAGCCGGGCGAGCAGGTGCGGATGCCGGTCATCTATTATGTCGACCCCAAGATTCTTGCTGATCCCGACAATCGGGACACCCAGCAAATTACGCTGAGCTACACCTTCTATCCTGTTGAGCAGGACAGGAAGCCAAGCTAAGGCAATCCACGATAACGCGAACGCGAACAGGGAAGAGTACGTCATGGCAGGCGCCAAGAACCACGATTACCATATTCTACCGCCCAGCATCTGGCCGTTGTTCGGTTCCATGTCGGCGCTGGTCATGGCTTTCGGCGCGATCATGTGGCTGCACCCGGATGCCATGCCCGCAGGCGGCGGCTGGGTCTTCTTCATCGGCGTCGCCGGCGTATTGTTCACCATGTACAGCTGGTGGGCCAATGTCATTTCCGAAGCTCATGCCGGTGACCACACCCCGGTAGTCCAGCTGCACCTGCGCTATGGCATGATCCTGTTCATCGCGTCGGAAGTCATGTTCTTCGTGGGCTGGTTCTGGTCCTTCTTCGACTTCTCGCTTTTCCCCAGCCAGCTCGCGCCGATCGAGGGTCTGTTCCCGTCCAAGGGCATCGAGGTCATGAACGCGTTCGAGTTGCCGCTGCTCAATACGCTGATCCTGCTCTGCTCGGGCACGACGGTGACCTGGGCGCACCATGCGCTGATCCACGGCGATCGCGAAGGCCTCAAGACCGGTCTCTGGCTGACGGTGATCCTCGGTCTGCTGTTCTCGTCGATCCAGGCCTATGAATATGCGCACGCGCCCTTCCCGTTCGGCGGCAGCCCCTATAGCTCGGCCTTCTACATGGCGACCGGCTTCCACGGCTTTCACGTCCTGATCGGCACGATCTTCCTGATCGTCAATCTGGTGCGCGTCTATAAGGGCGACTTTACGCCGCGCCAGCATTTCGGTTTCGAGGCAGCTGCCTGGTACTGGCATTTCGTCGACGTGGTGTGGCTGTTCCTCTTCGTCGCCATCTATGTATGGGGCGGCTGGGGCGCGCCCATCCACGGCGGCTGACCGCCTTATCCCAAATCTTTCGGAAATGGCCGGGTGATACCCCGGCCGTTTTCTTTTGCGGGGCCCGCCAGTATGGATGGGACATGCAGCCGCCCGCTCCCATCTTCCATCTCCGTCATCCAGCTGCCACGATGCTCATCTTAGAAGATGGCAGCCGGACGCGGCGGTCGCGGGCAGGCGCAGGAGAAGAACTGCCATGAGGATGCGCCTTCCCCTGCTCCCGACCCTCATCGTTGCGAGCGCGATCCTGGCCATGATCGCCCTTGGCATCTGGCAATTGCACCGACGCGAGGAAAAGAGCGCCATGCTCGCCCTCGCCGCAGCGAATCCGGCCCGGCCTGCGATCAGTTTTCCGGCTATGCCGCCCGTTCCGGCCGAACTTCTTTTCCGACGTTCCTCCGTTCATTGTCTTCGCGTCGTGCGATGGCAGACCGAAGCCGGGCGCGCGGCCGACGGATCGATGGGCTATCGCTACATCGCGCACTGCGCCACCGGCGCTGAGGGGCCCGGGCTGCTGGTTGCGCTGGGAGTGGACAAGAAGCCTGACCTCCAACCCGGTTGGAACGGCGGTCAGGTGCGGGGGTGGGTATCGGAAGAGCCTGATCATCGCTCGCTCTGGTCGCGGATCGGGGGAAATGCGTCGCCCTTGCGCCCGATGCTGATCGCCGAGCGCCCCCCCCAAGGTTTGAAGCCGCTCGCTCCGCCCAATGTGCAGGATGTCCCCAACAATCATCTGGCCTATGCCGTGCAGTGGTTCTTCTTCGCGGTGGTGGCGGCTGTCATCTACCTGTTGGCGCTGCGCCGGTTGAACCCGCCGCCGCCTGGTTCGTCGTAAAAGCTTGCCCCGGGCGCTCTGCGCCGCTACCGCGCTTCCCCATCATGCAATATGTGAGCACCAGGGGAAGCGCGCCCGCGCTCGGGTTCGAGGATGTGACGCTGGCCGGTCTGGCGTCGGACGGCGGACTCTATGTCCCGGCAAGCTGGCCGCGCTTTGCGCCAGAGGATATACGCGCGCTTGCTGGCCTTTCCTATGTCGAGACGGCAGTGCGGGTGATGGCGCCCTATGTTGCCGGGTCGCTGACCGAAGAGGAGCTGCGCGAACTGTGCGCCGCCGCCTATGGCCGCTTCAGCCATCAGGCGGTGACGCCGCTGGTGCAGCTGGATCATCGCCATTGGCTGCTGGAACTGTTCCACGGGCCGACGCTGGCATTCAAGGATGTGGCGCTGCAGTTGCTCGGCCAGTTGTTCGAGCGGTTTCTGTCGCGCCGCGACGACCATCTGACCATCGTCGGCGCGACGTCCGGCGACACCGGATCGGCGGCAATCGATGCCGTGGCGGGGCGGGAGAAGATCGACATCTTCATGCTCCACCCCGAAGGCCGCGTGTCGGACGTGCAGCGGCGGCAGATGACGAC
>DATEDR010000093.1:0-7324 GCA_035281605.1 Sphingobium sp.
CCAACCGTCGAACCGCGCCTCGGTCTGGCGGCGCAGGCCCAGCGCGCGCTCATTGCGCCCGCGCCGCAGCACCGCCCGCAGGCGGGCCGCCAGTTCGCGCGTGGAATAGGGCTTTGCCATATAGTCGTCGGCGCCCAGCTCCAGGCCAACGACGCGATCGACTTCGTTGCTGTTGGCGCCGACAAGGATGATCGGCACGTCGCTCCGCTCGCGCACGTCGCGGCACAAATCCATGCCGTCGGGCCCGCGCAACGCTGCATCCAGCACCAACGCGCCGACCGACAGCGTCTCGATAGCGCTCCAAATGTCCGAGGCCGAAGCCGCGGGAAGCGCACGGAAACCGTTTTGCTCCAGGGATTCACGCACCTGGTGGCGCAAATCCTGCTGGCCTTCGGCGATCAGGATCAGCGGTGGGCTCATCCGCCCTTCACGGACAGGGCGTGGATGCCGTCCAGTTCCTGGAGCAGAACAGCCCGGTCCCGCTGCGCCACCGATGTGGCTTCCGCAGAGCGATCGCGGGAATAGCGCGCGACGTCCGCGTCGATCCGGCCGCGCGCGGCATCGCAGGAACCAGCATGGGTCCCCGACAGCGGAGCGAAACGATGAATGGACTTGGCCACCGCCGCGAGGGGACGGCCGTCCGCCGACACGGCGCGGTTGACGATCAGTTCGGCCTGCCAGCGGCAGAGCGGCGTGGCGGGACGAGTGGCGAAGCGCGGCTCGACCTCATGGACCCGGACGACCGATTCCGCATGATAGCTGGCCTGGTAGGCGGCCGATGCGTGGGCGATTTCGGCGCTGTAGACGGGCGAGGCCGCCGACGCAGCGGCCGCTGCAAGAATGAGCAACATCGTCTTCTCCTTCGCGAATGAAAGCAGTCGCGAAGGCTGTAGGCGGCGTGAATGTCTCCGAAATTTGCCGAACGTTACAAATTGTTGCTGATGCTTGCGCGCGCTGCCCGATTCAGCGCCAAGCCGGGTAGGACCGGCATTCCGTTAGCCTCACCCGCAACATGGTCGAGCAGGCAGGAAAGCCAGGCGGCGTCGCACCCGGCGCGGTGGCGCACGGGATGGCGGGCGTCCGCATAGGCCACAGCCGCCGTGATCCGCCGCTCGCCCGCGCCATATTCGTCAAGCAGCAGCGACACATGGTCGATCAGGAACGGCGCACCCTCCCCGGCGGCCTGGGCCAGCGTTTCCAACCAATATTGGTCGATCACGCTGTCCGCGACGGCGCGACAGCCGTCCACCGCTGCCACCAGCCGGTCCAGCACGGCTTCGACCGGCAGTCCTTCACGGTGCAGTTGTTCAAGCGGGAGGCCGTGCAGCGCCTGCGCCTCTTCGGTCCAGTCCCAGCCCGTCCAGCTTTCATGCGGACGGATGAGCCAGCTTTGCGTCCGGCCGCGGCCCGAAATGCCCACTTCGATCGGGAAGGAGCGCCCGTGCCGGGGCAGGCACGACGCTTCGAAATCGATCGTCAGGATGGTCAAGGCATTCTCCATTCATTCAAGGCCGTGTCCGCCCCTGTTCCAGACCGGCCAGCCAGTTCATGATGTTCACCCCATGCCCCTGGACTATTGCACGCCGAAGTCAGCGGGGTGGAAAATGATGCCGGCGGCCCCGATCCGGCGGCGAGCGGAGTTATGTTGCACCCGCGAAAAATAAATAGCGTAGCAAAAGGCTGCGCGATGCAACTCGGCACGGTCTTCACGCTTTTAGCAGACGCTGCCAGCCGCGCAGGGGGATCGCGGAGGGTGCCCCCATATCGCGAGGACCGCCTGCATGAAGATCGCCCAAATTGCTCCGCTAGCCGAAAGCGTCCCGCCAAAATTCTATGGCGGCACGGAACGCATCGTATCTTATCTGACCGAAGCCCTGGTCGATCAGGGCCATGACGTGACCCTCTTCGCCAGTGGCGACTCAGTGACGCGCGCCGAACTCGTGCCGGTCACTGAGATGGCGTTGCGGCTCAATCCCCATGTGCGCGACCCCATCCCCTATCATGTCATGCTGCTGGAAGCCGTCCGCCGCCGCGCCGATGAATTCGACGCGCTGCATTTCCACATCGACCTTATCCACATGCCGCTTGTCCAGGATTTCGTCGGCCGCGCCGTCACCACGCTGCACGGCCGGTTGGACCTGCCCGACCTTCCCGCCTTTTATCACGCCTTTCCGCATCACAGCCTGGTGTCGATCTCCGACCATCAGCGCTTGCCGATGCCGCCCGTCAACTGGGCCGGCACCGTCTATCACGGCTTGCCCTCCAGCCTGCTGCGCCCGCGACATGATGGCGGGCAAGGTTATCTCGCCTTTCTGGGCCGCATCTCTCCGGAAAAGCGCCCCGACCGGGCCATCCGCATCGCCGCGCGCTCCGGCATGCCGCTCAAGATCGCAGCGAAGATCGACAATGTGGACCGGGCCTATTGGGAAAGCGAGATCGCGCCGCTCCTCAACCTCTATCCCAACATCCAGTTCATCGGCGAGATCAACGAAGCGCAGAAGGCGGAATTCCTGGGCAATGCCAGCGCCCTGCTCTTCCCCATCGATTGGCCCGAACCGTTCGGCCTGGTCATGATCGAGGCGATGGCCTGCGCCACGCCGGTGATCGCCTTCCGCTGCGGATCGGTGCCTGAAATCGTCGATCATGGCCTGTCGGGGTTCATCGTCGACAATGAAGATCAGGCCGTCGACGCCGTATCCCGGCTGGGCGAGCTGGATCGCCATCGGGTGCGCGCCGCCTTTGACGCACGTTTCACGGCAGATCGGATGGCGGCC
Organism: Sphingobium sp.; assembly: GCA_035281605.1. Classification (GTDB taxonomy): domain Bacteria; phylum Pseudomonadota; class Alphaproteobacteria; order Sphingomonadales; family Sphingomonadaceae; genus Sphingobium. The sequence continues at coordinate 2,775 of DATEDR010000093.1, forward strand.
GACTATGTTCAGCTTTATCGTGACCTCCCCGGAGCCAGGACCGACGCCGCCCGGCTCCGACGAGAGCGGGGCGAGGAAACGGAGCTCCATCTGCAAGTCGTCGGATAAGGAGAGTCGCATGACGGCAAGCCAGGCGCAGCCGGACCTCACGGTCATCGAGCCAGCCAAGATTCTCGCACAGCAGCAGACCCAATTTTTCATCCCGGCGACCTCCTCGCTCCACGAGCGCAGGCCGCGGACGCTGAAACATGGGGACAGCTTTGCCGTCTTCGACCATAGCGGGGACGCGATCGCGGGACCGGGCAGCCCCGAAGGGTTGTACCACCGCGACACGCGGCACCTGTCGCACCTTTACCTGACGATCAACGATTCCCGGCCGATCCTGCTCAGTTCCGCCTTGCGCGACGACAATGCGATGCTGACCTGCGATCTGACCAATCCCGACTTTTCGGGCGAGGACGGACGGGTGCTGGTGGAACATGACCTGATCCACCTGCGGCGCACCCGATTCCTGTGGGAAAGCGCGATCCGCGAGCGGCTGACGGTCCGCAATTTCGATACCGAAACGCGGACGATCTTCATCAGCATGGGATTCGCCGCCGATTTTGCCGACCTGTTCGAGATCCGCGGCATGACCCGGCTGCGCAAGGGCGCGATGAAGGATCCGGTCGTCGGACAGGCGGATGTGCTGCTGTCCTATGAAGGGCGGGACTCCCGCCTCCGGGAAACCCACATCTGCTTCGATCCGGTGCCGCAGGAACTGACGAAAGACCACGCCCGGTTCGAAGTCACCGTCCCGCCCGGCGAAAGGCGCACGCTCTACATGCGGGTCGCCTGCGAGCGGGTCGAGCTGTCTGACGAACCCTTCAGCCGCCAGTTCCTGAAGGCGCTGCGGGAATCGATGCAGACGCTGAAGCAGGCACGGGCTCGGGGCGCGACCGTGCGGTCGTCCAACCAGTTGTTCAACGAAGTCGCGCGCCGATCGGTCGCCGACATAACGATGCTGTCGACCGACACCGAATATGGCCCTTATCCCTACGCGGGGATCCCCTGGTTCAGCACCGTCTTCGGACGCGACGCCATCATCACCGCGCTGGAGATATTGTGGCTCGATCCTGCGGTCAGCCGCGGCGTCCTGGGCTATCTGGCGGCGCATCAGGCGACGGAGTTCGATCCAGCCGCCGACGCCGAGCCGGGCAAGATCCTCCATGAGGTGCGTCATGGCGAGATGGCGGAACTGGGGGAAGTCCCGTTCCGCCATTATTATGGCAGCATCGATTCGACGCCGCTGTTCGTCATGCTGGCCGGGGCTTATCTGGAACGGACCGGCGACGCGCCTTTCATCGCCACCCTGCTGCCGCATCTGGAAGCCGCGCTCAAATGGATCGACGAGCATGGCGACCGCGACGGCGACGGCTTCGTCGAATATGGGCGGCTGACCGACCAGGGCCTGGCGAACCAGGGTTGGAAGGACAGCCATGATTCGGTCTTCCATGCCGACGGGTCGATCGCGCGCGGGCCGATCGCGCTCGCGGAAGTCCAGGCCTATGTCTACGGCGCCTGGCGCGCGGCGGAAGATATTTATTGCAGCCTGGGCAATGCGGAGCGCGGACTGCATTATGGCGAGCGCGCCGAAGCATTCCGGGACGCGTTCGACGCAGCCTTTTTCGATGCCCAGCTCGGCACCTATGTGTTGGCGCTGGATGGCGAGAAGCGCCCGTGCCGGGTTCGCTCCTCGAATGCGGGCCATGTGCTGTTCACCGGCCTTGCGCGCGAGGAGCGCGCAGAGGCGGTCGTGCGCACGTTGATGGCGCCCGCCTCCTTTTCCGGTTGGGGCGTGCGGACGATCGCGTCGACCGAAGCGCGCTACAATCCGATGAGCTATCATAATGGATCGATATGGCCCCATGATAATGCGCTGATCGCGGCGGGTTTCTCGCGCTACGGCTATCCCAAGGAGGCGGCGCAGATATTCGAAGGATTGTTCGCGGCAGCCACCTATGTCGACCTGATGCGCCTGCCCGAACTGTTCTGCGGCTTTCCCAGGCGCCGGGTGCAGGGTCCGACCTTTTACCCGGTCGCCTGCAGCCCGCAGGCCTGGTCCGCCGCCGCGCCCCTGTCGCTGATCCAGTCCAGCCTGGGCTTGGGCTTCGACGTGGCGAGCGCCGAGATCCTGCTGCGGGAACCCGCATTGCCCAGCTTCCTCGATGAGTTGCGCCTTTACGGCCTGCGCGTCGGGGACTCGTCCGTCGACATCGCATTCGATCGAATGGGAGACAAGGTGGTGGTGAAGCCGCTGGACCGCACCGGTCGCGCCAAGGTGGTGACCATCGCCTGACAAACGCCGAGCGCCCGAGCGGGTGGGAATTCAATCATTTGCGCCTTGGCATTGCCGCGCGCTTCATCGCGGCATAGACAGTGGCGCATGAAGAAGCATCTGATCGCCCTCTCGCTCATCGCGCTCGTCATCCTTGCCGGTGTCGTCTTCTACCTGTCGCGGGGCGACACCGCGCAACTGGCCGCCGGCGCCGATACCGGCAAGGAGCCGGTCTTCACCTCGCCGCGCAGCGAGATGTTTCCGACCATCAACGTCGCTGACGCCATAGGGTGGAAGCGCGGCCAGACGCCCGTGGCCGCCAAGGGTCTGGCCGTCTCGCGCTTTGCCGAAGGCCTCGCGCATCCGCGATCGATGCTCGCGCTGCCCAATGGCGACATATTGGTGGCCGAAACCAACAGCCCGCCACGGCCTCAGGGCGGGATCACCGACCGGATCATGGGCTATCTGATGAACAAGGCGGGCGCGGGCGTGCCGTCTGCCAACCGCATCACCCTGCTGCGCGACGCAGATGGCGACGGCAGGGCGGAAACCCGGACAGCCTTTCTGACGGGGCTCCATTCGCCCTACGGCATGGCCCTGATCGGCGATACGCTCTATGTCGCCAACACGGACGCGCTGATGGCCTTTCCCTACAAGCCAGGCGACACACGCATCGCTACCAAGGGCCGCAAGATCCTGAACCTGCCCGCGCAGCTTCCCAACATGCATTGGACCAAGAGCCTGACGGCAAGCCCGGCGGGCCTGCTCTATGTCGGCATCGGATCGAACAGCAACATCGGCGAAGGCGGGCTGGACAAGGAAGAGAACCGCGCCGTCGTGCTGGAGGTCAATCCCAGGAACGGCGACTACCGCATCTACGCGTCGGGGCTGCGCAACCCGGTCGGCCTTGCCTTCGAACCCAAGAGCGGCGCCTTGTGGGGCGTCGTCAACGAACGCGACATGCTGGGCAGCGATCTCGTGCCCGACTATCTGACCCGCGTGGAGTTTGGCGGCTTCTACGGCTGGCCCTGGAATTACTGGGGCGGCTACGAGGATCGCCGCGTCCAGCCGCAACGGCCCGAAATTCGCGAATATACCAAGCGGCCCGATTATGCGCTGGGCAATCATGTGGCGCCGCTCGGCCTTGCCTTCGCCGACACGGTCAAGATCGGCGCGCCCTTCCTGGACGGCGCTTTCGTCGGCCTGCACGGCAGCTGGAACCGTAAGCCCGCCGCCGGCTACAAGGTGGTGTTCGTGCCCTTTACCGGCAACGGCGATGTCGGGAAGGCCAAGCCGGTCGACGTGCTGACCGGCTTCCTTGACGAGGCGGGCGATGCGCGCGGCAGGCCGGTCGATGTGGCCGCCGATGCCAAGGGCGCCCTGCTCGTCACCGACGATGTCGGCGGCGTCGTGTGGCGGGTGACGGGCGCGAAATAAGGATCAGACGGTAAGGCCGTTGCGCCCCGCCAGCTCCACGACATATTGCCACGCGACGCGGCCCGACCGACTGCCGCGCTGCGTCGCCCACTGGACAGCCTCCAGCGAGTCGAAGCTGAGGCCCAGGCTGGCGGCATAGCCCGCGACGATATCCACATAGGCGTCCTGATCGAGGGCGTGGAAGCCAAGGCTCAGTCCGAAGCGGTCCGACAGCGCCATCCGGTCGTCCACGACATCGCGCGGGTTGATGGGATCATCCTGTTCGGACAAATGGCGCGGAACGATGTGCCGGCGGTTCGACGTGACGTAGAGGCGTACATTGGCCGGTCGCGCAGCCGTGCCACCCTGCAACAACGAACGCAGCGACCGCGCATCGCCCACGCCATTTTCGTCGAAGCCCAGATCGTCGAGGAAGAGGATGAAGGGCCGGTCGGTGTCACGCAGCAGTGAGAATAGGCGCGGCAGGCTGGCCAGTTCATCGATCGCGCATTGCAGCAAGGCAATGTCCTGCCCTTCGCGCTGCAGCCGGTCGACGACGGAAGCGACGACGGCGGACTTGCCCGTGCCCCGCGCGCCCCAGAGCAGCGCGTCATGCGCGGCAAGCCCCGCCGCGTGCCGCCGGGTATTTTCCAGCAGCGAGGCCTTTTGCGCGTCGATGCCAGTCAGCAGATCATAGTCGACCGGCGCAAAGGCCTCCACCGCATGGATCGTCTCGCCGTTCCAGACATAAGCAGCGGCGCGGGCAAGATCGGCGGAAGAAGCAGGCGGCGGCGCAATCCGTTCCAGCGCTTCGGCG
>DATEDR010000094.1:0-12874 GCA_035281605.1 Sphingobium sp.
AGGCTCTGCTTCGTTTCCACCTTGTTGGAGGACAGATTCGCTTCCTGGAAGATGTCGACAAGCTTCTGCACGACCTGTTGCGCGATGCGCGCATTGGCGCCGTCCGACAGGCCCGAGTCCGCCGACTTCGCGCTGATATCGATCATGCTGGGGTCCATCTGGGCCATGACGGTGATGCCTTCGCGCAGCGCGGTGATCTTGGCCGCGACATCGCGCGGGCCGCTGACCGTCTGGTTGAGGTCGGTTTCCTTGACCACCCGTTCCAGATTGGCCGTGCTCGCCAGCGTCTGGCGCACCCGGTCAAGGTCCTGCTGCGACTGCACCTGGGTGATCCCAACCTTGTCCTGAAGCAGGGACTGGGTGTTCACATAGACCCGAGCCTTGCTTTCATAGCTGTTGGGCACCAGCGCAACGCCCAGCCACCCCGCAAGGCATACGCCCCACGCCACGCCCAGTGCCAGCCAGCGACGGGTCCACAGCCCATGCAGGACGGTCAGCAATTCATCGTAAAGACCGGCCATGTTCAGAACATGCTTTCAGGAATGATGATGACGTCGCCCGGTGCCAGCATGACGTTCGCCTTGCTGTCGCCGCGCTTCAGCAGGTCGCCGATGCGCACCTGATATTCCTGCTGCTTGCCTGCTTCCTTGTTGAAGCGGACCAGCCGCGCCCGATTGCCCGCCGCATATTCGGAAAGGCCGCCGACCGAGATCATGGCGTCCAGCAGTGTCATGTTCGCGCGATAAGGGATCGACGCGGGCTTCTCGGTCGCGCCGACGATCCGCACCTGCTGGCTGAACGTGCCGGAGAAATTGTTGACGATCACCGACACCAGTGGATTTTCGATATATTTGGTGAGCGCCACCTTCATGTCGTCGGCCAGTTGCTTGGGTGTCTTGCCCACGGCGGGCATGTCCGCGATCAGCGGCGTGGTGATCCGCCCGTCGGGCCGCACCTGCACCTTCGCGCCCAATTCGGGATTGCGCCACACGAAAACTGTCAGGTCATCAAGCGGGCCGATAACATATTCCTCGCCCGGCCCTTCCTGCGTAGCCACGAAGGATGCGGGCGGAAGCTGCTGTCCGCCGCCGTTCGCGGCACAGCCCGAAAGGGCGATCGCCGGCAAGGATGCACCAATCAAGGCCCGGGAAACCGACAGGAAACGCATATCTTCACCCCTTCGTGCCGCCGCATGGCTTGATGGCCGCCAAAGAGGCAGGACGGCCGTCAAGCATGTGCTTTGGGCCTCTTCTTGCGCTCAAAGGGTAAAGATAGGGTTAGGCGTCTATCCTTTGATAGATCAGCCGATCAGCATTTCCAATGCATTAGGGTGCCCGAGGAAAGCGGCGGGACTGGCCGACGCCCCATAGGCACCGGCCAGGAATATCGCGATCAGATCGCCCTCGACGATCGGTGGCAGCGCGACCTTGTCGCCCAGCTTGTCGATCGGGGTGCAGAGGCAGCCGACGACCGTGACCCCCTGCTCGGCGGGCGCGGCGTCGTAGCGGTTGGCTACCGCGATCGGGTAGTTGCGCCGGACGACCGTACCGAAATTGCCGCTGGCGGCGAGTTGGTGGTGCAGGCCGCCATCGACGATGATGAAGGTTTCGCCCTGGCTTTGCTTCACATCGACGACGCGGGTCAGATAGACCCCGGCCTCCCCCACCAGCCATCTGCCCAGTTCCATCGCGAACGCGCTATCCGCCAGGATATCGGCCCGCGCGTGCAGCGTCTGCCCCAGCGCCTCGCCGATGGGCCTGATGTCGAGCCGTTCATCGCCAGGGAAATAGGGGATGCCAAAGCCACCACCCAGATTGACCAGCGGCGGGGCAACGCCCACGGCGTCGGAAAGCCGCGCCGCGAGCCCGACTGTCGCGGCCTGCGTATCGATGAGCGCGTCGGCATCCAGCGCTTGCGAGCCGGCGAAGATATGCCAGCCCTGCCAGTCTCCCCCCGCGTCGATGACACAGCGAGCCAGATCCGCCGCGCGCTCCGCGTCAACCCCGAAAGGTTTGGCGCCGCCGCCCATGCGCATACCCGATCCCTTGAGATCGAAATCCGGATTTACCCGCACCGCCAGCCGGGGTCTCCGCCCCCGCTGCTCGCCGATGGCGATCGCCCGCCGCGCCTCCCCTTCCGACTCGAGGTTCAGCGTGATCCCGGCATCGATCGCGGCGATGAGTTCATCGTCACGCTTACCCGGTCCCGCGAAGCTGACGTGCGCGGGATCCATCCCCGCCTCCAGCGCCCTTGCCAGTTCCCCTCCGGACGCGACGTCAAAGCCGTCGACCAAGCCGGCCATGCGTTCGAGCAGTGGCGGATGGGGATTAGCCTTCACCGCATAATGCAACGACAGCGCCGGAGGCATGGCGCCCCGCAGATCGCTCACCTGCCGTTCGACAATGCCCATGTCGTAGATGAACAAGGGCGTGTCGCCTGCTTCCTCGACCAGGCTGGCCGCGCCACAGCCGCCGATCAGCAACATGCCCTCCTCGCTGTCGAAAAAGGGCGGTATCGGTCCCATCGGCTTCATTGGTCATAGTCCCTGGCAAGTGCAACCCGATCAATCTTTCCGTTCGGCGTGCGCGGAAATGCCTCCAGCCTGACGATCTCGCGCGGATGCATAAAATTGGGCAGTTCCACCTTCAGATGCGCCTCCACCGCAGCGGTCGCCTGCGGAACGGCGGACCGAATCAGGAGCAGGACGGCCTGTCCCAATCGCTCGTCCTTTATCCCCAGCGCTACCGCTTCGGCGACATCGGGCACCGCCACCGCCGCCTCCTCGATTTCGGTCGGGCTGATGCGGTTTCCGGCAGACTTGATCATCGCGTCGTCGCGGCCGACGAAATAGAGCAGCCCCTCCGCATCGCGCCGCACCGTGTCCCCGGACCAGACGGCCATGCCGCCATAGCGCGAGGCCAGCGGCGCGGGCTTGAACCGCTCGGCCGTCCTTGTCACGTCCCGCCAATAGCCCTGCGCGACCAGCGGCCCGCAATGGACAAGTTCGCCCGGCTCGTCATCCGCGGCCAGGCTGCCGTCGGGGCGAACGACCAAAATCTCCGCATGCGGGATCGCCGATCCCATGGACTCGGGATGACTGTCGACCAGCGCCGGGGGCAGATATGTCGAGCGGAACGCTTCGGTCAGCCCGTACATGGGAAAGAGATCCGCATTGGGAAAAAGGCTGCGGAGCTTCGCCACCAATGGCCGGGTCAGCGCCCCGCCGCTGTTGGTGAGACGGCGCAGCTTTCCCGCGATCTCCATGGGCCATTGCAGTTCGGTCAGTTGCACCCAGAGCGGCGGCACGCCGGCCAGCGTCGTGATGTCCCGCCGGTCGACCGACTTCATGACATCGCGCGCGGTCAGATAGTCGAGCGGATAGACGCATCCGCCCGCATGCCAGGTGGAAAACAGCTGATTCTGCCCATAGTCGAAACTGAACGGCAGGACGCACAATGTCCGATCCTGCGCAGTCAGCCCAAGATACTCTGCGACGGACGCGGCGCCGAGCCACAGATTGGCATGGCTCAGCATCACGCCCTTGGGCCTTCCCGTCGATCCGCTGGTATACAGAATCGCGGCAAGGTCTTGCGGTTCTGCTTGCGAGGGCGGCAGCGCGAAGCCCCCACTCATCGCGCTGGCGGCGTCGTCCTCGCGATGGAGGCGGCACGCGTCGGGAACGTCGCCCGGCTCCAGCGTGGCGAGCCGGCTGGCCGTTCCGATCAGCAGATCCGCGCCGCTATCGGCCAGGATATGCGCGACCTGCGCATGTTTCAGCAGCGGGTTGATCGGCACATGGACCAGCCCGGCCCTGGGCGCCGCCAGCGGCATCAAGGCAGCGACCGGCCCCTTCGCGATCCAACTCGCGACTCGCGCGCCGCGCTCCAGCCCGAAACCCGCAAGCCAGCCGGCAAGGCGTCCGAGCGTCTCTTCCAATTCCGCATAGCTTTGCGCGCCCGATCGCCCGTCCAGCGCCGGACGCGCGCCGTCGCCGCGCAGCAACAGATGATCGATCGGCCGCACCTGCACGCCGTCGATGATCGTCATGCCGACAACCGGGTCGCTGCTTAACTCCATTTCCAGACTTTGCACCTACGCTTCGGGGGTTGCCGGGGGAGATACTGTTTTGCTCGTCGCAAGGGAATATAGCACGGTCGCGCAAGCCCGCTGCGCGCTGGCGGGCGCGATGGACCGCGCGACGACGCCGTCGCTGTTCGACCGCATCGACTGGTTCGACTCGCTCCACGCCCATTGTTTCGCCAGGATACCGGCCCGCATTCTCCACGCGTTGGAGGGCGAGCGGGAGGCTTGGCTCTTCCTGCTCGCGCCTGCGGATCGCCGCGCCAGCGCGCTTGCGAACTGGTACAGTTTTTCCTGGGCGCCTGTTTTTCTGGGCAATCCCGACGCCGACACGCGGCGCCGGTTGGTTGAGGTGCTGGCCGAACAACTCTTCCGAACCACCACGCAGATCGACCTTTATCCGATCGCGGATGATGGCGGCATGCTGCTGGAGGCGTTCCGACGAGCCGGTTGGTTCGCAGTGCGCCGGCCCATGGGCGCGCGGCATCTGCTTGATGTAGGCGGTCGGGATTTCGCCACCTATTGGGCCGACCGGCCAAGCCGCCTGCGCAATCAGGTGCAACGCAAGACGCGCGCCAGCCGCTTTTCGATCGAGATCGGCACCGACTTCAGCGAAGCCCTTTGGCACGACTATATCACCGTGCATGCCAGCAGCTGGAAACAGCCGGAGCCCGGCCTGCCCTTCTTGCGGGACCTGGCAGAGCGGGAAGCGGCTGCGGGCGCGCTGCGCCTCGGTTTCGCGCGGCTGAACGACCAGCCGGTCGCGACCCAGCTCTGGACCGTCGAAAATGGCGCGGCGCTCATTCACAAACTGTCGCACGATCGGGCGTTCGACGGCGCCTCGCCCGGCACCCTGCTCAGCCATGCGATGTTCGCGCATGCGATCGATTCGGACGGCGTCAGGCTGATCGACTATGGCACCGGGAACAATGCGTACAAGGGCGAGTGGATGGACCGGCGGGAAACGCTCCATCGCCTGGACTTCTTCAACCCGCGCTTCGCCTCAACCTGGCTGCCGGCGGCCCGCACCGCCATTTCTGCCCTTGTAGGCTAGAAGCGGAACGATTAGGTAGGCCCGCATCATGCGGGCGCAAACCACCCAGCCGGTCGACCGGACGAGCGATCTCCCTGCCACTATGCGCGATCTGCTGCGCGACGTGCTGGCCTTGCCGCAGGAGCGCGTCGATGCGTTCGAAGCGGACACGCCGCTGTTCGGCGCGCTTCCCGAACTGGATTCGATGGCGGTCGCCAGTCTGCTCACGGAAATGGAAGATCGCCTGCACATCCTGATCGAGGATGACGACATCGACGCCGACACGTTCGAAACCTTCGGCACGCTCGTCGCCTTCGCCCAGGCGAAGGTCCTCGGTTAGAGCTTAGGCGCTCTTCGCCCGCACACTACCATCCCCGGAATAGCGGCGAGCCATCTCCCGAGCGTTCACTTAAGACTGCTCACGGGAGATGCTTCTCGGCGTCAACCGGATGGCGCGGCCATTCCAGCAGGATCACTCGGCGGCCAGCGCCTCGAAATCCGCTTCGGCCAGGAACTTCTCCACATCAAGCGCCGCCATGCAGCCCATGCCGGCCGCCGTCACCGCCTGGCGATAGACCTTGTCGCTGACGTCGCCGGCCGCGAACACGCCCGGAACCGCCGTGCGGGTCGTGCCCGGCTCGACCACCAGATAGCCATCATCCATCGGCAGCTTGCCGGCGAACAGCTCCGTCGCAGGCTGATGGCCGATGGCGACGAACGCGCCGTCCGTCTCGATATGCGACGCCTTGCCGGTCACCGTGTCGATCAAGTCGACGCCGACCAGCCCTTCGGGGCTACCGCCGCCGACGAACCGCTCGATCTTCTGGTTCCACAACAGCTTGATGTTGGGATGCGCAAACAACCGCTGCTGCAGGATCTTCTCCGCGCGCAAAGAATCGCGCCGGTGGATCAGCGTCACGTCATGGCTGTGGTTGGTAAGGTAAAGCGCCTCCTCGACCGCCGTGTTGCCGCCGCCGATCACCACCACCTTCTTGCCCCGGTAAAAGAAGCCGTCGCACGTGGCGCAGGCCGATACGCCCTTGCCCTGCAACAGCTGTTCGCCGTCAGCGCCCAGCCATTTCGCCTGCGCCCCGGTCGCAATCACCAGGCTGTCGGCGTGGTAGACCGTCCCGCTGTCGCCTTTCAGCCGGAAAGGACGATCGGAAAGATCGACGTCGACGATCTGGTCGTACATCATCTGCGCACCGACATGTTCGGCCTGCGCCTGCATCTGTTCCATCAGCCAGGGCCCCTGGATCACATCGCGGAACCCCGGATAATTTTCGACATCGGTCGTGATGGTCAGCTGCCCGCCCGGCTGCATGCCCTGAACCACGATCGGCGCCAGCCCCGCGCGCGCGCCATAAATGGCCGCCGACAGGCCCGCCGGTCCGGAACCGAGGATCAGCATGCGAGTGGAATGGGTTGCGGTCATCTACTGTCCCCGGGTGAGAATCATTCGTCGGGATGAAATAGGCCGCAAGAACGAACGCGCAAGCCCAAGCGGCAGAAGGATTTGCTTCGCCGGCGGGAAGCTCAGCCTGCCCTTGGGATCAGTCCATCACGTTCGGCAGATCCTCAAACCCCTTGCGCAGCGCCGCCGACCAGCTGTGCGAGAGCAGCTGGAACTCCTCGTTATCCGCCTCGATCCGTGTGCGGACGCGGAAATCGAACTGGTCCCGTTCGATCACCGTCAGGTCGAGCGGCATGCCGACCGACAGGTTGGACCGCAGCGTCGAATCCATCGACACCAACACGGCCTTCGTCGCATCCTCCAGGCTCGTTTCCCGTTTGATGATGCGGTCCAGGATGGGCTTGCCATATTTATGCTCGCCGATCTGGAAGAAAGGCGTGTCTTCGGTGGCCTCGATGAAATTTCCGGCCGAATAGATCAGGTATAGGCGCGGCTTGCCGCCCCGCCGCTGGCCCGCGATCAATATGGACGCGTCCGCCGCCGACCCCTGCATCTCGATCGTGCTGCGATAATGCTGCTGCATTTCGCACATCGCCTCGCCCACCAATTCCGCAGCGCGATGCATCGTCGCGCAGTTCAAAATGGTTTCGATTTCGGGGTCGAATTGCGAATCCTTTATCGCGCGGCCCAGCATCGCCTTGACGCCCTGGGTGATCGATAGATTGCCCGAACACATCATGACCATCGCGCGCTCGCCGGGCACGCCATAGGTGAAGCTCTTTCGGAACCGAGCGATATTGTCCATTCCCGCATTGGTGCGGGTGTCGGACAGCATGACCAATCCCTGGTCCACGCGCACCGCCACACAATAGGTCATCGCCCAGGGGGCTCCTATCTTATTTCAACCCTGCGGAGTGGATGGCTGGGCACTTTGCTGTTGCTGCCGCTGCAGCTGCCTTTCCTCCAACCCCTCCTTCGCCTGCGCGATCCGGACGTCGACGTCAATCCAGATATCGCCCGAAACGGCGACCGATCCCCGGATCGGCGCAGCCGCGTCGGCATCCAGGCCCGATGCCAGGCGCAGATAATTTTCGGTCACGCAGACGCGGTTGGAAGGATCGAACCCGACCCATCCCAGGTCCGGTACCAGCGCTTCGACCCATGCGTGGGTTTCATGCAGCGCATCGCCGCCTTCTGCCATCAAATAGCCGCTCACATAGCGGGCGGGGACGCCGATCGTTCGCGCAGCGGCGATGAATATCTGCGCATGATCCTGGCAGACTCCCGCGCCAAGTGCGAAAGCCTCCGCCGCCGTGGTCTGCGACGTGGTCACGCCACTGCGATAAGCCACCGCATCTCCGACCGCTTCGCTCAGCGCATGAAGGCGGGAAAGCAGCCCATCGCCATGCGGGAGCGCGCGGGCCAGAGCCATGATCGGATCGGACGCCCGTGTGAGCGGCGTGTCGCGCAGGAAATAGCGCGGATTGACCCCGCTTGGCGGCCAGCCGATCACGCCATGCGTGTTGGATGTTTCGACCAGCCCTTCGGCCACGATCATCGCATCGTCCAGCCGATCATGCCGTATCCACACTGCTTCCATTTCACCGAAACTGTTGCGGCGAAAGGAATCGATCGGCTCGCCGTTCACGCTGACCTGCCATTCCAGCACCGTCTGCGCGCTGGTTGCGGCGGGCATGAGCTTCAGCCGCATCGCCACCCGGCCAGCCGACGCTTCGTAACGGTAGATCGTCTGATGGCGGACGAGCAGCTTCATGGTTCCGTCGCCCCCTCAGCCGAAATGATAGGTCTGCGCGATCTCCACGCCCAGCCGGTTCGTCATGTGCAACCCGCCCTGGACCGTTTCGTGCAGGCCCGCGCGGAAAATCTCTCCGCTGTCGAGCTGTTCGAGGTCGCTCACCATCTGGCGCACGGTCTCGTGACAGGGCCCGCGACTGTCATGCCAGCCTGCCAGCCGGTTGAGCCGATAGGCCAGCTGATCGTAGCAATAGGCCACGCTACGCGGGAACAGACGGTTGAGCATCAGGAAATCGGTGATCTGCCAGGGCGTATAGGTGCCGCCATAGACATGGTGATAGGCCCGCGCGCCTGACAGCGCATACAGCACCGACGTCCACTGATAATGGTCGCGGTTGCCGCCAATGACTTCCGTTTCGGGCAGCAGCACATAATATTTTATGTCCAGCAACCGCAGCGTCATCTGCGCGCGCTCCAGCGCGGAACCGGCGCGCAGGAAGTCATGCCCCTCATTGCGCAACTGCCCTGAATGCGCCGCGCCGCGAAAGGTCATCACCCGCGTCTTGACCCAGTCGATCAGCGCCGGCAGCTGCTGCCGCGCCTCCGCGACATCATAGCTGTCGAGCTTGCGCCAGCCTTCGTTGAGCGCCTCCCACATGTCCTGCGTCAACATGGTGCGCGCCGATTTCCCGTTGGCGCGCGCCCTGAGCAGGCAGGATCGAACCGAGCTGGGATTGTCGAGGTCGAGCATCAGGTAGGAAACGGCGTCGCTTTCCGTCACCTGTACGCCTTCGGGGAAGACGTGGCTGCCATTCCCGGTCGCCCGCACTACGGACCGCCACTCGTCCCGATGATGCGCACCCGGCAGGATCGCCATGCGCTGCCCCATGGTGAGCAGCCGCGCGGTCGCCTCAGCCCGCTCCATGTAGCGCGCCATCCAGAAGAGATTTTCCGCGGTCCGGCTCAGCATGAGGGCACCACCCCGATCCCGTTTTCCGTCATCCCGGCGAAGGCTGGCATCTCAGGCGACAGGACACGGCGCGGCTTCACGAGGTTCCATCCTGCGCTCGGACGACCGCGAAAGAAAAGGTTCAGTTCCACCTTCATCAATCCTGCAATACCCACGTATCCTTCACCCCGCCGCCCTGGCTGGAGTTAACCACCAGCGATCCTTCCGTGAGCGCGACGCGGGTAAGCCCGCCCGGCACCAGCCGAAGCTGCTTGCCAACCAGGCAATAGGGCCGGAAGTCCGCATGACGCCCGACGACCGCCGCCTGCCCCAATGTCGGGACGGTCGACAGGTCCAGCGTTGGCTGCGCGATGAACTGGCCCGGATTGGCCCGGATGCGATCCGCATAGGCGGCGATCTCATCCTTGGTCGACTTCGGCCCAATCAGCATTCCGTATCCGCCCGAGCCATGGACCTCTTTCGCAACCAGTTCGTGCAGATGCTCCAGCACATAGGCGCACTCGTCGGGCTTTCCGCACTGCCAGGTCTGGATATTGTCCAGGATCGGCTGTTCGCCCAGATAGAAACGGATCATCTCCGGCACATAGATATAGACCGCCTTGTCGTCCGCGATCCCCGCGCCCGGGGCGGAGGCCAGCGTGACCCCGCCATTGCGATAGACGTTGAAGATCCCCGGAATCCCCAACAGGCTGTCGGGCCGGAATACCAGCGGATCGATATATTCGTCGTCGATCCGCCGGTAGATGACGTCGACCACCTTGGGGCCGAGCGTCGTTTTCATCCACACCCGGTCCTCGTCCACGAACAGGTCTGCCGGCTCGACCAGTTCGATCCCCATCAGGTCGGCGAGGAAGCTATGTTCATAATAGGCGCTGTTCAGTGATCCCGGCGTCAGCAGCACGACCACCGGATCGCCCTGGCAGGCTGGCGGGGCGACTTCCTTCAGGCTCTTCAGCAGTTCCGCCGGATAGTCGTCGACGGGCGCCACCAGCCCCTGCCCGAACAGTTCGGGAAACATGCGCGTCATGATTTCGCGATTTTCCAGCATGTAGGATACGCCCGACGGCGTGCGGCAATTATCCTCCAGCACTTCGAAGCGCGTGCGGCCGGTGCGCACGATGTCGATCCCGACGATATGGCTGTAAACCTTGCCCGGTGGCGTGAAGTCGGCCATTTCGGCCAGATAGGCGCTGTTCCGGTAGATTATGTCGGCGGGCATGATCCCCGCTTTCACGATCTCGCCGCGATGATAGACGTCATGGAGAAAGGCGTTGAGCGCCCGCGCCCGCTGCCGGATGCCCTTGTCCAGCACGCGCCATTCCTGCCCGGTGAAGATGCGCGGCAGCAGGTCGAACGGGATCAGCCGCTCCGGGTCGCCGCCTTCGCCATAGACGGCGAACGTGATGCCGATGCGCCGGAAGATCGCCTCCGCCTCGTCCATTCGACGGTTGAGCCCGGCGATACCTGTCCGCTCCACCCAATTCTGCACTTCGGCATAGCAGGGGCGCACCGACCCGTCGGGCTCGAACATCTCATGGAAGGGCAAGGCGTCGATCCTCCCTCGGGCGGCAACCCCGATTGTGCATTGCAACATTAGTGCAACCCGTCCTTGCGATTGCAAGCCCAAAACGCGCAGGCGCAGCGCGGTCTCCATAATTTCTGCGGTTGCGGTTGTGGGATGCCGTCGCGGTTGGCGCGGCGCAGGCGAGGAGAGAATTTTCAACCCCGCATCAAACCCCGTTGACCCGGCTCACCACGCTGCTTATAGCGCGCCCTCACCGCAGGAGCCCACGGCTCCGCGCAGCCCATGGGGCGGAGTAGCTCAGCTGGTTAGAGCAGCGGAATCATAATCCGCGTGTCGGGGGTTCAAGTCCCTCCTCCGCTACCATTTCCCTCAGATTTCCAGCTGCGACCCCAGTTCAACCACCCTGTTGGTCGGCAGCTTGAAGAAGGCCATCGGGCTTTCCGCATTGCGGACCATCCAGGCAAAGAGCCGCTCGCGCCAGAGCGCCATGCCCGGCCGCTCCGACGGGACGAGCGTCTCGCGGCTGAGGAAGTAGCTGGTATCGGCCACGCCGATCGGGCCGCCGCAGTCATGCACCGCCTTCATCGCCGCCGGAACGTCGACATTCTCCATGAACCCATGACGCAGGATCACGCGATAAAAACCCGCGCCATGGTCCGTCGCGTGGGATCGCCCGTCCAACGGCAGATGCGGCACGTCCTCGGTCCGCACCGTCAGGATGATGTTGCGGTCATGCAGGATGCGATTATGCTTCACATTGTGCAGCAGCGCAGGCGGCACCCCCTCCGTCGTGGAGGAGAGGAAGACGGCGGTCCCAGGCACCCGCTTCAGCGAGGATCCAGCCGACCGGATGAAGAGTTCCAGGTCCATCGCATCTTCCCGGAGGTAGTTGCGCATGATCCTCCGCCCCGTCGCCCAGGTCGTCAGCACCAGGAAGGAAACCGCCGCGACCAGCAGGGGGAACCATCCGCCGTCGGGAATCTTGGTGGCGTTCGACAGAAAATAGGCCCCGTCGATCACCAGGAACAGCCCGGTGGTCAGCCCCGCAAGCACCGGGTTCCAGTGCCATATCTTGAACATCAGCACGCCCATCATGCAGGCGGTGATGACCATCGTCCCCGTCACCGCGATGCCATAGGCCGCCGCCAGATCGCTCGAGCTGCCAAAACCCAGCACCAACAGGATGACGAAGAGCAGCAACGCCCAGTTGACGATCGGCACATAGACCTGCCCCGCCGCCGACGCGCTGGTATGCAGGATGCGCAGCCGCGGCAGGAAGCCGAGCTGAACCGCCTGCCGCGTCACTGAAAACGCCCCGGAAATGACCGCCTGGCTGGCGATCACCGTCGCCAGCGTCGCCAATATGACCAGCGGCAGGCGCGCCCACTCCGGCGCCAGCAGGAAAAAGGGGTTCTGTGCCGCCTCCGGCTGATCCAGCAGCAGCGCGCCTTGCCCCAGATAGTTGAGCATCAGGCACGGCAGCGCGGCATAGAGCCAGGCGATGCTGATCGCCTTGCGCCCGAAATGTCCCATGTCGGCATAAAGCGCCTCTGCCCCCGTCACTGCCAGCACGACCGATCCCAGCGCCAGGAAGGCCAGCTTTGGATCCAGTTCGAAGAAATTGAGCGCCCAGCCCGGATTGACGATGGCCAGGATTTCCGGATGGCGCAGGATGTTGGCGCCACCCAGCAGGGCAAGAACCAGGAAATAGAGTGCCATGACCGGCCCGAACAGTGCGCCGACCTTTGCCGTCCCGAAGCTCTGAATGACGAACAGGGCGATCAGGATGACGATGGCGATCGGCAGCACCAGCGGCGCCATGCCGCTTTCGACGACGGTAAGCCCTTCTACGGCGGACAGCACGGAGATCGCCGGAGTGATGATGGCGTCGCCGTAGAAGAGCGCCGTCGCCAATACGCCCAGCGTTGCGATGGCAGGCGTCCACCGCGTTTCCCCCATGCGCCGCCCGATCAGAGCCAGCAGCGCCATGCTGCCACCCTCGCCATGATTGTCGGCCCGCATGACGATGAAGACATATTTGACCGTGACGATCAGCGTCATCGTCCAGAAGATCAGCGACAGCACGCCGTAGATATG
>DATEDR010000095.1:0-8502 GCA_035281605.1 Sphingobium sp.
ATCGCCGCGCAGGCGGGCCGGCTCGATCAGCTGATCTTCGCCGTTTACACCCATGGCCCGGCCGAAGAGGTGGCGCGGGGTTTGATCGACCTCGCCCCGCGGGCGAAGGATCGGGAGCCTCTCGCCCACGTCTTTTTTTCCGACAGCGGATCGACAGCGGTCGAGGTCGCGATCAAGATGGCGCTCGGCTATTGGCACAACCGTGCGCTTGACGGCCTTTCACCGCCGCGCCACCGCATCCTCGTCCTCGAACATGGCTATCATGGCGACACGATCGGGGCCATGTCGATCGGGGAGCGGGGCGTCTACAACGCGGCATGGTCGCCGCTGCTGTTCGATGTAGAGACCATTCCCTTTCCTGCGCCCGGCCGGGAGCAGGTGGCGCTCGACGCGCTCAGGGCCGCCTGCGCCGATCCGCAGCCGCCCGCCGCCTTCATCATCGAGCCGTTGATTTTGGGGGCAGGGGGCATGCTGCTTTACCCCCGGTCCGTGCTGCGTGACATGGCGGCGATCTGCGCGCGGCACGACGTCCTGTTCATCGTGGATGAAGTGATGACCGGTTGGGGGCGCACCGGGACGCTGTTCGCCTGCGAGCAGGCCGGCGTCGTGCCCGACATCATGGCGGTGGCGAAGGGCATCACGGGCGGCGCGATCCCGCTCGCGGCCACGCTCGCTACTGGGCGGATATTCGATGCGCACAAGTCCGCCGATCGGGCGCGCCTCTTCTATCATTCGTCCAGCTATACCGCGAATGCCATTGCCTGCGCCGCCGCGGCAGCCAATCTGGCCATCTGGCGGGACGAGGATGTGCTGGGCCGCATCGCCGCGCTGTCCGACGGCATGGCCCGGGGCCTCGCGATATTGGCGCGGCATCCGGCTTTCGTCGATCCCCGGCAGCTTGGCGTCATCGCTGCGATCGACCTGGTCGCGCCCGACCCGGGCTATCTGTCCGACCTTGCGCCACGATTGCGCGCCTTCCTGCTGGAACGCGGCATCTTGCTGCGTCCCTTGGGCAACACTATCTATCTGATGCCGCCCTATTGCCTTGATGCAGATCAGTTGGATCGCATCTTCGCGGCGCTGCTGGAAGCCGGCGATTATTTCGGCGGTTCGGCCTGACTTTCATTTTCCACATTTTGGCGCTATGGCGGCGCGATTTTTCGACTTTCCAGGATATTATGGCAAAAGAAGAACTGCTTGAAATGCGCGGACAGGTTGTGGAGCTTCTCCCCAACGCCATGTTCCGCGTTCGGCTTGAAAATGATCACGAGATCCTCGGCCACACCGCCGGCAAGATGCGCAAGAACCGCATCCGCGTGCTGGTGGGCGACGAAGTGCTGGTCGAACTCACCCCCTACGACCTGACCAAGGGTCGGATCACCTACCGCTTCAAATAAGCCTGATGCGGCTCGTCCTGGCTTCGGCTTCTCCCAGAAGGCTCGACCTGCTGGCGCAGATCGGCGTGTCCCCTGATGTCGTCGATCCGGCCGACCTGGACGAAGCCGCGCTCAAGGGCGAATTGCCCGCCGCTTACGCCGCCCGCGTCGGCGCGGACAAGGCTGCACTGATCGCGGCTCGCCATCCGGGCGCACTCGTGCTTGCGGGGGATACGGTGGTCGCGGCAGGGCGCCGCATCCTTCCCAAGGCGGAGAGCATGGCGCAAGCGCGCGAATGCCTGGCGCTGCTGTCCGGCCGCCGCCACCGGGTGTTGAGCGCGATCACGCTGATTGATGCCGAGGGACGGGCGAGGCACCGCCTCTCGACCAATATCGTCACGTTCAAACGGCTGGAACGGCCCGAGATCGACGCCTATGTCGCCTGCGGGGAATGGCAGGGCAAGGCGGGGGGCTATGCCATTCAGGGTCGCGCCGCCGGCTTCATCCGAGCCATCCATGGTAGCCACAGCGCGATCATGGGGCTGCCGCTTTACGAAACCCGCGCGCTGCTGAAAGCAGCGGGCTATCCATTGGATTGAACGATGGCCGAATGGCTTTATGAAGAAGGGATTGGCGAGGCCCGTGCCGCGCTGATCGAAAAGGGCCGTCTGGTCGAGGCGCAGATCGAGCGCGAAACCGATGCCGCCCGCGCCGGATCGGTGGTACAGGGCAAGCTGATCCGCACCGTCATCCCGAAAAAGCGCGGCATCGCCCGGTTGATCGGCGGCGAGGAAGTGCTGGTCGAACCCATCCCGCCGAAAATCGCGGAGGGCGCCACCGTCCTCCTCGACATCCTGCGCGAAGCCATACCCGAGGAAGGGCGTGCCAAGCTTGCCAAGGCGCGCCTCGCCCAGCCCGGTTCGAAGGCGCATCCCGCCCCCAGCCTGCTCCAGCGCATCCGTGCCACCGGCATCCCCGTCCTGCCCTGCCCCGCGCATGAGGAAGATCGGCTCGAAGCTCACGGCTGGAGCGAGTTGATGGAAGAGGCGATCTCTGGCGATATCGGCACCGAGGAAGCGGCGCTGCGGATATTTCCGACCCCGGCAATGATCCTGATCGATGTTGACGGTTCGCTCCCCCCTGCCAAGCTGGGGCCCAAGGGTGCGAAACTGGCTGCGCAGGCGATCCGCCGCATGGGCCTCACCGGATCGATCGGCATTGACCTCCCGACGATGAACAACAAGGACGAGCGCGCGGTCGCCTCTGCTCAGGTCGACAAATATCTGCCGCTTCCCTTCGAGCGCACGGCGGTCAACGGCTTCGGCTTCATCCAGATCATCCGCCGCCGCGAACGCATGAACCTGATGGAACTGCTGCGCGCCGATCCGATCGAGACCGCAGCGCTGGCGCTGCTGCGCCGGGCGGAGCGCCATGGCAGTGGCGGACCCGCCTCGATCATCGCCGCGCCAGCGATCATCGCTCGCTTCCACAAGGCGGGCGACTGGATCGAACAGCTTGCCCGCCGCCGGGGCGGAGCGATCAGCTTGAAGGCGGATGAGGCGCTCGCCATATCGGCTGGCCATGTCTCCTAAATCCGCCTCCTGCCCGATCTGCGGCCAACCCTCCGCACCCGACACGCGTCCTTTCTGCGGCAAGGCCTGCCGCGATCGCGACCTGTTGCAGTGGTTGGGCGAAGGCTATCGCGTCCCCGGCGTGCCTGTACCAAACGATAGCGAAAAAAGCGACGATTATGGGGTGGACAGCACCCCGGATTGATGCCTATAGGCACGCCTCTCGACGCAGCCGGTGCTTCTCGCCGGCCTCCGTGCCCGGGTAGCTCAGTTGGTAGAGCATGCGACTGAAAATCGCAGTGTCGGCGGTTCGACTCCGTCCCCGGGCACCATTTGTTCTCAACACCCTGACTGTAGATGAAGTGATTGTCGTTGGCCGCGGTCGGGCCGGGACAGCTTGCTCATCGTCTGCCGCCTTTCAAGCGCTAGCACATTTGCGTCCTCCTCTTGCTCGAAGGCTTGCGGCCAAGGCTAGTGCTCGCTAGGTTCACCTTTCGTTCCAAAAGGGGGGCAGTATGGACAGCCTAGCCGTTATTTTGATTCTCGTTGCGATGATGGCCGGACTTGCCCTCGGCTGGCTGCTGCGCCGCAAGGTTTCTGCTCCTCTTGCTGCGGAAAAGGCGGATCTGGCGGCCCGCCTCGGCCAGGCAGAGGCGCAGCGCAACGCAGCCCTGCAGGAGCTGGTTGTGGCGCAGGATCGCGCATCCCAGGCGGCCGAATTGGCACAGCGTCTGGAGGATGAGCGGACGGCGCGCGAACTGGCGGGGCGCGACCTGGCAGCGCTGCGATCCGAAGCGCAGGCCCGCGCGGAAGCGTTCGAAGCGCAGATCGCGTCGCTGAAGGATGCCAAGGAGCAGCTGTCCGCGCAGTTCAGTGAGATTGGCGGCAAGCTGCTGCATCAGGCGCAAAGCCAGTTTCTCGAACGTGCCGACCAGCGATTGGCGCAGGCACATGAGAAGAGCGAGGCGCAGCTTAAGCAGCTGCTCCACCCCGTCAACGAGACGATCCAGCGGTACGACCAGAAGATAAGCCAGATCGAGCAGCAGCGTACCGAGGCCTATGGCATCCTGCGCGGTGAGATTGAATCGATGAAGTCCGGGCAGGAAGCGGTGCGCGCCGAGGCGCAGCGGCTGGTCGATTCCCTGCGCCACGCGCCCAAGGCACGCGGTCGCTGGGGCGAGCAGCAGTTGCGCAACGTGATGGAAACCTGCGGTCTTTCGGAACATGTCGATTTCCGCACCGAGGTAAGCGTCGAGGGGGAGGATGGGCGGCTGCGCCCCGACGCGATCCTGCGCGTGCCGGGCGGCCGGGCGCTCGTGATCGATGCCAAGGTGTCGCTCAACGCCTACCAGGATGCCTATGGCGCGGAGGGCGAGGAAGAACGCAAACGCCTGCTGTCGGCCCATGCCGCGGCGATGCGGGCGCATGTCGAAACCTTGGGCCGAAAAGCCTATGCCGACCAGTTCGACGAGGCGCCCGACTATGTGATCATGTTCGTGCCGGGCGAACATTTTCTGTCCGCGGCGTTGGAGCATGATCCGCAGCTGTGGGACCATGCCTTCGCCAAGCGGGTGCTGCTGGCGACGCCCACCAACCTGATTGCCATCGCCCGAACGGTTTCGGCGGTGTGGAGGCAGGAGAAGATGGCCGACGAAGCGAAGCGGATCGGCGCGCTGGGCAAGGAACTCTATGAACGACTGGCGGGGGCGGCGGGATCGCTGAAGAAGCTGGGCAACCGGCTGACCGGCGCCGTGAGCGACTATAACGCCTTCATCGGCAGTTTCGAAGGCCGAGTACTGGTGACCGGCCGCAAGTTGCGCGACCTCAATATCGAAACCGGCGGCAAGGAGTTGGAAGAGCTCGCGCCGGTCGAGGCGCTGGTACGCGAGCCTGTGTCTCCTGAAGCGGTGCGGATGTTGCCGGAAGCTCTGCCCGACGCGGCCGAATGATCCGAAACTGGCTTGCCCCTTGATGCGGGAAGGCAGACCGTTTCATCCTCGCCATCCCACTCGGCCGGGGACGCCGGGAGCAATCTCTCTTCCTTTCCGCGGCTGGACCAAAGCCTTGCGTCCACGAGCCATTCCGCGTAAGCGCACCCTGTCATCTGGGGAGTAGCCAGCCGTCCGACTGAAAGGACGGGCCGCATGTCAACATATTTGGCCGATAGGCCATGGCATGCGGGATGCGAGGACCGGTTATCCGGACCGCATCGGGCGAGACCAATGGCATCGGCTCTTCCCTGTCCGGCCGGGCGGGAGGAGGCGGTGGCATTGCGTCTTCAACCCTTCGCCCGGCCCCGGACCTCATCATGGACGCTCTCTTCACCTCCACCGCCCTGGTCGCGCTTGCCGAAATGGGCGACAAGACGCAGCTGCTCGCCATGCTGCTGGCTACCCGGTTCCGCAAGCCGGTGCCGATCATGCTCGGCATATTGGCGGCGACGCTTGTCAATCATTTCCTTGCCGCGCTGGTCGGCCACTCCATCGCCGGCGTGCTGACGCAGGACTGGTTCCGCTATGCGGTCGCGGCGAGCTTCATCGCCATGGCGGCCTGGACGCTCGTCCCCGACACGTTCGATGAGGACGAACCGCTCAAGGCTCCGACCAAGGCGGGCGTGTTCGTCACGACGCTGGTGGCCTTTTTCCTGGTCGAGATGGGTGACAAGACGCAGATCGCGACGGTGGCGCTTGGCGCCCGCTTCGACAATGTGTTTGCGGTCACGGCGGGCACCACGCTGGGCATGATGATCGCCAATGTGCCTGCGGTGCTGTTTGGCGAGGCGCTGGCGAAGAAAGTGCCGATGCGGATGTTGCAGGGCGGCGCCGCTTTGTTGTTCCTGGGCCTTGGCCTCTGGATGATCGCCGACTTGCAGGGCTGGACCGGTTAAAAAAGGAACGGCGTGGCCCCGCTGGCGGTTGTCAGCGGGCGGCGGCTGTTGCAAGGGAGCGCTTCAAGCTCATTCCCCGGCAGGACAAGCATGGAAAGCGTGATGAAGGACAGTCTGGTTACGGTCTTCGGCGGCGGTGGCTTCCTGGGGCGACAGGTCGCGCAGGCGCTGATGGCGCGCGGCGCTCGCGTTCGCGTGGCCCAGCGCGATCTGGCTGCGGCACTGCGCGTGAAGCCGCTCGGCGCGCTCGGCCAAACCCAGTTCGTTGCCGCTGACATCCGCAAGAGCGGCAGTGTCGAACGCGCGGTCAGGGGCAGCGACATCGTCATCAACCTGGTTGGCGTCCTTTCTGGCGATTTCGAGGGTTCGCATCATAAGGGGGCGGCCCATGTCGCCAAGGCTGCAGCAGCAGCGGGCGCCCGGGCACTGGTGCATGTCTCCGCGATTGGCGCCGATCCCCAGAGCCCGTCCGCCTATGGTCGGTCAAAGGCCGCTGGCGAAGCGGCGGTGAACGCCGCTTTTCCGAACGCCACGATCGTCCGGCCGTCCATCATCTTCGGACCGGAGGACCAGTTTCTCAACCGTTTCGCCGATCTGATCGCGCGGGCGCCCGTTGTGCCGGTAATCGGCGCGAGTACCCGATTCCAGCCGGTCTATGTCGCCGACGTCGCGCACGCCATCGCCAATGCGGCGGCCGATCCGGCGCGCCATGGCGGCAAGACCTATGAACTTGGCGGACCCAAGCAGCTCAGCATGATCGAATTGAACCGCTGGATCGCCAAGGTCATCGGCCGCGACCGCAGCCTGATCGCCCTGCCGGATGGCGTGGCATCGCTGATCGCGAGCTTCGGCTGGCTGCCCGGCGCGCCGATCACCCGCGATCAATATGAAATGCTGCAACGGGACAATGTCGTGTCTCCCGGCGCGCAGGGCTTGGCAGAACTGGGCGTAGCGCCCACCCCGATGGAAGCGGTCGCGGAAAACTGGCTCGTGCGCTATCGGCGGCACGGCCGCTTCGCAGGGCGCGCCAAAGCCTGATTCCCCGAAGTTCGGCGGATTGAAGGGCCCGTGCGGCGGGTCGTGCGTGCAGCGCCATTGCGCTCGCGCTTCGCTTCTGCACAATAGGGGCCCTGCCTTCCCTCGCCCTGTCGCGGGCGTTCCCCTCCCTTCCCAACCGAGAGACCGGATCCGCTCATGGACCTGCATTATCTGACAGTCATCCTGCTGGGCATCGTCGAAGGACTTACCGAATTTCTCCCCGTTTCCTCGACCGGGCACCTGATCCTGGCGAGTGAGCTGCTGGGCTATGACGCGGCGACCTGGGCGATGTTCAACGTCGTCATCCAGCTGGGCGCGATCCTGGCAGTGGTCGTGCTGTACTGGCGCACCTTCTGGGCGGTGGCGATGGGATTGCTGCGGCGGGAACCGACGAGCTGGCGCTTTGTGCGCAACCTGATGGTCGCCTTCCTGCCGTCGGTTGTCGTCGGGCTTGCCATGCACGATTATATCGAAACGCTCCTTGGTGCGCCCAAGGTCGTCGCTTGGGCGCTGATCGTGGGTGGCGTTGCCATCCTGGTCATAGAGCGGATGGCAAAAGAGGACCGCTTTCATGGCATTGCCGACATTCCCCTGGCGCGCGTCGTGGGCGTTGGCCTCATTCAGTGCATATCGATGATTCCTGGAGTCAGCCGGTCGGGCGCAACGATCATGGGCGCGCTGGCGCTGGGCGTGGAACGACGGACGGCAGCGGAATTCAGCTTCTTCCTCGCCGTGCCGACGATGCTTGGGGCTTCCACGCTGGAACTGCTGAAGCGGGGTGATCAGATCACCTCCGCGACGGTCGGATGGGACAGCATCGCGCTCGGCTTCGTCACGTCTTTCGTCGTAGCGGTGCTTGTGATCCGCTGGTTCGTGGGGCTCGTGTCGCGGCAAGGTTTCGTGCCCTTCGCATGGTATCGAATCGTGGCTGGCATCGGCGCGCTCGTCTGGCTCACACTGAGATAGTACCGATTCGGACCTATGATTGCGGAGATTTTCACGCCCATAGGTGAAATGTTCAAAAAATCCCACGGAATTAGGTAAGTTAACCTGACTTAATAGTCAGAATCCGCGTGACTCTTGGGGTTTTTCTGCTATGCGCGTCCCTGATTTAGATATCAGGGACTCATCATGGCAGACAATCCGATGCTGAAATTCGTGGGAACCGGCCAAGCCTATCCCGAGAAGCGCTCGGCCGAGACGCGAGCCGACGACTTCCTCGAAATCAGCAGCAGCTTCCTGCTGGAAAAGGCGGAGGAGCAGGCATCGCGTTGCTCGCAATGCGGCGTGCCTTATTGCGCGACCCACTGTCCGCTCCACAACCATATCCCCGACTGGCTGCGCCTGACCGCCGAGGGGCGGCTGCGCGAAGCCTATGAACTCAGCAACCTGACCAGCACCATGCCGGAAATCTGCGGCCGCATCTGCCCGCAGGATCGCCTGTGTGAAGGCAATTGCGTCATCGAATTTTCCGGGCACGGCGCCGTGACCATCGGGTCGGTCGAAAAATACATCACCGACACCGCCTGGAAGGAAGGCTGGGTCGAGCCGCTGGTGCCGGGCAAGCCGCTCGGCCAGTCGGTCGCCGTCATCGGCGCGGGTCCGGCGGGCCTCACCACCGCGGAATATC
>DATEDR010000096.1:0-2209 GCA_035281605.1 Sphingobium sp.
TCATCGCCGCCGCCATCGCCAGCGACTTGCCGCCCGCCCCCGCCGCCAGGTCGAGCACGCGCATGCCGGGTTTGGCGCCGGCCAGCAGCGAGGCCAGTTGCGCCGCCTCGTCCTGGAATTCAAAGGCGCCGGAAAGAAAGAGCGGCGATTTGGCCAGCGTCGCGCTGCCCTCGCCCGGCGGGATGCGAATGCCAATTGGCGAATAGGGCGTCGCTTCCGCCGCGAAACCGTCCGCCTTCAAGGCGGCCAGCACGTCGGGGCGATCGGCCTTCAGCGTGTTGACGCGCAGATCGACCGGGGCGCGGCTTTGCAGCGCCAGCATCTCTTCCGCCAGCCGGTCGCCGAAGGCGCGTGCCAGGCTGGGCTCCAGCCAGGACGGATACTCGCCGACCACATGCGGCGGCGCGGGCGGCGGCGTGGCACCAATGGCGGCGCGTTCGGCATCGCTGAGCGGCTCAGGCCCATAGCCGCCGGTGAACAGCGCTGCGGGATCGTCACCGGCCGCCAGCAAGGCCGCGATCATCAGGGCGCGGGGCGCCTCATCGCTCATGCGATGGGCGAAGGAGGCACGATGGCGCAGAACCTCGAACGCGAATTCGCCGATGGCGCGGCGGTCCTTGGAGCCGGCATAGCGGCGGGCGCGAAAGAAATCCCTGAGATAACGGTCGACCGGCTGTTGCGTCGCCGCCAGTCCGGCAAGAATATCGATGGCGGCCTGGGTCCGGGCGGCAGGTGTCATGAGATCAATTTGCAGGAAAGCGCATGAGCAATAAAGACATCAGCAGCCGGGTCAAGTTGCGCGAACTGAAGGTCCTTTCCGACAATCACTACATCCTGCGGCGGGCAGAGTTCGACTATCAGCGCCGTGACGGGCAATGGCAGCATCTGTTCCGCGAATGCTACGACATGGGCGGCGATGGTGCAGCGGTGCTGCCGATGGATCGGGCGCGCGGCAAGGTGCTGCTGATCCGCCAGTTCCGCTGGCCGGCCTTTGAGCGGGGCTATCACGAGATGCTGATCGAGGCGGTGGCGGGCAAGCTGGACGGCGACACGCCGGAGGATTGCGCCCGCCGCGAAGCGATGGAGGAAGCCGGCGTCACCCTGGGGGCGCTGACGCTGGTGTGCTGTTGCTTTCCCAGCCCCGGCGCCGTGAAGGAGCGGATGACGACCTACCTCGCCGAGTATGATTCTACCGCACCGCGCGAAAAGGGCGGCGGCCATGAACATGAGGGCGAGGATATTGAAGTTCTCGAGCTGAGCCTGGACGAGGCCTATGCGATGATCGCGTCGGGCGACATCATCGACGCCAAGACGATTATCCTGCTGCAGGCCGCGAAGCTGCACCGCTAGACGCGGGCGATCAACCCCAGGGAAAGAAGCAGCAGGATCACAATGCCGCCTGGCGCCAGACCTGTGCCGATCATTCCCGGCACGGCGACCCAACCGGGAACAGCTTTGCCCTTCCGGCTGAACCAGGTCTTCAGCACATTGCGGGAGATATAAAGCACGATGCCGGCGCCGATCAGGATGCGGGCGACCGCGGGGCTCGCGCCGGCGATCCAACAGACGATGACGGGAATGAGAAACCCCGCAAGCGGCAGCGCAGCGGCCATCGCGCCTATTGCCCGCCCTGATAATTGGGGGCTTCGCGGGTCACGATCACGTCATGGACATGGGACTCGCGCAGCCCGGCGCCGGTGATGCGGACGAACTGCGCCTTTTTGTGGAAGTCGGGAATGGTGGCGCAGCCGGTGTAGCCCATGGCGGCGCGCAGGCCGCCGATGATCTGGTGCACCACGCTGCCGACCGGGCCCTTGTAAGCGACCTGGCCTTCGACGCCTTCCGGCACCAGCTTGAGCGCATCGCGCACCTCGGCCTGGAAATAACGGTCGGCCGAACCACGGGCCATGGCGCCGACACTGCCCATGCCGCGATAGCCCTTGTAGGAACGGCCCTGGTAGAGGAACACCTCGCCCGGGCTTTCCTCGGTTCCGGCCAGCAGCGAGCCGACCATGGCGACGGAGGCGCCGGCGGCCAGCGCCTTGGCGAGGTCGCCGGAATATTTGATGCCGCCATCGGCGATCACCGGCACGTTAGCGGCATGGGCGACGCTGACGGCGTCCATGATGGCGGTGAGCTGCGGCACGCCCACGCCCGCCACGATGCGGGTGGTGCAGATCGAGCCCGGGCCGATGCCGACCTTCAGCGC
>DATEDR010000097.1:0-8078 GCA_035281605.1 Sphingobium sp.
CTTCAATGCGTTTCCGTTCGAAGCGCATCGCGTCGGGAAAGGATGGATCGGAAGATCGTTTCAAGGTGTCCAGTGCCCGGTCGGGCCGGCCGGCAAGCACATGCAGGCCCGCTACGCGCACGGACAGCGGTCCGCGCGCCAGATCGCCCGCCCGATGGAACAGCTGATATTCGAGCAAATCCGCCGCACGGCCATAGAGACCGGTGGCCTGCAACCGTCCGGCGAGGCGGCTGACGAGCAGATCGCCTTCCGCGCCGCTGGGCGACAGATCGCGAAAATCCCAATAGAGTCCCGCTGCCTGATCCAGCGGCAATTTGTGCGCCGGATCGAGCGCTTCGGCCAGCTTCGCCTGAAGGCCGGGCAGGAAATCCGCCCCCTGCCGCCCGGCGTCGAAAAAGCGGAACAGGGTGGCCCCCGCCGCCAGCGCGCCGCGCAGATCGCCCTTGCCGGCGCTCAATCGGTAGCTGAGCCGCAATGCCCGCTCCTCGATGGAATCGCCGCGCCAGACATAGTGCAGCGCCGCCAGCCGCTTGAGCGCAGCCCCGCTTTCCAATGTGCCGTTCGCGACCTCCGCCTCGATCTCGCAAAGGCGCGCGTCCATGCGCAATGCCGGCTCGCCGGACCGCTCGACCCGGGCAAAGCGCAGCCGCGCCTGGTCGGGATGTCCCAGCGCCAGTTCGGCCCGCCCGCGATAGAGATTGGCGGCAGGATCGCGATCCGGCATTCCCTGCAGCCAGCGCAAGGCATCGGCGGGCTGGCTGCCTTCGACCCCGGCGCGCGCGGCCGCCAGCGCGAACGCCCTGTTTCTTGCCCGTTTGAATGCGGGCGCGGCGCAACGCATTTGCGACAAGGCCTGCTCGGCAAGGCCGCTCAGCGACAGGGCCCGCATCCGCCAGGCGCAGGCTTCCGCATTGCCGCCGAGCGTGGGTGCCGACAGTTCGGTCAAGGCGTCGGCGAAGCGGGTGAGTTCGGCAAGCGCCGCGCCGCGGGCCAGCCGATAGGCATCGACCAGGACCAGATCGGGATCATCCTGCCGCATGACGTCCAGCACGCCCAGCGCCTCGGCGCCGCGTTCCTGCCCGATCAGGCTGCGCGCATAGTCCCAGCGAGCCTGCTGACGTTCCGGGGGGCGCGCCATGGCAAGCGCCCGCCACGCGCTCGCTTGCGATATCACGCGCCACGCGCGGGAATCCTGGATCGTCGGCTGCTGCGCCAGATCGGCGGCAAAACCGGGCAGCCGAGCAGCGGGCAGGGCCGGTTTCGCCGCTGGAGGCGCGGGAAGAGCGGCGCCCGGCAACAACGCGGCCGAGGCAAGCAGCATGGCATATCTCACCGTACCGCTCCAGGCATCCATCCAAGCAGGGCGCACAAGGCCCCGCCAACGACGCATCCCAACAGAAACATCCCCGCCCTTAACGCGAAGCGGGGCACTCCGTCAGGCTGGGCGGCGGGTCCCACTGACGGTTGCGGGGCGCCGAGTTCCGCTTCCACCACGTCCCCGCGCCGGCGCCGGGGAGGATCGGCCATCGTGCCGGAGGAAAAGACCCGCACCTTGCCGGGTCGCTGATCGCTGCTCATCTGCATCTGCCTCAAGGGATTTCCCTCTATTATAGAGGCAGAAGTGCGCCGTGGCGGTCGAACGGACCGCCGGAATGTTGTGCGGCGGCCGATCCGGAGTATCGCATGACCCGTTCCGCATTGACCTTCGGCGCCGCTTTCGCGGCCGTGACCAGTGCATCCATCGGCAACGCCGCATCCACCCAGGCTCAGACCCCCGATCTGGGAAACTATGTCGCCATGGAGGAAATCGGCGTGCCGATCGTCGATGCCGGCCGTGTCGGCGGCACGTTGCGCCTCTCGATCGTGCTGCAAGCGCGCGATGTCCAGGGCGCGATCAATCTGGCGGGACGCAAGCCCGAACTGCGTGCGGCTCTGCTGGGTGCCGCCAGCGAATTCGCGCGGCTTCACGCCTCCCCCTTCGCGCCGGTCGACGCCGGCAAGCTCGCCGCGGCGCTGACGCCGGCACTGCGCGGCGTCGATCCGTCCATAACGAGGGTGCTCATTGTCAAGGTGTTCGCGATGGCGGCCTGATCCCACACCTCTTCGCGCCCCAACAACGAAAAGACCGCTCTCCCAAAGGGAACGGTCTTTTTCCTTCATTGCCGGATCCGTCTATTTACCACCTACCGGCGGCGCGACGCCCATCGGGGGCAATCGGCGCGGTGGCGTCGATCGGGCGAGTTGCCGCTGCCGCTGCGGAATGACCTTGCGCCCGGCCAGCGACATGGTGAGTTCGGCCGCCGCATTGGGGCTCATCGCCGCCATCAGCAATGCTGTCGACCGGCCGCGCATGCGGCGTGCGACCTGCGTCTGCACGTCAAGGTCAAGCTTCTCGAAAATCGGAGCCGCACGCGCCGGCTTCATCGTCTGATAGATACGGGCCAGATCGTCATAGGGCTGGGCCACCGGTTCCGCGCTGTCGACGCGCGCGGGGCTTCCATCGGCGCTGGCAGTCTGCCCCTGCCGCGTCCGCAATTCAGCGGCGAGCCTTGCCTCGCCGGCCTTTGCCGCCTGCTCGCGCATCTCCAGGTTGCGGCGTTCCGCCGCAAGGGCCTTGTCCCTCTGGGCCATGCTGTCCAGCAGGGATACGCCAAGCCGGCTGGATGGGTTTCCCGATGGCTCCGTCGAACCGGAAGGCATGGCCAGGGCAAGGGCATTAGCCACCACTCCCATCGCAGCGGCAGCCAGCAACAGGCTTGTCGGCCGCCCGACCAGTCTCAAGATTCCGTCAGTTCGGTTGGGGCGAGCGCCGGAGGGCGTCATTGACGGCCATTTCATGCCTGCACCGCCGTCGGCGGGGTTTCGCCGGTGGAGGAGGGTTCCGCCGTTCTTTTCGAACGTGCCTGGCTCGGCTGCTTGGGCGATCGCTGCTTCCCGGTTCTGGCCTTCGGGGCACGATCGCCGCGCGACGCGACGGTCCCGGCGTCGGCAACGTCCTTCCCGGTCGCCTCGGGAATCTCATCGACCTTGCCGCCCGCCGACTTGCCGGACTGGAGCGCGGCAGCCTCCACGATACGCTCGGCAACGGCGTTGCCGATGCCGATCATCACTGAAAGCTCGTCCCTCAGGGCCTCTCCGCTGGCGACGGACCGGGAATGGGCGACGCCTTCCGTCGCCAGCAATGCCTTGAGTTCCGCCAGCACCGCTTTGGCCTGACCGGTGGAACGATCGAGCTGCGCGATGCTGTCCCGCAGGTTCACCGATCGGACTTCGTTGAAACTCTTCGACAAGCGCCGGCTCTGGACGATCACCGCCACACACAGCAGCATAACGATCAGGTTGCTAAAGGTCGCGAACGTCATCGGGAAAATCCTTTCGATATGTCGGAAGCCATCCTGATGGCGATGTTACTGTTGCGCTGGCCGATAAGCGCGTGGCCAAGGGGGACGCCCCCGCACTGAATCTGGAGGAAATCGTCAGGGCTTCCGTTAAGCGCGATGGTTTGTCCCACCGCCAGACCCGTCACTTCCTTCAGCGGCAACTGCTTCTCTCCCAGCACCACGTCGACGGAAACAACCGTTTTGGTAAGTTCGCTGGCCATATGGGTCTCCCACATGCGATCCCGGCCCAGCTTCTCGCCCATGAAACGCTGTAGCAGCTTTCCGCGAACGGGCTCCAGCGTCGCATAGGGCAACAGGACATTGAACTTGCCGCCCCTGCCCTCCATGTCGACGCGGAACGTCGCCACCGCGGTGATGTTGCTCGGCCCCGCAATGGCGGCAAATCGCGGACTTGCCTCGATCCGTTCGACTTCCATCGTCACAGGCTCGACCGCCTCGAAGGAACGCGACAGTTCCTCGAGCGCCAGTTCCACCATTTTTCGCACCAGCTGGGTTTCGATGGAGGTGAAGGCCCGCCCTTCGACCCGCATCGACGCATTGCCCCTGCGTCCGCCCAGCAACGCATCGACGACGGCATATATGAGACCGGAATCGACTGTCACCA
Source organism: Sphingobium sp. (assembly GCA_035281605.1). Taxonomy (GTDB): domain Bacteria; phylum Pseudomonadota; class Alphaproteobacteria; order Sphingomonadales; family Sphingomonadaceae; genus Sphingobium. The sequence goes on from DATEDR010000097.1 coordinate 4,006, forward strand.
CGCCGTAATTTTCCCATTCCTGCACCTTGAACACGCCGAACATGGCGGGCAGCGGCACATGGTTCATGAACTCGCCGAAGCGGGTGGAGGTAATCTCGTCCAGGCTGACGTCGATCGCGTCGGAGGTCAGGTTCCGCATACTCGTGGCGAAGGTCCGGATCATGCGCTCGCAGACCACCTCCAGCATCGGCATCCGCTCATAGCTGATGATGTTGGATTCGATGACAGCCTTAAGTCCGCTCTTGGGGGATGACGGCGCGGCGTCGGCAAAGCCGAAAAGCGCATCGATCCCCGCCTGATCGAACGTACCCTCCACATCCGCCAACGCCTTGGGCGGGTCGGGCAGAAGGAAATCGTCGAAATCGTCGCTCATTGTTGCACCAGATCCTGTATCAGCACGTCGCGCACGGCGCCGGAGCCCAGAGCCTGGGCGGCACGCGCCATCATTTCTTCCTTGATGCGGAACAGCGCCGCCGATCCGCTGAGGTCGTCCGGCCGCAACTCGCGCAGGAAGGGCTGCAAGGCGTCGAGCACCACGGGCAGGCGGTCCTTGATCCCCGCAACCTCCCCCGGATTGGCGGCGACGAGGATGAAGCGCACCTTCAGGAACCGCGCGCCGCCGTCGTCGCTACGCAGATTGACGGTTATCGCAGGCACTTCGATATAGGATGCGCTGTCGACGTCCGCGGCGGCGGACGGCGGGGCCGACGGCTGATCGCCGCCGCCCTGGAACAGCCACCATGCGCCAGCGCCACCGCCGCCCAGCAACAGCAACACGCCGGCGCCGGCAGCCAGCCATTTTCCGAATCCTGCGGCGCGGGCTTTCGGAACCTCGACCGGCGTCACATCGATGATTAGGTCGCTCGACAAAATTCGTCCCCTTTCGCGGCCAGGACGCAGGCAGGGATTTCCACCGTCCGCGTCCATTTCGGCGTTTACCCGTCTATTATAGAGGGGACGCGCGGCAATTTCTGCCTACCGTCGTTTATCGCGACTTTTCAGCAGGTGCCTTGAATGGACGTTTCATCCTTTGTGCTGCTCAGCCATGAGCAGGCCCTTCGCCGGCAGATGGACATCACGGCGAACAACATGGCCAATGCGAACACTGTCGGCTTCAAGCGGGAGCAGGCGCTGTTCCACGAATATGTGGAGGAGGTTAAGCAAGCCCCTGTCGAGGATGCGCGCAAAACATCCTTCGTGCTCGATTTCGGCGCGATCCACGACAGCCGGCAGGGTGCTTTCCAGGCCAACGGCAATCCGCTCGACGTGATGATCGAAGGCCCCGGATATCTGAATGTCCAAAGTCCGGACGGGAGCGTCGCCTATACGCGCGCGGGCTTCATCAAGATCCTGGAGAATGGCGATCTCGCCACCTCGGGCGGCCAGATTCTCCTGGATGCAAATGGCCGCGCCATCAATGTTCCGGCGGATCAGATGCGGAATGTCTCCATCACCGCCGACGGCTCGGTCATGGCCGGCGGCGCCCCAATCGGCCGCCTGGCGGTCACGAACTTCGCCGACGAGAACATGCTCGACGTTCGCGGCGACGGGATGCTGACCGGCACGGGCGGCCGCCTGATGACGGCGGCCCAGACCCGTTTGCGCGCTGGTGGCGTCGAAGCATCCAACGTCGAGCCGATCGTGGAAACCACCAACATGGTCGACATCCTTCGTTCCTACCAGACCAGCCAGCGCATGTCCGAAGATCTGTCGGATATGCGGAAAGGCGCCATCAACCGGCTCGGCCGCATCGGCTGATCCGGCGACAGACATTTTCCCTTTCCCGTAAGGAGTCCTCCATGCGTTCGCTCTCCATCGCCTCTACGGGCATGCTTGCCCAGCAGACCAATGTCGACGTCATTTCGAACAACATCGCCAACATGAACACCACCGCCTTCAAGAGGCAGCGCGCTGAATTCCAGGACCTCCTCTACCAACAGGTGGCCCGTCCCGGCGCCGCCACCAGCGCCGACGGCACCAGGGTTCCTTCCGGCATCCAGATTGGCGCGGGTGTCCGCACGGGTGGCGTCTACCGCATCACCGAAGAAGGCGCGCTCACCAACACGGGCAATCGCTATGACCTGGCGATCGACGGCCCTGGCTATTTCCAGATCAGGCTGCCCTCGGGCGACATGGCCTATACGCGGGCCGGGTCGTTCCAGCTGTCCGATCAGGGCGAACTGGTGACCACCGATGGCTATCGCGTACAGCCCGACATTACCATTCCGCAGGGCGCGCTGGACGTCATCGTGTCGAAGACCGGCGAAGTGCAGGTGAAGACCGCAGGCCAGACCGCGTTGCAGACCGTCGGCCAACTGCAACTCGCCACCTTCGTCAATGAAGCTGGGCTTGAAGCCGCCGGATCGAGCCTGTTCCGGGAAACCCAGGCGTCCGGCCAGCCATCCGTCGCCGATCCGGGCGATCCCTCCTTCGGTTCGTTGACGCAGGGCTTCTTGGAAGCGTCCAACGTCAATCCCGTCTCCGAAATCACCTCGCTCATCACCGCCCAGCGGGCCTATGAGATGAACAGCCGGGTGGTGAAAGCGGCCGACGAAATGCTCGCCACGTCGACGCAGTTGCGCTGAGCGCGATGGGGCTCCATCTCATCCTGTTGCTGGCGGCGGCAGCCGTTTCTTCGCCGCCGGTGCCTTCGCCGCCGACGGTCGAGGCCCCCGTGCTCGCCCGCTCCGTGGAAAAGGGCGAGACGCTGAACGCCGCGGACTTCACCGCCGCCGCCCTGTCGCCCGGGGCCGCGCGCGGCGCCCTCCCGGCACGCGACGCCGCCGGTCGGGAGGCGATTCGCCGCCTTTCCGCCGGCAGCCCGGTTCGCGCCACCGACATCATCGCTCCGCGCGTCGTCCGGCGCGGCGAGGCGGTAACGATCACGCTCGCTTCGGGCGCGCTGCGCATCACTACCGCTGGCCGTGCGCTTAGCGACGGCGCGCGCGGCGACGCCGTACGCGTCCTCAATCTCGGCACGAACCGCACCCTCGACGCCGTCGCCGACGCGCCCGGCCAGGTGCGGGTCGCGGCCCAATGACAGGAAGCCAGGTTCCATGAAACATCTTCTGCCCGTCCTCCTCGCCGCTTCGCTGCTATCGGGCTGCGGCGCGGTCGGGCGGCTCCGCAATGTGGGCAAGCCGCCGCGCATGAGCGAAACGGAAACGCCCGTCGCGCCCCACATCGTCCCTTCGCTCGGCAACCAGGCGGCGCAGGGCCGCGCGGGAGCCGACACCCCGGCTGAAACCGCCCCCGGCGGCGCATCCCTTTTCCGCACCGGCGCGGGCGCCTTTTTCCGCGACCAGCGCGCATCCCGCGTCGGCGACATCGTCACGATCCGCATCAACATCGCCGATAACGCCACCGTCGACAATTCGACGACCCGGACCCGCGATGGAAGCGAGTCAGGCGGCGTCGGGGCGCTGCTGGGCCTGGAAAGCAAGATCAAGAAGATCCTGCCCGGCAATCCCGATCCAGCGAAACTGGCCGACACCAGTTCCGCCTCGCGCGCGACCGGCAAGGGGAACACCACCCGGAGCGAACAGATCAACATGACAATGGCCGCATCGGTGGTGGATGTCCTGCCCAACGGCAATCTGCTGATCCGCGGGCGGCAGGAAGTGCGGGTCAATTTCGAACTGCGCGAACTTGTCGTCACCGGCTCGATCCGGCCGGAGGACATCGCGCGTGACAATAGCATAAGGCACAGCCAGATCGCCGATGCCCGCATCAGCTATGGCGGCCGGGGACAGTTGACGGATGCGCAACAGGCCCGGTGGGGACAACAGATATACGACGCGCTCTTTCCGTTCTGAGAGCCCAATTGGAAATCCGCCGTTCGGCGGATCGCCGCACCGGCCTATATAGTCCCATTTAAGCTGAATCCTGTTCCTGCGCAGGCAGGAACCCAGTTCCAACGTCGGACCTGGGCTCCTGCCTGCGCAGGAGCACGTTGCGCTTCAACCTAATCCGGTCAAGATCTGGATCAGCGCCCACATCCGAAAAGTCCGATGTGGGCATTTCTGTTTATAGGAAGCACGCCGGAAAAATAAAATCAGGCGAAGTTCCATTCC
>DATEDR010000098.1:0-2607 GCA_035281605.1 Sphingobium sp.
GACGGCCAGCCTCGCCACAGACGCCGCGCGCGCTGCGTTGGAGACCGCAGGTCTTGCGCCGCAGGACATAGATCTCATCATCCTGGCGACCGCCACGCCGGACCAGACCTTTCCCGCCAGCGCCACGCTGGTGCAGGCGGCGCTGGGCATCGACGATTGCGTCGCCTTCGACGTGGCTGCCGTCTGCTCGGGCTTTCTCTACGCGGTTACCGTGGCCGACAGCATGATCCGGTCCGGCGCGGCCCATCGCGCGCTGGTGATCGGCTCGGAAACCTTCAGCCGCATCCTGGATTGGGAAGACCGCACCACCTGCGTGCTGTTCGGCGACGGCGCCGGTGCGATCGTGCTGGGCGCGGAGGAAAGCGCGGACGGCAGGCGCGGCATCCTTTCCGCCAAGCTTCATGCCGACGGGCGGCATAACCAACTCCTCTATGTCGATGGCGGGCCTTCGACGACGCAGACCGTGGGCAAGCTCCGGATGAAGGGGCAGGAGGTCTTCCGCCACGCGGTCACCAACCTGGCGTCGGTCCTGACCGAAGTCATGGCGGCGGCCGACCTGACGACCGCCGATATCGACTGGCTGATCCCGCACCAGGCCAACGCCCGGATCCTCGACGCGACCGCGCGCAAGCTCAAGCTGTCCCCCGAAAAGGTGGTCATGACGGTCGATCGTCATGCCAATACTTCCGCCGCTTCGGTGCCTTTGGCGCTTGACGTTGCCATGCGCGACGCACGCATCAAGCCCGGCGACCTGCTGGTGCTGGAGGCCATGGGCGGCGGCTTTACCTGGGGCGCCTGCGTCCTGCGGGTCTGAACGCGCCCCATCCCTCGGTATTAGTTCGCAATTTTGCTGCGAGTCATCTTGCAGAATCACTCTGGTTATCGCAGAATTTACTACTATCGTCCGCATCAAACCCGCGGATGAAGGTGGGGACGTTCGATGACTGGCACTGGCACCCTGACGCGCGCCGATCTTGCGGAGAGCGTAAATCGGCATATCGGCCTTTCCCGCGCCGAGGCGGCGGCGCTCGTCGAATCCATATTGGAGCATATGTCCGCCGCGCTGGAACGCGGGGAAAATGTGAAGATTTCGAGCTTCGGCACCTTTGTCCTGCGCGACAAGACGCAGCGCATGGGCCGCAATCCCAAGACAGGGGTCGAGGTGCCGATCGAGCCGCGCCGCGTACTCACCTTCCGCGCCAGCCAGACCATGCGCGATCGGGTCGCCGCGCCCTAAGCATCTGGGCCACCGCTCTTCCTGCCTATCAGCCGGTTGACCTTTGCGCGCCTATGGGTGCAACATCGCGCGCATGGAGAAGGCAGAGGGCGCATTTCTGACAATCAGCGAACTGTCGGGAGAGCTGGGCCTTCCGCAGCATATATTGCGCTATTGGGAAACGCGCTTTCCGCAATTGCGACCGCTGCAGCGGTCGGGCAACCGCCGCTATTACCGTCCCGCCGATGTCGCGCTGGTCCGGCGGATCAACCAGTTGCTGAACGTCGAGGGATTTACCGTGAAGGGCGCGCAGAAGGCGTTGGCCGATGGTGCCGGGCGCCCACCCGCTTCGCCCGCGCGCGCGCCGCTCGCCAATGACGGGCCGGCGCCTCGGGCCGATCTGCTGGGCAGGCTGCAGGCCATTCGCGCGGCCCTGGCCCAGGCGATAGGCGAATAGGACCAGAGCGCCCGCCTTACGCCACCTCGCACTCCGGCAGGGCCCAATCGATCGCGCCGCGCCCCCTTGCTTCCAGGAAGGCGTTGGCCTGCGAAAAATGCCGGCATCCCAGAAAACCGTTATGCGCGGACAGGGGCGAGGGGTGCGCCGCCTTCAGCACCAGATGCCGGCTCTGGTCCACGAACGCCGCCTTGCGCTGTGCATAGGCGCCCCACAGCAGGAACACGACCGGCTCGGGCTTGGCATTGACCAGCCGGATGATCGCATCGGTGAACCGCTCCCAGCCACGGTCGCGGTGCGACGCGGCCAGCCCCATTTCGACGGTCAGCACGCTGTTGAGCAGCAGCACGCCCTGCGTGGCCCAATGCTCGAGGAAGCCATGAGCGGGCCGGGCGATGCCGAGATCGCTCTCCAGCTCCTTATAGATGTTGACCAGGCTGGGCGGCGGGCGGACACCGCCGGGCACCGAGAAGCACAGCCCATGCGCCTGGCCCGGACCGTGATAGGGATCCTGGCCGAGGATCACGACCTTCACTTCGTCGAGCGGCGTCAGGTCGAGTGCCCGGAACCAGTCCCCTCCAGCCGGAAAGATGCTTTTGCCCGCCTCCTGCTCGGCCGTCAGGAAGCGCTTCAATTCGGCCATGTAGGGCTGCTCGAATTCCTCGCCGAGGGGCTCCAGCCAGCTGGGATGAAGGTTGACGCTCATCCCGTCCTCATTGCGAGCGCCGAAGGCGCGTGGCAATCCTTGGATTGCTTCGCTTCGCTCGCAATGACGGAAAGTGCGATCATGGACACTCTAGTCTCCACGCAATGGCTCGCCGGCAACCTTGGCGAACCGGACATCGCCATCGTCGACAGCAGCGCCTTCATGACCGCCGACGGGCGCGATCCCGGTGCGGAATTTCTCGCGGCGCACATTCCCGGCGCCCGCTTT
>DATEDR010000099.1:0-5153 GCA_035281605.1 Sphingobium sp.
TGCCGCTCCAACGCACCTGGGCCGCGATCGAATCCCGCGTCATGCCCCATGTCGGCGGCCTCAAATGGCTGAACTTCGGCGGCGGCCATCATGTCACCCGCGCCGATTATCAGATCGACGACCTCATCGCCTTCCTGCACCGGATCAAGGCTGAGACGGGTCTCGCCCTCTATCTCGAACCGGGCGAAGCCATGGCGCTCGACGCCGGCATCCTGATCGGCGAAATACTCGACGTGATCGACAACGGCATGCCCGTCGCGATCACCGATATCTCCGCCACCTGCCACATGCCCGACGTCATTGAGGCGCCCTACCGCCCCGCCATGCTGCACGAGGAAAGCGAAGGCCAGCCTACCCGACTCGGTGGCCCTTCCTGCCTCGCGGGAGACATTATCGGCGACTATCGAGTCCCCGGCGGCGCGACTCCGGGACGGCGCATCGCCTTCCTCGATCAGGCCCATTATTCGATGGTGAAGACCAATACATTCAATGGCGTGCCCCTGCCCGCTATTTGGCTTTGGAACTCGGAAACCGACGAACTCAAGCAAATCCGCCAGTTTTCCTTCGAGGACTTCAAGTCCCGTCTCTCCTGACGCACGTTCCATAGCCGCCCGCGCAACAAAATTCACGCATGTGCTTTACAGGGTGACCCCCTCCGCATATATCGCCCTTCCGCTGCCCCATGGGACTTCCACCGCAAGGCAGCTTGTTTGCCAACGACTACACTGGAGGTCCCTTGAGTTGCACAAGCATCATAGCGCGCTGGGGGTAGCGACCGCCCTCACACCGGCAGCACCGGTAACGCTTATTCGTCCCCAGGCAGCAGCCCGGGCCGCTCGATTCTTCTCTGAGAAGTTTCCGGGACGCTCGCTCTATGCGGTCAAGGCGAATCCATCTCCCGATCTGATCCGTACTTTGTGGGGCAGCGGGATTACGCACTATGACGTGGCCTCGATTGCCGAGGTCCGGCTGGTCGCGGAAACGCTGCCCGACGCCAAGCTCTGCTTCATGCACCCGGTCAAGGCCGAGGAAGCGATCGCGGAAGCTTACCATGCTCATGGCGTGCGTACCTTCTCGCTCGACACGATCGACGAGTTGGCGAAGATCATGCGCGCGACCAATGATGCGACCGATCTTGAACTGTGCGTCCGACTGCGGGTGTCGTCCGAACATTCGGAACTCAGCCTCGCGTCGAAATTCGGTGCGGAATTGGGTGAAACCCGCGAACTGCTGATGGCCACCCGCCAGGCGGCCGATGCGCTAGGCATCTGCTTCCACGTGGGCAGCCAGGCGATGAGCCCGCAGGCCTATAGCGACGCCATCGAGCGGGTCCGCGCCGCGATCGTCGACGCGGCCGTCACGGTCGACATCATCGATGTCGGCGGCGGCTTTCCGTCCATCTACCCGGGCATGGAGCCGGTCGCGCTCGAAAATTATTTCGACGCCATCCATCGCGGCTTCGAAAGCCTGCCGATCAGCTATTCGGCTGAATTGTGGTGCGAACCCGGCCGCGCCTTGTCGGCTGAATACAGCTCGGTCGTCGTGCGCGTCGAACGCCGTCGCGGAACCGAACTCTACATCAACGATGGCGCCTATGGCGCGCTGTTCGACGCCGCGCATATCGGCTGGCGCTTTCCCGTCGCCTTGCTTCGGGAGGAAGAAAGCGAGGCGGAACTGACCGGCTTCTCCTTCTACGGCCCGACATGCGACGATATGGACCATATGGTCGGCCCGTTCATGCTGCCCGGCGACGTGCAGGCCGGGGACTATATCGAAATCGGCATGCTTGGCGCCTATGGCGCGGCCATGCGGACTGGCTTCAACGGCTTCACGTCGGAAACCGTGATCGAAGTGGAGGATGAGCCGATGGCCAGCCTCTATGCCGATCCCGCGCCCGCGCGCCGTCGCGCGACCGTCATCAAGCTGGCCTGAAGGCTAAGTGACCCCGCCGCACCGCGCGGCGGGGGACCGTTATACGCGGCGAAAGATGCCCACCAGCTCCACATGGGTCGACCAGCGGAACTGACCGACCGGCTTGACGCTGTCCAGCCTGTATCCGCCCGCAACCAGATGCGCGGCATCGCGCGCGAAGCTGGCGGGATTGCAGGAAACATAGGCAATCAGCGGCACCGCCGAGGCGGCGAGTTGCATGACCTGCTCCCGCGCGCCCGCTCGGGGAGGATCGATCACGATCGCGGAGAACCGATCAAGCTCCGACGGCGTCAGAGGACGCCTAAACAGGTCACGGTGATCCGCCACCAACCGCCGCGGCCCTCGACTTGCGGCCGCCTTCAAAGACAGGACAAGGTCCCGCGCGGCTTCGGCAGCATAGACGGGCCGCCCCTCGCCCAATGCGAGTGCGAAAGTACCCAGGCCGCAGAAAAGGTCGGCAATAACCCCTTGTGCGGGCAAGGCAGTCCGCACCGCCTCGACCAATGCGGCTTCGCCATCCGGCGTGGCCTGCAGAAATGCGAACGGCGGAAAGGCCACCGCCACCCCGCCGAAGCTCATCGTCACCGGCTCGGGCTCCCAGCGCGTCTGCGGCCCTTCGCCCTCGTCGATCGTCAAGCGCGCAAGTCGTTGCGCGTCGGCAAAGGCCATCAGGGCCTCGTCCGCCGGCAGACCCTCAGGCTGCACCCCTTCCAGCAGCAGGTCGATCCCCTGGTCCACGAGCGACATGCGGACATGGGCGGCCCGCCGGTCCGCCAATATCAGTAGCAAAAGCGCCCGCAGAGGCTCGATCAGTGCGAAAAGGCGCGGATCCAATATCTCGCACATCGCAAGGTCGATCAGCCTGTGACTGCCCGACTCCGCAAAGCCGATGACGAGCTTTCCCCCCTGTCGCGCCGCGCGAAGCGATGCCCGGCGGCGCGTGCGCGGCGGCGAGACATGCGCCGGCAACAGCCTGGTCGCCTCCACCCCTTGCCCGGCAAGCGCGCCCGTCACGCGCGCGCTCACGAAGTCGGCGAGGCTTTCGTCATCGAGATGCTGCAACTCGCATCCCCCGCAGGCGGGAAAATGAACGCAGGGCGGCTCGACATGATGCGGTCCGGGCAGGATCTGGCCGTCGGCAGTCAGCCGATCGCCCGGCGCGCTGAGGGGCACATGGCGGCCATCTTCGGTCACGCCGTCGCCTTTGGCCGCGATGCGGATGATGAGGCTATTATCGGTCTGGGTCACAGGCGGGAGGCGATAGCGGCAGGCATTTGCACAATCAAATCATCCGCGATGAAGGCAGCGCCCGATCGCCGTGCTGCTTCGCCATGCAGCCACACCGCCTCGCACGCCGCCTGGAAGGGATCACCAGTTACCGCCAGCCGCCCCGCGGCTAATCCCGCCAGAACGTCCCCTGTTCCCGCCGTCGACAGCCACGGGGAGGCGCCCCCGGCAACGGCAGCACGCCCGTCCGGCGCGGCGATGACGCTGTCGGCGCCCTTGTGGATGATGACCGCGCCAGAGAGTCTTGCGGCCTCCAGGGCGCGGTCGATCTTGCTGCCTGGCCCGTCGCCGAACAACCGGACGAACTCGCCGTCATGCGGGGTCAGGATCGCGCCAGCAGGAACCGCGATCCCGTCCTCTGCAATCAGGATCAGGGCGTCGGCGTCCAGCACCAGTGGATGCCCGCAACCCATTACCGCCTGCAGCGTCGCGCGCGCGGCCCTGTCCCGCCCCAACCCCGGCCCCACGAGCACCGCGGCCAGCCGGGGATCGCGGAGCGTCTCCACGACATCTTCCGGCGCCTGAGCAGCCAAGGTCACGATCGCGTCAGGTCCGGCCGATCCGGCATTCCCGACCAAGTGGCGAACCATTCCGGCGCCGGACCGGGCGGCGGCATGAGCGGCTAGCCGGCTCGCGCCTGCCATGGCGCCCCCAACTATGGCGACGAGTCCGCGGCTATATTTGTGCGCGGATGCCGCAGGCCTGCCAAGCTCCGGCGACGAAAGGCGGTGGATGACATCCGACGCTTCGATCCCGATGCCGGCGCAGACCAGGCGGTCGAACCTGCCTGCCGCAGGATCGAGCAGATGAGCGGGCTTCAACGCGCCGAGCGCGATGCAGACGCCAAAGCGAGGCACGGCCGACAGCAGGGCGCCCGTGTCGCTATCGACCCCGCTTGGCAGATCGATTGCATAGGTTAAGGCGGCCTGCTGCGTCAGGGCGCCAAGCCTGTCAGCCGCGATCGCGTCCAGTCCGCGGGAAAGGCCCGTTCCGAACAGGGCGTCCACGACCTGAGTGGCGGGAGCCGCCTGCGCCAGCCGCTCGACCGGCGCGTTCCATGCTGCGCGTGCCCTGCGACTGGAGTCGGTCCGGCTTTCCCCGAGAGCCGCCACGCGCACCGGCACGCCCCGCGCGCGAAGCAGCCGCGCGATCACGAAGCCGTCGCCGCCATTATTTCCCGGCCCGCACAGCACCAGAAGGTCACGCTTCGCGCCCGCGCGCCAGATGATCTCGGCCGCCGCCGTGCCGGCGCGCTCCATCAGCTCATATTCCGGGACGCCGCTGCGAAAGACCGCCTGCTCAGCGGCGCGCATTTGCGCCGCGGTAAGGATCGGAGACCCGCTCATGGCCTTACGTCAGCCGCTATCGTCGCGGGAATGCGGTACCGATCGGTTCCGACAGCCAGTTCGATCCGTGCCTCGTCCACGATCGCGACGCTTGCCGGTTCGGCCCCATCGGCAGCCTCGACGCCCCGCCCGTCCTTCACGATATGGAAACGGCGAAATCCCCCATCCGGGTGGCGAATGACGAGCAAGGTGCCGCTGCGTTTCACCGGGCAGGCCCGGTCCCATTTGGCACTCGCGCCGATCGCGCAGTCGGCGACGCCGCCATCGCCTTCCCGCCTTGAGGCGCGGCCCGCTGTGCCTGCGCCCTCATCGCATCCTGCCAGGACGAGGCAGATCAGCCCCGCCCCGGCAATCCGTTCAGATATCCGCGTAGACATGGGTTTCGGCCTTCGCTCCGGGATGCGTCACCGCTCCCTTGTAGGCCGGTCCCACATTCTGCGCATAGCGCCACAGAGCGCCCGCCTGATAATCATTCTGCCGGGGCTGCCACTGCTTGCGCCGCTCCGCCAGCACGGCTTCGTCGACCTTGAGGTCGATGGTGCCGGCTTCCGCGTCGATGGCGATGATGTCGCCATTTTCGACCAGCGC
>DATEDR010000100.1:0-8317 GCA_035281605.1 Sphingobium sp.
CATCCGATTGCGTGTGATCAATCCCAACTGCTCCTCATCCGACGCCAAGGATCGTGCCGAAGACCGCGCCGCCAAGGCTGCGGAAGCCGCTGAGGCGGCCGAAGCCGCCAAGGCCGCCGCCGCTGAAGCCGCTGCCGCTCCGGCGGTGGAAGAAGCTGCTCCGGCTGCTGAAGAAGCGGCTCCCGAAGCTGCTGCTGAAGAGCAGGCCGAAGGCTGAAACCTTTGACCGACAAGCCCGTCACTCTCGACGGCGAGAGGCACGTGACTCTCGCCGTTATCGTCGGCGCGCATGGGGTGACGGGTGAGGTCCGCCTGAAGCTCTTCGGGGAGGGGGTCGAGGCTCTCAAATCCTATCAGGGCTTCGATGCGGCGGGGCGCAGGTTGACGATGAAGTCGGTGCGCCCCGGCCCCAATGGCGCCGTCGCGCGCTTCGCCGAGATTGGCGATCGCAGTGCTGCCGAGGCCCTGCGCGGGACCGAACTGACCGTGCCCCGTTCTGCCCTACCTCCGTTGGAGGAGGGCGAATATTATCATGCCGACCTGATCGGGCTGCCCTGCTTTTCCAGCGAGGGCGAAGGGTTGGGGAATATCGTCGCGGTCGAGAATTTCGGCGCCGGCGACATCATCGAAGTCGAGCGGCCCCCTGTTGACGGGAAAAAGGGCAAGCGCTTCATGGCGCCGATCCATGCGGTGACGATCGCCGATGACCGCGCCGTCATCGACGCTGCCTTCGCGGTCTGACGGCCAGGCGCGCATGCCCAAGATCCTTGCCGCCCTCTATCTGCTGCTGATGGTCGCTGCTGGTTGGCGGCTGTTCACCATGGGCTGGTCGCGCGGGTTGAAGGTCGGCGCGGGAGTCGCGCTGGTCATCCCCATTCCGATGCTGTTTCTGCTGCCTGCGCTGATGCAGCCCGATCGACCCTTTGCCGACCTGCTGCGCGGCATCGGCGTCGCGCTGATGCTGGGCGGCGGGGTGGCGCTGCTGGGCGGGATGGCGGGGGCATGGCTCAAGGCGCGCAGGACATGAGTTTTCGCGCGCAGATCCTGACGCTGTATCCGGAGATGTTTCCGGGGCCGCTTGGCGTGTCGCTCGCCGGGCGCGCGCTGGCCGAGGGGAAATGGGCGTGCGATCCGATCCATATTCGCGACTTTGCGACCGACAAGCATCGCACGGTGGACGATACGCCGGCGGGCGGCGGCGCCGGGATGGTGCTGCGCCCGGACATTCTTGGGCTTGCCATCGACCATGCGCTGGAGAAGGGGCCCGACCTGCCCGTCATCGCCATGACGCCGCGCGGCGCGCCGATCACGCAAGGGCGCGTCCGCGAGATCGCGGCGGGGCCGGGCGCGACGATCCTGTGCGGCCGGTTCGAAGGCTTTGACGAGCGGATTTTCGAGGCTCGGCCGGTCGAGCAGATCAGCATGGGCGACATCATCCTGTCCGGTGGAGAGATGGGCGCGCTGATGCTGTTGGATGCTTGCATTCGGCTGCTTCCCGGGGTAATGGGCGCCGCTTCCAGTGGGGACGAAGAGAGCTTCGAAAGCGGCCTTCTCGAATATCCGCACTATACCCGACCCGTTGAGTGGGAAGGGCGCACGATCCCCGAAGTGTTGCGATCGGGGGATCATGCGAAGATCGCCGCCTGGCGGAAACAACGGGCGGAGGATGATACACGGCTAAGGCGGCCGGACCTTTGGGAACGTCATGTCGGCGTTCGGGACCAGTCGCCCTCTGGTGCGCAACGCGAAAGTAAGGACTGAGTTAATGAACTTGATCCAGCAGATCGAGGCCGAAAACATCGCGGCTCTCGCCAAGGACATTCCGGATTTCCGCCCCGGCGATACGCTGCGCGTCGGCGTGAAGGTCGTCGAAGGCGAACGCAGCCGCGTCCAGAATTATGAAGGCGTCTGCATCGCCCGCTCGAACAAGGGCATGGGCAGCAACTTCACCGTTCGCAAGATCAGCTTCGGTGAAGGTGTGGAGCGTGTCTTCCCGCTCTATTCGCCGAACCTCGATTCGATCACCGTCGTCCGTCGTGGCGTCGTGCGTCGTGCGAAGCTCTATTATCTGCGCGGCCGCACCGGCAAGCGCGCTCGCATCGCCGAGCGTCGCGACGTGCGTACCGAGGATTGATCTTCGCTTCCTGTCGCTGACGGGATTGGAAAAGAAGGCGGCGTTCCGAATGGGACGCCGCCTTTTCTTATGACCAGTTCTGACCAGAAATCGGTCGTATACAGGCTACCGATGCGCGGTCGCGACGTGACACACTGGTTGGAGGCTGCTAAATCCAGGTGGCCGAGAATAGAGTAGCAGGGTGGTGTCTCCTGCGCCCGCACGCGGGTTCTTCCCTGCCACGGCGTCACCTAACGATGTTGGGACGACGTCTTGGGAGAGGCGCGTTCCGACGAAAGTGAGGAACGCAGATGAATTATGTTTTTTTGTCCATCGCGATTGTCGCGGAGGTCATCGGCACCAGTTTTATGAAGCAATCTGAAGGGTTCACGAAATTGACCCCCAGCCTCATAACCGGGGCGGGATATGCCATCGCTTTTTACTGCCTGTCGCTTACTCTCAGAACTATTCCCACAGGCATAGCATATGCGATTTGGTCCGGATCGGGGATTGTGCTTATCGCCGCGGTAGCATGGGGATTTCAGGGCCAGAAGCTGGACATGCCTGCCATGCTGGGGATGTCATTGATTATAGCAGGCGTGGTCGTGATGAACCTGTTTTCCAAGGCTGCTGCTCACTGATTTCTGGCTGTCCGCAATTTGATCTCTGCCGCCGTTAACGGACCGGGCGGCTCGTGAACCATAGCCCACCGAGGCTGATCGCCGCTGCGGCCGACATGTAGAGGCCGACAAGCTCCACCCCCTGCACCGCGATCAGCCAGGTGGCGACGATCGGCGCCAGCGCGCCGCCGATGATGCCGCCGAGGTTGAAAGCGAAGGATGCGCCCGTATAGCGCAGCTGCACCGGGAACAGGTGCGGTAGATAGGCGCCGAGCGGGCCGTAAACGAAGCCCATGAGGAACAGGGCTAGGCTCAGGATGAGGAAGATCGGGAGCAGCTCGCCCGTTCCCATGGCGGGGCCGAAGATCACGCCCATCGCCACCGTGCCGATGCAGCCGGCCGCGAGCACCCGGGTCGGGCTGCTCTTGTCCGCCCACCAGCCGGCGACGATGATGCTGCCGGCCATGAACAGGATCGCGCCGAGCTGGATCGCGAGAAACGTTTCCCGGTCGATCTTGAGCGTGGTGGTGCCGTAGCCCAGCGCGAAGGCGGTCGCGATATAATAGACCGCGAAACAGGCCGCGCAGGCAAAGGTGCCCGCGATGGCCGCGCCGAGATGACTGCGGAACAGGGCCGCAAGCGGCACGGCGGGCGGGGGCGCTTCGGCCCTGGCGGCGGCGAATTCGGGCGTTTCGGTCAGTTTCAGGCGGATCCACAGGCCGAGTATCACCAGCGCCGCGCTGCCCAGGAAGGGCAGGCGCCAGCCCCAGGCGAAGAAATCCTTGTCGGTCAGGAACATGCCCAGGATGAGGAACAGCCCGTTGGCGGCAAGGAAGCCGACCGGCGCGCCCAATTGCGGGAACATGCCGAAGCGCGCGCGCCATCCCGGCGGGGCGTTCTCCACCGCCAGCAGCGCCGCGCCGCCCCATTCGCCGCCAAGGCCAAAGCCCTGTCCGAAGCGCAGGACGCAGAGGATGAGCGGCGCCCACCAGCCGATCATCGCGTAGGTGGGGAGGAAGCCGATCGCCAGCGTCGACCCGCCCATCAGCATCAGCGAGGTGACGAGCGTCGCCTTGCGCCCGATGCGGTCGCCATAATGGCCGAACACCGCCGCGCCGAGCGGCCGGGCGAAAAAGGCGAGGGCGAGACTGCCATAGGCGGCGAGCAGCTGCGCCGAGGGCGAGGAGGCGGGGAAGAAGAGCGGGCCAAAGACAAGGCTGGCGGCCGTCGCATAGATATAGAAGTCGTAAAATTCGACCGCCGTGCCGATCAGGCTCGCCGCCAACACCCGCTTGTGGCGCAGCATCGCGCCGATCCCGCTGATGTCGACCGACCCTGCTTCCATCGCGTGCACGCCCCCTCGCGCCATCCTCATGTCCTTCTTTTCTGGTTCAGCAATTCATAGGCCATCACCGCGCAGGCGACGGCCGCGTTGAGACTGTCGGCCTTGCCGCGCATCGGCATCTTCACCAGCAGGTCGCATTCGGCCTCATAGGCGTCGGGCAGGCCCTGCGCTTCATTGCCGACCAGCAGGAAGCTGGGGCTTTGATAGCGCGGCGCCTGATAATCCTGGGTGGCTTTGAGGCTGGTGCCGATCAGTTCGCCCGGCCCCTGCCGCAGCCAGTGCATGAATTCGCCCCAGCGCGCCTGGGTGATGGATTGGGTGAAGAGCGCGCCCATGCTGGCGCGCACGGACTCGACGGAAAAGGGGTCGACGCAATCGTCGATCAGGATGATACCGCCCGCGCCCACAGCGTCCCCGGTGCGCAGGATGGTACCCAGATTGCCCGGATCGCGCAGCGATTGCGCGACGATCCAGATGTCGGCCTTGTTGCGGTCGAGCTTCGCCAGGGGGGTCAGCCGGTCGCGATAGACGCCGACCACGGCCTGCGCATTGTCCTTGCCCGAAATCTTGGAAAGAATGTCCGGCGTCGTTTCGATGACGTCGCCGCCGGCCGCCTCCATCGCGCCGATCAGTTCGGCGGCGAGGGGGTGGGACGATCCGGCATGGAACAGCATTTCGGGCAGCACGCCCTCTTCGCGCGCTTCGGTGAGGATGCGCAGTCCTTCGGCCAGGAACAATCCTTCGGCCTTGCGGAACTTCTTTTCGCGCAAGGAGCGGACGCGCTTAACCAGCGGGTTGGAAAATCCGGTGATTTCGCGTGCCACGTGCGCCTAGCTTCCTTCCGGGAATGGAAGCGGCCTCTCTATCGGCCCGGGTGGGCGCGCGGAAGAGCTATTCTTCGCCGAACTTGTCTTCGACCAGGGTGACGAGCTTGCCCAGCGCATCCGCGGCTTCCGGGCCGGCGGCGCTGATCGTGATCGAATCGCCGAGCGCCGCGCCCAGCATCATGAGGCCCATGATCGAAGTGCCGGTCACTTCATTGCCGTCCTTGCGCACCGTAATCTGCGCGGGCAGGCCGCTCGCCAAGGTCACGAACTTCGCACTGGCGCGCGCGTGGAGGCCCCTTTTGTTGCCGATCCGGACCTCCTGGCTGATTTCGCTCATGTAGTGCTGCCCAATAGTTCCGACGCAACGCTGATATATTTCTGCCCCGCCTCCCGCGCGGCGGCGACGGCCTGGCGCACGTCCATGACCTTGCGCGCGCTTTCCAGGCGGATGAGCATGGGCAGGTTGATGCCGGCGATCACCTCTATCTCGCCCGCCTTCAGCAGCGATATGGCAAGGTTGGACGGCGTGCCGCCGAACAGGTCGGTCAGCAGGATGACGCCGGCGCCGTCGTTGACGCGCGCCACCGCCGCGGCGATGTCGGCGCGGCGCACCTCCATGTCATCTTCGGGGCCGATGCAGATGGTTTCGATCTGCTGCTGCGGACCGACCACATGCTCCATCGCCACGACAAATTCCGTCGCCAGAGCCCCATGGGTGACGAGTACGAGTCCGATCATCTACTTAACTGGCCCACCTGTGTCATGAATGTGCCTTCGGGCCTCCCGGCTCGCGCTTCTCCAGAGCCTCCTGGGGCGCTGATTCCATATTGCGGTGCGAGACCGTGGGCGAAAAGCCTGCGTCTTGCAAGTATTTGGCGACGCGTTCTGCGACATGGACCGACCGATGCCGGCCTCCGGTACAGCCAAAGGCGATCGTGACGTAACTTTTTCCGCCCTCGGCATAGCGTGGCAGCAACATCGCCAGCAATTCTTCTATCCGCGACAGTGCCTCGTCATAGGCCGGGTCGGCCGCGATGTAGGCGGCGACTTCAAGATCAAGGCCGGTCTTGGGGCGCAGGTCCGCCTCCCAATGCGGATTGCGCAGGAACCGCATGTCGAACATCAGGTCGGCATTGAGCGGGACGCCGCGCGAAAAGCCGAAGGACAGGATGGTCAGCACCGGCGCGGACAGCCCGTCGCGCGAGAAGCGGTTGCGCACTTCCTGCTGCAACGCGTTGCTGGAGAGGCTGCTGGTGTCGATCACATGGTCGGCCCAGCGGCGCAGCGGTTCGGTCAGTTCGCGCTCGCGGGCGATGCCCTGCACGGCGGGGCGGTCGGCCGCCAGCGGATGCCGCCGCCGGGTTTCGGCGTAGCGCCGCTCCAGTTCCGCGCCCGAACAATCGAGGAAGAGCGTTTCGACGTCATGGCCGCGCCGCGTGCGCAGCGCCTTGATGCGCTGGACGATGGCGTTGGCGTCGAAGCCGCGCGTCCGTGCATCGATGCCGACCGCCAGCGGCCGGTCGCCGACCTCCTCGTGGCCGGCCGGAGGCGGCGCGTCGAGCAGCCGCTCCAACAGGATCAGGGGCAGGTTGTCGACGACCTCCCAGCCCATATCCTCCAGCGTCTTGAGCGCCGTCGTCCTGCCCGCGCCCGACAGGCCGGAAACGAGCAGGATGGTCTTGGGCGTCGGCGCGTTCACGCAAGGCCCATGGTCTTGAGCGCCAGCTCGACCTTGATCGGCGCGGATGCTTCGAACGGGGTGAGGCGCACGACGGGAATATCGGCGCCGCCCAGAGCGCGCAGTTCCGGGTCGAGCGGCATGCGTGCAATGTCATGGGCAAGGTCCACGATCAGCGCGATGCGCGCATAATCTATGTTGGGCATGTCGACCAGACCGACGCCGCGCACCTCCATCTTGCCGGCGATGGTGGCGGGCGCCGTTGCCTCAAGCCGTCCGTCGACCCATTTGACGATCGTGTAATCGTCGCTGATCAGGATCGCGCCGCGGTCGATCAGGCGGAGCGCCAGGTCGGATTTGCCCATGCCGCTGGCGCCGCACAGCAGCACGGCCCGCCCGTCGATCGCGACGCTCGTCGCATGCAGCGTTTCGGATGATTGTTCCCGCGCCATATCCCGCATCCTTCATAAACCTTGTTGGAGGCGCTGTGAATCGAATTGACGCGGGGCAGGGCGCAAAAGCGGAAAGACCGTCCTATTCCGACACAATGCCGGGGTCCCGTTCCACCCCCATCGGCAATCGCAGCATGAAGCAGGCGCCGCGCCGGTTGTCCTCTCGGTCGGCGATGCTGATCTTGCCCTGATGTCCTTCCACGATCGACCGCGCGATGGCGAGGCCGAGCCCGGAGTGCTTGCCGAAACTTTCATTTTCCGGCCGGACGCTGTGGAAGCGGCGGAAGACATGTTCGCGCTGGGATTCGGGGACGCCGGGGCCTTCGTCCTCGACGCTGACCAGCACTTCATTATGGGCGACGGTCGCGACGATCTGGACCAGCCCGCCATCGGGCGAGAAGGAGATCGCATTGTCGATCAGATTGTCGAGCACGCGGATCAGCCGCTGCTCCTCGCCCAGCACGACGGCGACATCCTTGCGCGGCCGGGCGAAGGCCAGGCGAACGCCGCGCGGGACGCCGCGCGCCTCCCGCGCCACGACCATCCGCTCGATCAGCAGGCCAAGGTCGATGGGTTCGAACCGGGTGCGGGAGAGCTGCGCATCGATCCGCGACGCTTCGGCGATGTCCGTGACGAGCCGGTCCAACCGCCGCACATCGTCCTGCGCGATCGCCATCAGCTGCGCGCGCAGTTCGGGCTTGTCGACCCGGTCGAGCGCATCGAGCGCGGACCGGAGCGACGCGATCGGGTTCTTGAGTTCATGGCTGACGTCGGCAGCGAAGGCGTCGGTGGCGTCGATCCGCTGGCGCAGCGCGTGGCTCATGTCCGACAGGGCGCGCGCCAGCATGCCGATTTCGTCGCGCCGGTCGGGCAGGCGGGGCACCGTCACCTCCCGCGCGCGGCCCAGCCGGACGCGCACCGCCGCCCGAGCCAGACGCTGCAAAGGCTGTACGATGGTGCGGCCCAGGAACAGCGAAAGCAGCACCGATGCCAGCGCCGCCAGCGCAAGCACGATGCCGAGCCGCAGCCGCTCCGCCCGGACCGTCTTGGTGATGTCCCGCGCATTTTCGGTGGCGAGCAGGCTGCTTCCATCCCTCACCCCGACCGCCGCCGAGATCATGAAGGTGCGGTCGGGCGCGTAGCGGTTCTTCGCCTGGGGCGTGCCGGACGCCAGGGCCTGCACCAGTTCGGGCCAGGCCTGGGCGCGGTCGACCGCCGGCTCCTCGAAATTGGGGGGGCGGTCGGCGGAGACGATGCGGTCGACCACCTTGTCCAGGAAGCG
>DATEDR010000101.1:0-17960 GCA_035281605.1 Sphingobium sp.
CGATGAATTCCGGGGCATAGCATAGTCCCATGATAGGACAGGACATCATCGCCCGATTTCGCCCGTTGCTGGACGCGAAAGGCGTTGTGACCGACGCCGACGACCTCTCCCCCTGGCTCACCGACTGGCGCGGCCGGTTCCATGGCGCGGCGGCGGCGATGCTGCAACCGTCAACCGTAGAAGAGGTCGCCGCGGTCGTCACGCTGGCCGCCGATCTGGGCGTGCCGCTCGTTCCGCAGGGCGGCAACACCTCCATGGTAGGCGGCGCTACCCCGCCGCCTGATGGATCGGCCCTCATCCTTTCGCTGCGCCGGATGAACCGGATCCGGTCGATTTCACCGGATGACAATCTCGCAATCTGCGAAGCGGGGGTCATTCTCGCCACCCTTCACGATGCAGCCGACGCGATTGATCGCCGCTTTCCCTTGAGCCTCGGCGCCAAGGGATCGGCGACCGTCGGCGGCCTCATTTCGACCAACGCCGGCGGCACGCAGGTGCTACGCCACGGCACCATGCGCGCTCTGGTCGAAGGGATCGAGGCGGTCCTTCCCGACGGCAGCATCTTCCACGGCCTTGACGCGCTCAAGAAGGACAATCGCGGCTACGACATAAAACAACTGTTGATCGGCGCGGAGGGCACGCTGGGCGTCGTCACCGCCGCCTCGCTGCGCCTCGTGCCCGCCATCGCGGCCCGTGCGGTGGCATGGGTCGGCGTGCGCTCGCCTGCCGACGCGCTCGCCCTGCTCCGCCTGACCGAAACGCGGCTGGGGGACAGCGTCGAAGGCTTTGAAGTCATCGCCGACGATGGCCTCGGCCATGTCCTCTCGCACATTCCCGGCACCCGCTGCCCGATCGCGACCCGCACGCCATGGCACGTGCTGATCGAAGTGGATCATGGCGACCTGTCCGAACCGGGCCCTTGGGAACGGCTGGAGGCCGCGCTCGGCGAGGCGCTGGACCAGGGCCTGGCGATCGACGCGGCGATCGCCGCCAATGACGCCCAGGCCGAAGCTTTCTGGCGCCTCCGCGAGTCGGTGTCGGAGGCCGAGCGCGCGCAGGGGCCAGCGCTGCAATATGACATCAGCGTGCCCGTCGCGCGCATGCCGGCCTTCATGATCGACGCCGCGACGGCCGCCGAGCGCGCCTTCCCCGGCACCACCGCCTCTTCCTTTGGCCATCTGGGCGACGGCAATGTCCATTTTCACGTGCGCGCGCCCAAGGGGACGGTCGACGGCCCCGCCTGGATCGCGGCAGAAGGCGAGCGCATCAGCGCCTTTGTCCACGACGCCGTGGTGGCAGCAGGTGGGTCGATCTCCGCCGAACATGGCATCGGCCAGATGAAGCGCGCCGAACTCGGCCGGCTGGCAAGTCCCGCCCGCCTCCACGCCCTTCGCGCCATCAAGGCGGCATTCGACCCGCGCGGCATCATGAATCCCGACAAGCTCATACCCCGCGCGGACGAGTGATGAAGATAAGCTCGGGCCCGCAGCAACGCTCCGACAAAGCGATTGCCTAGGGCGCCCAGGGCCTTTATCCCCCTCCGCCCAGTACAGGCCCGCGGCGCGCGCCAATGCGCCGCTTTTTGTTAGAAATGGACTAGATCATGGCAAGCGCGCCCGCGAACGGCCTTCCCGTCTTTTATAACGATCTGATCCCGCTCAGCAGCGTCGATCATGCTTCCTACCATAGCCGTTCCGTCGACTCGGCGCCTTTCCTGACCAAGCAGCATGCGGTGCCGCTCACCGTCGACGAATTCGTCGCTGCCCAGCGGTTCGTGCCCATCATCTTTTCTGCCGGGGATGAGGCTGTGCCGCTGGCCCTGATGGGCCTCAACGAAGGCGTCAACACCTTCCTCGACGACGAAGGCAAGCTGCGTGGCCCCGCCTATGTCCCGGCCTATGTCCGCCGCTATCCCTGGATGCTGGCAAAACTGCGTCCCGACAGCGATGAACTCTCGCTCTGCTTCGATCCCAGCAGCGAAGCCATCGGCGCGTTCGAGGATGGTCAGCCGCTGTTCGAAGACGGCAAGCCCAGCGAACTGACCCAGGGCGTGCTCAAATTCTGCGAGGATTTCGAGCAGGCCGCCGCACGCACCGGCCAGTTCATGAAGGATCTCAATGATCTGGACCTGCTGATGGACGGCGAGGTCGCCATCCAGGTGCCCGGCAACGAACAGCCCTTCGTCTATCGCGGTTTCCGCATGGTGAATGAGGACAAGCTGCGGGATATGCGCGGCGACCAGCTGCGCAAGATCAGCCAGAACGGCATGCTCCCGTTGATCTACGCCCATCTCTTCTCGCTCCAGCTGATGCGCGAAGTGTTCGAGGCTCAGGTTTCGCAGGGCAAGGGGCCGATTTCCGTCCCGCCAGCCCCGCAGGCCGCCCAGGCCTGACCGGGCTCGATCGATCTAGTCCAACGCTGCGACAAAAAGGTTGTCGATCGCCACTTGAAAGTGCGGGCGGCCTTCTTTATCTATCGAACATGCGGCGCACCTGCCCCCCTTTCGGGTGTGCCGTATGGGCGCCTCCCCCTTTTGGAGGCGTCTCCTCCCTGAACCTTGGCCACCCCGTGCGAATGCATGGGGTGGTTTTTTTATGATGATCCCGCGGCAAGCGGTTTCGCTTGACGATCAGTCGGCGGCTTCCTAAATGCCACCGCCTGCCAGCTGCTCGTGCAGCGCATGGCCCCTTCGTCTAGCGGTTAGGACGCGGCCCTCTCACGGCTGAAACACGGGTTCGATTCCCGTAGGGGTCACCATTCACGCCTCAAATGGCGAGTGGTACGGCAAGCGCCGGAGTCAAAGCTGCAAGGCGCACAACATCCACCCCCCTCATCACCCTCAGGGTTGCGCTTCAGCCCATTGCGGCACTGGGCGGACAACAGGCTTCCTCGCGAACCAGAAGGACCAGAGGGTCAAGGTCCCCAGCAGGCCCAAGGCCAGTCCGGCAAAGGTCATCACCAGCCGATAGCCCAGCCCTCCGACCTTGGCGGCGTGGAGCGGATAGAGCATGTTATAGATCTTGACGGGCTGGGGCATGCGCGAAGCATCCCGCGCCTTGATCAGGCGACCATCGTCTGCCGCGAACCACAAGGTCGTTCGTCCGTTTGGCAGCCATTCGTCCGGCGCCTTCATGCGCAAGGTGATCAGACCGCTCCCCTTTCGAGGCAGCGACAGGCTGCGTATTTCGGCGTCGGGAAAATGCGTCCTGGCCTTCCCGATGAGAGCGCGCCAGTCCTGCCTCGCCGCGAGAGGAACATGCGGATGGGAAGGCGCCTTCAGACTGGCGTCGATCTGCGCCGGGGCGGCTGGCCCCAGGATGAGCGCGGCCATGGGGCGGAACACCAATATGGCGCCGGTCAGCAGCGCCAGGATCAGCAGCGGCGCGGCGACCACGCCCAGATCGCGGTGGTGGCGCAGGATCGCGGGCCGGCTCAGCCGCTTTGGCAGCAGGCGGAATTGGAACGTCCTGCGCGTGCGCGTCCACAAAATCACGCCGGAGACGACGAAGAACAGCCCCGCGATCGCGGCGATGCCGATCACGGTTTCACCGGTATCGCCTGCAAAGAGATGATGGTGCAGGTCGAACAGCCACAGTTCCGGCCGCTCCCACTGGCTGCTCCAGCGCGCGACCAGTTCCCCCGTCTGATCGGTATAGGCACCCGATCCATCCGCGAAGCGCAGCCGGTTAAGGCCGAAATTCGACCCCGCGAAGCTAATCATCTCCGGCCGGCTGGCAGGATCGGCCAGGATCCGTTCGACCGTCGCAGCGATGGCGGGCGTGTCCTGCACCTGCGCGTCGGACGCGTGGGGCAGCAAGACCCAGGCGTCCTTGTGCACCAGCAGCGCGCCCGAAAACCCCAGCACCGCCAGCACCAGGCCGATCAGCCCGCCGATCCAGCGATGCAGGAGGTCAAGCGTCTTCAAAAGCCATAGTCCCAGCTCAACGTGAACGTCCGGCCGCGTCCCGCGAAATAGGCTAGGCTGTCAGTCGGCAACCGGGTGTCGCTGCTATAATCGAAGTAGAATTTGTCGAACAGGTTCTGCACGCTCAGCCGCAGCCCGCCGAAGCCGGTCTGATAGCGAATGCTGGCATCGGTGACATTATAACCGCCGAAATTATTGTCACGGTTGGTCTGGGGGACGCCCGGATCGGCATGGAAGGTGCGCGACAGGAAATATTGCGTCTGCACGATCGCCGAGACGGGACCGCGATTATAGGTGGCCGACAGGTTGACGCGGTCGGGCGAGATGTTCACGCCATCAAGGTCGGTGTCGACCTTTCCGTCCGCATTATTGTCATAGCGCCCCTCTATATGGGCATAGCCGACGCCGAGCTTCAGCCCTTCGATCGGCGTTTCGGTGCGCAGATTGACTTCGATGCCCTCTATCTCGATGCGCTGGCGCTGCACGTCGAAATTGCGCCCGAGGCCGGGGACCAGAAGCTGGCCCTTGTCGCTGGACGACCAGAAATAGGTGGCCGAAGCATCGACCGGCCCGCGCTTCACTTCCAGGCCGATCTCGCGGTTGTTCGACACGATCGGCTCGATGGCGAGATAGGTGTCGATGTCGATGCCGCTCAGGTTCACCGAACGGGCGATGCGGCCGACATCGGGGGCGGTATAGCCCTCGGCATAGCTGGCATAGGCGCGGATGCCGTCCCACGGTTCGATGATGACGCCGCCGTTCAGCAGCAGATCATCGAATTTGGGCTTGCCGCCCGCAACCGCGACCCCGCCATAGGTCGAAATGCCGCAGGGCGCCGTGGGCGGCCGATTGGTCGGGCAGGCAACAAAGGTCGTCGATGCCAGCGTGTGATAATCGTCAATCTTGATCTGGACATTTTCCCACCGCGCCCCGCCGGCGACGCG
This sequence comes from Sphingobium sp., assembly GCA_035281605.1. GTDB lineage: Bacteria > Pseudomonadota > Alphaproteobacteria > Sphingomonadales > Sphingomonadaceae > Sphingobium. Next base: position 4,870 of record DATEDR010000101.1, read on the forward strand.
CACCAGGCCGTCGAACAGCTTCAGATTGGCCTGGGCGAAGGGCGCGAGGCTGCGGAACTCGGCCGGAGGCACCCAGACGCGGCTGGTGGCGATGAGCCGCTGTTCGGTCTCGTCCCACAGCGCGTCGAAGCCGAGCGTGGCGGTGAGCGCCTCGAAGCCCGGCACCGCGCGTTCATAGCTGAACTTGGCGCCGACCTTGCGCGACCGGTTCTGCGACTGGTCGAACAGGTCTCCCACCGGCGCAAGGCTGGGGTCCTGGAAGGACGCGATGTACTTGCCGGTCGCGTCCCGAGTCTCGCCGCCAAACGTGTCGCGCGAACGGTTGAAGAAAATCTGGCTGATGAAGTTACCACCGAGAAGGTCGGTATCAGTGTAGGACAGCGCGACACTCTCGGTCCGGTTGGCGGCAGGATCGCCCGGCGGGGTGCCATGCGCTGCACTGGTCGGCAGGCCCGTGTTGCGATTGCCGGCGACTGCAATGAAATCGCCCTCGCCTTTCAGCTCGAACCGGCTGGCGATCAGGTCGATGCGGCCGGTCGCGGAGACGGCATAGCCAAGGCGCGCGAAGAAATTGGTCGTGCGCGAATCCTGCGTCTCGCCCTGCGTCAGGTTCAGGCCGACGCGGCGATCCTGCCCGTCATAGAACACGCCGCGCTTTTCATAGATGGCGCCGATCGTCGCGTCAAAATCGCCGGCCTTGTATTGGAACAGGCCGCCGGTCTTCCAGCCGAAGCCGTCCGAATGGAAGCTGTTGTCGGCCGTGCCCTGCAGCAACACCCGGCCGCCAAGGCCCTCCTGCGTCGGCGCGCCGACCGTGACCTGGTTGACGATGCCCCCGGTCCCGCCGATGCCCTGCAGCGCGTTCGAGCCATAAATCAGTTCGACCCGATCGACGAAAAAGCCGTCGATGGTGAACCCGTCGCGGGCGCCATCGCGCAGCGGGGTCGACTGCGGGATGCCATTGATGGCGTACAGGGGCGACCGGCCACGAAGCGTTTCGCCGGCGCCCGAGAGCTTCTGACGCGTTGGCGAGAAAGACGGAGTCAGCGTCGCGATCGCATCGGTAACCGAACCGGAAATTGCGAGCTGCTGATCGAGCGTTTCCTTGTCGACCACATCGATCGTCAGCGGCAGCGCGTTGACAGGAAGGATGCTGCGGGCGGCGGTGACGACGATTGCACCTTCGCCCTCCGCTTCGACCGGCGCGGATTGCGCGTGGGCAGCGGTGGCAAGGGCAAGCGCCGTCGTGGTGAGCAGAGTCGGAATGGTTATGCGCATCGATACACCCCTTTGATGGGGCGCGCGCTAGCCGATGATCCATTCTAATGCAAGTCAGTCGCAACTGAGGGCAGCAGGGCGACGGGCCGGCTGTTCTTCGCGCCGGGCGGAGTCCGGGCCGCAACGAAACATGGAAGATCGTTTTGCTGCGTGAAAAAGATGGTTTATATACAGACAGATAGTTGTGAATCCGCCGGCCCGGAAGGGCAGCAGAACTCTCTGCGAAGGAAAGGAGGAACGGGCTAAGCGGTCAGTCTCAACCAAGACAACAGGGGTCGCATCATGAAAAAACCATTTTTCTCACGCCCACTTTCGGGCGTTCTATTCGCATGCCTTTTCATGGCTTGTTTCAGCGCCTGGGGTTTGACCTCGAGCGCCGGCTTCTTTCAACCTTCCCTTGGCGAAGCGCCTGCACGGCGGGCAGCAGCCAGGCATCCAGACGCGAAATTCGACACAGCAGACTTCATGCGCTCGGCGATCGAAAGCGCCTCCGCGCAGCAGCTGGCCGCTACGGATACCACTGCCAACGCATCCTTCTCGACGGTTGATGCAGGGGATTTCGCCAGCTTCGACTTTGCGAACGGCACCCGATATCCCGAGCAGGCCACCGCCTCGGTCGGGCCGGCGACCTATCTGCCAGGCGCCAGCGTGGCCTATGTTCCCATCTCGCTTGACCGGCCGACGCCGAACACGGTCATCGCCAGGGTCAGGACCGAAGATGGCACCGGACTGGTGAGAGGCGTCGCGGGGGTCAACTATCAGCCGATATACAAGGCCGTCATCTTTCGTCCGGGCGATCCGCTCACGAAAACCGTCGAGGTGCCGATCATCCTTGGAATCCCGCAGGCCGATTTCGTCGTCCGTTTCGTCGAGGCGCCCTGGGGCGGAAAGATGGGAACCGATCGCGCTCATGTGCAGTGCGACTTTCAGAAAGCGCCCACGCCGGCGCAGACCGAAGGCCGAGACCCTCAAACCTTTGCGCCGAGCGGTACGCTACAGTGGAGGATGAGCCGGGAAACGCTGAAATGGTCGGACGCGGGTCATGACAAGGCCTGGTCGACCAAGCTGCCCAATGGTCGCTCGCAACCGGGGAACCAGGAAACCGGCATTTATCTTGACGGCTGGGTGTACCGGGACGCCGGGATCGAAGCGCCCCTGCGCTACACCGACGAAGGGCTGGTCATGCATACGCAGAAGCTCAAGCAGCCGCTCGAGTGGGATGGCGTTGCCTATGATTATGGCTCGGTCGTCCTGAGCGGTCACAACACCAAGCCGGTCCAGATCGGCTATGGCCAATATGAATTCACGGCCAAAATGCCTGATCGGCGCGGGTCCTGGCCGGCATTCTGGCTCATCTCCACCGCCGGCTGGCCGCCCGAGATCGACATATACGAAGGTTTCGGCTTTGAGAGCTGGTGGGATTTCGACCGCTACACCGCCAATACCCTCCATGGGGGTGCCAATGTTACCCGCACCTTTCAGCAGGGCATATTCATGAACACTGACGAGGTCTATGGCATCGGCGGCTTCACCAAAGGCTTCCACAGCTTCGCCGTGGATATCCAGCCGGACTACATAACCTGGTTCATCGACGGCAAGGAGACCTATCAGGCGGTCAATCCCTTCGCCGGCTTCCGCTGGTATCCGATCATGGATGTCGCGGTAAAGACGACCGGGGATTATGCCGATGGTTCGGGCGACATGATCGTCAAGGATATCAGGATTTATTCCAACTAAGACGAGCGCGGCGTGTCGATGCGGCCCCGGATGACGGGGCCGCATCGCCGAAACAAGATTTCGCCCTGCCCTATTCGCGCCTGTTCCAACCATCGCGCGCTCGCGCCGCGACGGACTATAGCGGCAACAGCCGCGCCCGCTCTGCCCCATGCTCCGCGATCAGCCGCATGGGTCGACCGCCAGCCCATAGCCGCTCGACCGAAATGCTGTTCCACCCAGTGGGGAGAACCACCGGCCGGATCGGCCAGGCAGCGGGATCGCCGCCCGCAATCTGCAATCCGGGCAGGCCCATCAACATCGTCATCAACATGCCGCCGATATTGGCCATGAACGGGCCGGCAGGCACCTTCGAGTCAGGATGATCCTCCCGATATTCCAGGCATTGGTGAAACCGCCCCTTGTCATAGGCGGCATAGCCTTCCTCGAACAGGTCGAGGGCAAGGCGCCTGTCCCCTGCCATCGCCGCCTTGGGGTACAGGCCGACCACGCCATTCACGATGGCGGAGCCGGCCAGCAGAGCAACCTCCCGCACCCTCAGGCCGATAAGGCCATTGCCTACATAGGCGGGCAGATCATTGCCACGGGACCCGCGAACAGGGGCAGGGCTGGATATGTCTCCCATCCCTTGTCATCCCCTTCAGGATTTGCCCTGAGCCGCGAGGAAGCCTGCGGCGTCCAGATCCACCTTGAACTCGCGATCCCACAGGCGCAATTGACCGCACAGCGCCAGGAACGGTTCGACATCGTCGGGCCCTTCCAGTCGGACAAGCCCTTCATCCATGTCATCCTCCGTCACGCCGGCGCGGTCGATCAGCGGCAACGCGTCATCGACATAGGCGATGAACTTGCAATGGGCATAGGCGTCGTTGACGAAATCCTTCGCCGCCTTGTCCTGCGCCAGTTGCGCCGCGCCCTCGGGCGACAGGATGAGCGCCACCGCATCATAGAGGACGGAGGGACCACCATCGATCTTCTGCTTGCCTTCGACCAAAGACCCGTCGTCCAGCCTGGCTCCCGCGACCTGCGGCGCCACGATCTCGTAGACGGCGCCCAGCGCTTTCACCTGATCGACGAGCGCCTTGACCAGCGCACCCGGCGCCCCGTCGCTCACCAATATGCCGAGCTTGCGGCCGGCGAAGCTTTCCGGCCCGTTCTTGAGGATGCTCAGCGCATCGGACGGCGGCAGGTCCGTGCGCGGAGCCGCCGCAGCGGGCGCGGGGTCGGGCAATTTGGCCAGGCCCAGGCCGCCCGCCACCACGGTCGCAAGGCCTTCGTCGATATTGCGCAGATGCGCCACCATCCGTTCCCTGATGTCGACGCGCTCGCATTTGGACAGTTCGAACACCAGCGCGTCGCCGATATGCTTCTGCTCGATCGGCGCCTGGCTGATGAAGAACTGCCGCGCCTGGCTATAATGGTCGGCGAAGCTGGGCGACCGCGCCTGCAGCTTGGGCCCTTCCTCCGCCGCGGCGAAGTGGCGATAGCCCTGAGTCGGGTGCTCGCGCGGGCCGCCCCAGCTATTGGGTTCGTAATTGACCCGGCCCGTGGGGTTGCGCATCGCCATATGGCCGTCCTGCTGGAAATTATGGACCGGGCAGCCACGCGGCGCATTGATGGGAATGTGCGTGAAGTTGGGTGATCCCAGCCGCTTGAGCTGCGTATCGAGATAGGAGAAATTCCGCCCCTGCAGCAGCGGATCGTTCGAAAAGCCGATGCCCGGCACCACATTCTGCGTGCAGAAGGCGACCTGCTCGGTCTCGGCAAAGAAATTGTCGACATGGGCGTCCAGCACGAAACTGCCGATGCGACGGACCGGCACCTGCTCTTCGGGGATGATCTTCGTCGCATCCAGCACGTCGAATTCGAACGTATCGGCGAATTCATCGTCGAAGATCTGCACCCCCAGATCCCATTCGGGCGGGCTGCCAAGGTCGATCGCATCCCACAGGTCGCGGCGATGGAAATCGGGGTCGGCACCGTTGATCTTCACCGCTTCGTTCCAGAGCACCGACTGCAGCCCCTGCTTGGGCTTGAAGTGGAACTTGACGAAGGTCCCCCTCCCTTCCGCGTCAATCAGGCGGAAACTGTGAACGCCGAACCCTTCCATGAAGCGGAAGGAGCGCGGGATCGCGCGGTCCGACATGACCCACATCACCATGTGCATGGATTCGGGCGTCAGGCTGATGAAGTCCCAGAAATTGTCATGCGCGGTCTGCGCCTGGGGAAAGCCGCGATCGGGCTCCTGCTTGGCGGCGTGGATCAGGTCGGGGAACTTGATCGCGTCCTGGATGAAGAACACCGGGATATTGTTGCCGACAATGTCCCAATTGCCTTCCTTGGTATAGAATTTGACGGCAAAGCCGCGCACGTCCCGTGCAAGGTCGAACGACCCCTTGTTCCCCGCCACGGTCGAAAAACGCACGAACATCGGCGTCTGTTCGCCGACTTCGGTCAGGATCTTCGCGGTCGTGAACTCGGCCAGGCTTTCGTTCAGCGTGAAAGTGCCGTGGACGCCGAAGCCGCGGGCATGGACCACCCGCTCGGGGATGCGTTCATGGTCGAAATGAAAGATCTTCTCGCGGAAATGAAAATCTTCCAGCAGGGTCGGACCGCGGGTCCCGACGCGCAGAGAATTCTGGTCGTCGGCTACGGGCACGCCCTGTTGAGTGGTCAGGACATCGTCGGATCCCGATGCGATCTGGTGCAATTCTCCCGCATCGCCGACCTGCGTGTCGAACGTGCGCGCCTTGCTCTTCGCGCCTTTGTCCTCACCGATTTTCCGGGCCATTCAGCCTACTCCTGCTGCAGATGATCCCCCTCCCCGCAGACACGCCAGCGGCGGCAATGTTCCTACCCGCTCGCTCAGGACTGTAATAAAAGGATCGCCGGCTAATTCAGGTTGTACTTTGCCCAGGCAGCGGAGGCCCCGCGTGGAGCAGCGATGTCAGATCGGCGCCCGCATCGCCAACATCGCCACCCACCAGCCCGGCACCGCCGCGACCGCCAGGCATGTTCCGAGCGGCACTAGCGTCGTCCGGTCGATCCTCGCCCCCGCCGCGACGCTCGCGATCACCGCAATGAGCCCCAGGCTCGCAGCCATCAGCAGGATGAAGGGCAGCGCCTGCCAGCCGAACCACGCGCCAAGCGCGCCCAACAGCTTGGCGTCCCCCAGCCCCAGCCCATCCCGGCCCCGGGTGATGCGGTAGCCCACCGCCACGCCCAGCAAGGCCAGGTAGCCCGCGGCAGCCCCGATGACCCGGTCGGCCAGCATGGCGTCCGTCGTCCACAACCCCAGCGTCAGCCCGCCGAACGCCAGCGGCAGCGTCAGCGCGTCGGGCAGCCACAGGTGCCGCCAGTCCAGCACCGCCAGCGTCAGCAGCAGCCAGCCGAGCAGCGCCCAGCCGATCCCCGCCAGCCCCGGCGCGAACCCCAAAGCCAGTGCCCCGATGATGGCGCAGCCCGCCTCCACCCGGCCATGCAGCGGATCGATGCCCGCGCCGCAGGTCCGACAGCGGCCCCGCTGCACCAGCGCGCTCAGCATGGGGATGAGGTCGACCGCGCCCAGCACCCGGCCGCACCCGTCGCAGGCGGATCGGCCGCGCATGATCCCCCGGCCCTCCGGCCATCGCAGGACCAGCGTGGCGAGAAAGCTGCCCGCGATCGCGCCGGCAACTGCGCCCAGCATCGCGGACAGCGGGTCGATCACAATGTCCCTTCGACCCTCAGCACCCGAGCTCCGCCCGCTGTTGCGAAACCCGATTTCGCCAGCGCGTCGGCCAGCGCGGCATCAGCCGTTTCGACGCGCATTTCCGCGACATAACGGCCCGATCGCCAGAGGCGCAGATTGACCTTCTCCAGCCCCGACTGGCTGACGAGCGGCAGCAGCAGCGCATCGCCGTCGCATGTCGCCATCCCCGACAGGCCCTGGGACAGGTTCAGGCCGGGAAACTGCCCCGCAAGCTGCGCGCGAACCCGCCCTTCGGCATGCCCGCAGCGGTCACCGGAAAAATAGGCGGTCACGTCGTCCATCACGAAACTGGCGACCGGCAGCGGCGCGAAAGCGCGCCCCAGCGGCACCGCGCCAGTGACGTCGTCGATTCCAAAGCGCCCGAGCCCGATGGTCATCGCCCCGCTCACATCGTCGGCCGCGCCCTCGCTGCGCTCCATGTCCACCCGAACGCGCCCCATCAGCAGGGATACAGGCGAAAGAGCGGCCCGCACCGATCCCAAGGACATGGTCCCCAGCATCAACTGGTCGATCCGCCCGCCCCATATCGAACCGCGCACGTCCCGCGCGGCGACGCCGACCCGCTCCAACCCGGCAAGGCCAAGCGCGATGCGCATCGGCATGAACAGGATGAAGCCCGCCGCGAACAACAGGATCAGCACGATGCGGGCGCGGCGCGACAGCCGGAGGCCCATCATTGCCCGCCCTCCCTGACCAGCACGGCCTGCACCGACACGCTGCCGGCGGTAGGGGATGGACGCGCGCTCATCGTGTCGACGCGAACGCCCTGCGCCTCCAGCTTCGCCAGCCAGGAAAAGAGCGCGACGGGCCGCACCGAAGCGACCGCGATCTCGATCCGGTCGGGCCCTTGCGCCTGCGCCCGTTCCAGCGTCAGCCCCGCCTCGCCCGCGCTCTGGCCGACCAACTGATCGACCGGGATCGTGGAGGCCCCGGCGCTGCGGGGCAGCGTCTTCAGCAGCTTCACCTTCGTTCGGATGGCGGCGTTGCGATCCGTGGCCTGCGCCAGCGCGTCGCGCGCGGACAGCTGCGCCGCCGACAAGGGCCCCAGGACGCCGATCCACAAAATGACCACCGCCATCAGCGCGACCATCACGCCCAGCATCCACTGCTCGCGGGGGCTGCGCTCATTCCACAGCGTCTTTGCCTGTTCGATCATGCCCGCACCGTTATGTCTGCCAGCGTCTGGCCGCTGGGCGCCTGGGACGAGGTCGCCGTGATCGTGAAGCCCGCCCCCTGCAGCGCCAGCAACACGCCATTTATCTCATCCGCCTTCGCCGCGGCCAGCGTTGCCCGGATCATCCCGTCCGGGTCGCGGGACAGCGCCGTCAACGACACGCCCGGCGCATCCTGCATCGCGCCCAGCAGCCCGGCGACAGGCGCGGTGAAGGCATAGGCCCCCGCTCCTCGGGCCGCCAGCTGCCGGTCCATCTCCGCCTCTGCCTGAACGACGTCTCTCGCGCTCGGCAGCACCTGGCGGGCGAGGGCCAGGCTTTCGGCATCCAGGCTGCTCGCGGCGACATGCTGGCGCGTGATCCCGACCAGCGCGATCAGCAGGCTCGCCAGCAGGATCAGCCCGCTCCACAGCATGATCCGCGTCAATTGCCGGCCGTCCAGCGTCCGCCGCACCCGCTTGGCGAAATCGCCCTGCCGCAGGTCGACGGGCGGCGCGGCCAGCGCGGCGACCGCCACTGCCGCCACCCGTTCCGCCGGAACGTGGTGGATCGCGGCATCGCCCAGCAGTTCGGGCAGCGCCAGATCGGCGGCCAGCGCGACATCCCTCCCGCGCAGAACCGGATCATTGCCGACCGTCGCCCGGTTGAACCCCTCCATCGGCGCGGGGATCAGCAGCGCGGCCGGCACGATCAGGTCCGGGTCCAGCCCATGATGCTGCGCCCAGAGCAGCCAATGCTGCATGTCGCTGCGCGCGGCGACGGCGACGATGTGCGGACGGGCCGGATCGTCATTCTCGTCCGCCGCAGCGAACAACTGGTCCGCCGGCACGATCCCGGCCGCGATCGCGGAAAGCCGCGCCGCCGCCCGTGCCTGCCGCGGCGGCAGGTCTGGATGGGCGATCCAGTGCAGCGTCACCAGCGGAGCCGGCGGCACCAGCATGACGAGCGCATCATCAGGCAATGCCGTGAGGCCGCAGGCGGCGAGCCAGTTCGATCCCGCCCCGCTCTGAACGACCGCGTCCTCCACGATCCGCATCCACAGCGGCTCGCCCTGTTCGGACAGAATGACGATCAACCCTTCCCGCACGCTCATGCGCCGCTGCCCCAATTGCGGCGCAACAATCGGGCCGGATTTTGCCGAGCGTCGATCAGCGCCCGTTCCACAACCTGCGTACCCCCCACATTCACCGCCACTTCCACCCCGAAAAATCCTGTCGTCAATTTGACCTGCTGCCCCACCTCCTCCAGCGGCGTGATCCCGCTGCTGGCCAGGGGGGCCCAGAATTGCATCGTGCTGCCGTAACCCTCCGCGGGCCGCTGCGCCAGCAATTGCCGCGCTTGCGCGACGCTCAACTGCCCTTGCAGCAGCATGGCGAACAGCACCGCCTGACCGGGCAGCAGCGTATTGATATTGATGGGCGACAAATCCGCCGTCGGCAGCGCGCACACCCATGGCCGCGCCAGATCGTAGATCGCCGGCGTCACCCCGTTCACCGCCCGCAGCTCGCTCCCATCCACCATGAATCGGTTGGCCGTGCGATAAGGCCGCGCCGCCTGTGCATAGGTCTCATCCTCCGCCCCGCCCGGCTGCGGCACGCTGTCCGTGTCGATCCAGTCAGCCAGCGAAGCCGCCGCGACCTGCGCCTGTCGCGCATCGACCCCCAGCGCCTGCAGCAAGGCCTGGAACTGCGAAACGCCCACCGGCCTCACTTTCAGATTGGCCTCATTCTCGCCCGCGACCACGCTGTTGAGGTTGAAGCAGTTGCCGCCATCCGTGACCCGCGCCGTGGCGACGCCGCCCGGCACCGCGATTGGTTGCGGCCTGCCCATCCAGTTCCCTGCCAGCGTGGTCTTCCCCGGACTGGCCGCGACCAGATCGCCGATCCGCAAGCGCGCGATCTCGGTGCCGGCATCCGCAAAAGCCCTCGCCTGGTCGACCGCTCCGCCATTGCCCGTCATGCGCGTGGCCAGCGCCAGCCGCTCCAGCGCGCTGGCGGCCACCACCGCCATCACCGCCAGCAGCAGCAGCACCGTCAGCAGCGCGGCGCCCTGCTCGTTCTTCGCGCGGGGATCAGGCACCGCCCGCCTCCCCTTCCAGCTTTTCCGCAGGCCCCGGACCGACCAGGAAGCGCATCGTGACCGGGGGCTCGCCCGTCCGCGTCACCGTCATCTCCACCGCGCGCGGCATCAGGTCCGGCTGGGTCGGGATCCATTGGTCGCGCCAGTCTCCCCTGGCGTCCCGAAAGCGTAGCGCGACATCCTCGACCTCGCTCAGCAGGGCCGCCGGCTGCTCCCCCGCCGCACCGTCCACCTGCGCGTAGGTGCGCCGCTCCAGCCGCCCCTGCCGCACCCAATATTCGACCTTCTGCAACGAAGGCCGGGGCAGGTCGCCCAGATTGTCCCACCCGCCGCGCACGAACTGGAGGACGGGAACGCCCTCCCCCTCCCGATGCGACCAGAAAGCGGGCGCCAACGTACCGGCTTCCGTTCGACTGATGCGAGGCAGGGCTTGCCCGAGGTCCGCCGCAAGGGCACCGCCCGCCCGCTGCACCGCGGCCATGCCATCGAGCCGCAGCTTGATCTGCGCCTGGGCGGAAACGCTGTTGCCCAGCAGCAGCACCCCCGCCGCCGCCAGCATCGCGAAGATCATCAGCGCGACCAGCAGCTCGATCAGGGTGAAGCCGCCGCTCCCTGTCCCCGCGCCGCGTCCGTTGGCATTAGCGCCCGTCACTGGAGCACCCGCACGAAGCTCAACACCACGGGGGAGGAACCCGCCTGCCCATCGACCGTCAGGTCGACCTGCAACAGCCGCTTGTCCTCGGTCGCCTTCACCTGTCGCGACCAGTGCCAGCGCCTCCCGCCATTATCGACATCGCCTTCTTCGCTGCCCAGTGAAGGCGGCGCGGGATCGGTCTGCACCTCGACCATCAGGTTCCGCGCGACGATCTGCCCCAGCGCCTTGCTGTCCAGATCGGCGGCCGTGCGCAGTGTTACCCCCTGCAAGCGCACCAACGCCAACGCCGCCAGGCTGAACACCGCCAGCGCGACGAGCATTTCGAGCAGCGTGAAGCCCTGTTGGGCAGAACGCTTCAACGGCGTGAAGCCCTGTTGGGCGGAACGCCTCAGAGGCACGAAGCCCTGTTGGGCGGAACGCTTCAAGTCCGTAAAGCCGACCTCGTCGGAAGCCGCGAATCTCTTCTTCGTTCGGGCTGAGCTTGTCGAAGCCCAATCCCTCCTCTTCGAAAGCCAATCCTTCCTCTTCGAAAGGAAGTGAAGCCCTTGGAAAGGCTCAGGGCGAACGGATATCATATATCTACCCACCGACCATGACCTTTCCCGCCATGTCGACCGTCACCGACACGCGCTCGCCTTCGCGCGCCAGGGTCACCGTCATGGGATCGGTCGGCAAGCCCGTTCCATCAAAGCCGATCTGCTGCCGGCCATCCTTGCCGACCAGCGCGCGTGTTCCGCCTTTCCAATTGGCGGTAACGAACGGCTTGTCCTCAAGTCCCACCCATTGCGGCCCCTCGCGGCGCTGGAAGCCGTAGCCGGACGCCGACACCCACACGCCCATGGGGCGGGCGGTAACGACCGCTTCGTCGCGCGCGGCGGCAACGCGCGCGGCAAAGCGGTCGGCATCTTCGATCACGCGCCCGCGCGGGTCGGGGATCGCCAGCACCACGGCAGCCGAAATGAAGCCGATGATCGCCAGCACGACCATCAGCTCGATCAGGGTGAACCCCCATTCCGTCCGGTTAGAGTTCGCTGGAAGAAATGTCGGCATTCTCGCTCTCGCCGCCCGGCTGGCCGTCCGCGCCCAGCGAACTGATGTCGAACGCGCCCTTCTTGCCCGGCACCGCATAGGCATAGGGCCGGCCCCAGGGATCGTCCGGCAGCTTCTTGATATAGCCGCCGCGCCTGTAGCGCTGCGGCTGCGCGAGCGAAGCCGGCGGGTTGATCAACGCCGCCAGGCCGTCGGTCGCCGAGGGATAGGCCAGATTGTCGAGCCGATATTGCTCCAGCGCCTGCTCGATCGTGGCGATATCCGCCTTCGCCTTCTCGACCCGCGCCGTGTCGGTCGCCGGGATGACGTTGATCGCGACGATCGTCGCCAGCAGGCCGATGATGACGATCACGACCATCAGTTCGACCAGCGTGAAGCCGTGTTCGGCGGAGCGCCTCACGGGCGTGAAGCCATGTTCAGCCGCTCGCCGATCGCCAGACTCTCTGCGCAGGGACCGGACAGATTTGAAGTCGAGGAAATTCATAAACACTCCTCCAGGCCCCGGTAAGGCTCTGCAATTGCAGGATGGGCAGCAGGATGGACAGGATGATGACGGCGACGATACCGCCCATCGCGATGATGATGACCGGCTCCAGCATGGCCAGCGCCGTGGAGGTGAAACTGTCGAACTCCCGCTCCAGATAATCCGCCGCCCGCTCCAGCATCGTGTCCAGCCGCCCCGCGCTTTCCCCGCTCGCCGCCAGATAGACCAGCAGCGGCGGAAACACGCCAGCCCGCCGCAGCGCCGCCGACAGGCTGCCGCCGCCGCGAATGGCCTCGACAATCTCCTCCGACGCCTGCCGCAGCACCCGGTTGTGCACCGTCTGCGTGGTGAGCGTCAGCCCTTCCATCAGCGGCAAACGGCTCGCCACCATGGTCGACAAGGTCCGCGCCATCCGCGCCGCATGCAGGTCGCGGATCAATCGCCCCAGCAGCGGCAGGCGCAACAGCATCCCATCGAACCGATAGCGAAAAGTCTCGACTTTCAGCGCCCGCCAGAAACCAAAGGCGCCGAGCCCGATCAGGATCAGCAGCAACCACCAATAGCCCGCCAGAAAGGCCGAAGTCCCCATCACCATCCGCGTCAGCAGCGGCAATTGCTGCCCGACCGTATCGAACTGTTCGACCACCTTGGGCACGACGAAGATCATCAGCGCCGCGACCACGCACACCGCAAAGGCCGCCAGCACGCTCGGATAGGCAATCGCCGTCAGCACCTTCGATCGGATCACCGCCTGCCGCTCCATCAGGTCGGAAAGCCGCTCCATGATCGTCGGCAGGCTACCCGAACTCTCACCCGCCGAGATCATCGCGCGATAGAGTGGCGGGAAACTTCTGGGCTCCGCGCCCAGAGCATCGGCCAGCCGCCGTC
>DATEDR010000102.1:0-15389 GCA_035281605.1 Sphingobium sp.
TCCAGCGCAACCTGCAATTCAGCCGCGATCAGCCTGGCTTCCCGGCGGACCCGACAGCAGCTGAGTTCAGCGCGCAGTTCCTCGATTTGCTGTTCAATCGACATTTCAGCCTCCATCATCTTGCGAAAGATGAAGGCGTCGCCCGGGGCGGAACGGGCCGGGTCAAGGACCGCGAAGCGGCCGCGCCAGCGGCGATGGGGGTCACGATTTTTCGCGGGGAAAGCGCAGCGTCCCCCACGAAAAATGGTGGGGCCCCGTCGTCCTTGAGGCGGCGCGTTCCGCACCGGTATCATGGGAAAGCCTGAGCGGATTTTCCTCTTTCCTCGCCTGGCCATGCGTCTGTCCTGGGCGACAAGCCCGCGAATTTTGCCTGGCGCTAGCGCACCTTCAGTCCGAGTTCGCCCAGCAATTCTCCGGCCTGCGCACGCGATATGGTTGCGCCGCGGAAGAGGCTTGCATCGACGAGCCGCAGGCCGCCAATATCCGCGCCGCGCAGGTCCGCGCCGTCGAAGCGCGATCCCGCCATGCTGGCATCGCGCAGGCTGCACTCCTCGAACACCACCTGCCGGAAATCGCACTTTCGAAGATCGGCCTGGGAAAAGTCGACCTTCCGCAGCCTGTCATTGCGAAAGGAAAATCCAGGCAATCGCGCATTGATGAGGAGCGTTTCCTCGATCCCGATCTCCATGGCGGAAGCATCGGTAAAGTCCGCGCCAGTCAGTTTGCAACCGCTGAACCGCGCGGCATAAAGCTTGGTTCGGCGAAAGTTGGCATTGTTGAAATCGCTGGCGCGGAAGCTGGATTCTGCAAGGGTGGCGCCGGTAAAATTGGCAAATGCGCCCCGACAGCCATGCCAGACCACGCCCTCCAGGTTCGCACCGCTCAGATCGGCATGTCGCAGGTTGCAGCGCTCGAAGTGCCAGCCGCTGAGGTCGAGCCGGGACAGGTCGGCCTCTTCCAGGTCGCAATCGACAAGATGGCGGCAAGTCGAGGGGCTGAGCTGCTGAACATCGTCACGCGACAGCGATCGGCCGCACAGCATATGCTCGGAGGAAAGGTCGTCCATCGCTCCCTCCTAAATCCGAAATGGTCGCTATTCCACCACCGCCTTGTGGTGCGGCCTGCCCCGGAATGCTGAACAACAGGACAAGGCCGACGCTCAATAGGCCCGGCGTACGGCGAAAAGCGGATCGGATTTCGCTATGCCCTCAGTTGGCGTGTCGGCAGGCTCGGCTGCGGGTGGCCCGGCACGATAGATGAACAGGAACGGAGGCTTTGTCGCCGGCGGGTTTAGCTGGGGTGGGCGTAGCGGCGACAGCGTCCGAGCGGCCCCGAGCGATGCAGTGATATTGGCCATATAAGCGCGCGTTTCCGGCGGCAACGGCCGGCCTTCGATGAGAAATTGCCGATAGCGCTCAGGACCGGCATGATAGGCACCAAACAGTCCGGGATAGCCGAAGCGCTGGTTCATGGCGGCAAGATAGGCGGTGCCCGCAACGATATTGTCATGGGGATCATGCGGGTTCTGTCCGAGCCCATGAAGCCTTCGCATGTCCGCCCAGGTTCCGGGCATCAGCTGCATGAGCCCCATGGCCCCGGCGGAGCTCGTGATGGGCCTGCCCTGCCAGACCGTGCGGCCGCCGCTCTCCGCGCGCATGACCGCCTCGACCCATGGCCGGTCGATCCCGAAACGGGCCGACGCCTCGGCTATCTCCCCGGCCCAGTCGGCAACTGGGTCGGCGCGCAGCGGCGTCGCCCAAAGGATCAGCCCCATCGCGATCGGCCGCAGCTGTCGCATTAGCGCAGCCATAGCGAGCTCGCCTTGCCGATGATGTCGCCCTCTCCCACCGGCCCGAAATATCGACCATCGAAAGACGCCGGAACCTTGTCCATGAGGAGGAAAAAGCGGCCGGGAAGCAGGCCCTCGCAGCCCTCCCACCAGGGCAAGGCGCGACCCATGCTGTCGTGCGGCAGGCGGCGCACGATCAGCTTTCCATCCAGCGTCACCCTGTCGCCGCGCGCGCAGATGATGTCGCCCGGAACGCCGATGACGCGCTTTACGAGCGGCACGTTCATGGGGAGATAATGCCGCCGCGCGGCAAGCAGGCGGGCCGGATAGGGCGCGCGCGCCACCACCATGTCGCCACGCGCGAGCCTTGCCCCGGGGGACACCAGGTAGAAGCCGACCGGGGCGCTCGCTGTCGCATTCCAGAGCAGGCGCGGGGACGGCGGGAAGACAATGGTCGCCCCCAGCGCAAGCGCGCCCGACCCGATCCAGATGGCATGGCGCCGCAGGCGGCAGCGCCTTGCGCGCGCCGCGCGCAACGCCTCGCCCCAGGCGAAAAGCGGGAGGTCGCGGGGCCGGCTCACGCGCCTTCTCCCGACCTGCGGGCCGCCGACCAGGCATCAAGATCATCGACATGATAGCGCCAGCTTCCGCCATGCATGCGGCAAAGCGGCCCCCGCCCCTGATGGCGCAAGCGCTTCAGGGTGTTGGCGGCGATCCCCAGATGAAAGGCCGCCTGCTTGGCGGTCAGATAGGGGCAGGTATTCCGCGCAATCCGGGCGCGCTCGGCCAGGTCCCGCGGATGGGCGCCGGGCCGTTCCTTCGCATGATCTTCCATGGCTGTTTTCCTTCGCGACCCGGCCCCGGAAGGGAGCATGTGGGTCAGATCGGTCCATGCTGGGGTGATCCGGCCCATCGCGGCACGGTCGGAAAATGGGGGGTGCCCTTTTCGACCCCCGTCGCGATCATCCGGTCCCGGCCGCATGGAAAGCGGCCGGGACCGGCGAGGGACCATCAGTCAGCCGGATTCCAGATGATGGCGAAGGCATCCTCATCATCCTGCCCGGCGGCCCGGCCAAGATTGGCGTAGAGCCGGCGGGGTCCGAATTCGGGCGCGGCAAGGCTGAGCGATACATAGTCCTTGCCGGAGGTTTCGCTGATCCGGATCCAGCCCGCCCCGATCTCCACCCCCGACGCCAAGACGCGATAGTCGGGCTGGGTGCTGCCATTCTTGCGGCTGTTGGGGATGATCTCGACATCGGTGCGGATCGAGAGGGTGCGAAGCTGGCCCTTGAAGCCATTTCCGTTGCGGGTGACATAACCGATTGCAGCCATTTTCTGTCTCCTGTCGCGCGCCCGCGAACCATTTCCGGGCGACAGCAGGCCAGGAGGGCCGGGACGCAAAGGCCTCCCGCACCGCAGGCCGAAGCAGCAGCGAAGGACCGGCCGGCCAGCCTTATTTGGTCCGCGAGGAGCCCTGCCAGGGGCGGGGAAATAAGGCGCAGCCGAGCCGGTTGCGGGAGGACGGGCCCGGCCCAGAAGCCTGCTTTTTCAAGGCGCCGGAATGGATCGCGCGGCAGCGTGGCAAAGCAGCAAAATTGTATCGCCTGTCAGTACGCCAACCGGGCAAAATGGCCGGGGCAAACCATGCCGGGCAGTGCCGCGACACAGACCGGATCGGCAATGGGCTTGGGTCTGCCCCACGCGTGGGGCGAGAGGGGGTCGTGGCGTCATACTGGCCCGACAAGCTGGCCCGAGACGACTGACCATCACCAGGCTGGCGCCCTTCGAGAGAAAACTTACCTTCCGCCAGTCCTGGCCGGACCGGGCCGCCCCGCCAGACCCGATGGAGACCATGGCCCGTCGGCACGTCGATCCATGGTCGCGGCACGACCGGCGCATCATCCCGTCGCGGCGGGGTTCCTGCTCTATGGCCCGTATGTCTGCCCCCTGATCGCATGCCCCATAGCTGCGCATGGCCATGATAATAACCATCTGATATGAATGCAAAATCTTGAAGAAAGGAGTTTCCCCGCGCCGTCGATGCCGCTATTTTTGGGCGACGCGACGCGGGCATTCGACAATTTCGCCGCGCCCGTTCCGAACGGCTGGGGCGGTCATGCCATGGAGACATCGGGACATGCGTCTGATCATCGCCCTCATCTTTCCCTGGTTGACCTTCTTCACGATCGGCAGGCCGATTGCGGGCATCATATGCTTTCTGCTCCAGATCACCTTCATCGGATGGCTGCCCGCGACAATCTGGGCGGTCTATGCGCTCAGCCAGTATAAGACCGACCGCAAGATCGAGCGGGCGCTGGCGCGCAACACGGCATCAATCCGATAAGGACGATGCTGCTGTCCCGGACCTATGGGTCGGAAGCGGACAGATTCTGGTGCTCGATCCGAGCAGGCCACCCGCAACGCGGAAGGCGCATATCCGGTTGTCACGCCCGGAGTGTTGCCGGTCAGTGACGCCGGATCACCATGCCGCTCTGATCGCACAGGCTGCACGCACCCTTGAAGCGCTCAAAACCATGGCTTCCGGCCAGTTCATGACTTGCATGGCTGGCAAGCGCCACATCGTCCAGCGAGAGTTTCTGCGCGATGCAAGGGTCGCATACAGGTTCGGGCGCAAGGCGCGCGACGAAACGCGCTACATCGTCCAATATCTTCATGATCTGCCCCACATCACCCCGTTCCCATGCGGGACGGCGCAGGGAGGGGCAAGGAGAAATGGGCCGCGCGCCCAGGCCGGAACGGCCTGGGCGCGCGGTCGATTTTTTTCATGCTGTATCTCGCTCAGGCCCAATGGACGGGATCGCCGCGCGATCCCGTCCATCCCATATGAGCCTCCGTCAAGCCGCGAGCCGGTCCTGCTCGGCGCGATGCCCCAGCGCATCCCCTTCCTCTCCATCGGGGTCGGGCAGGGCCGCGCCGCCCTGCGGCGGCACCGGATCATCCTCGCGGTCCTCCGTCGCGCAGGCCGCTTCATGGGCGCTGACCGATCCGACGCCGCCGCGCGCGGTATAGGCGGACGGCGGAAAGGCCATCCAGCGCGGCACCCATCCGGCGCGCGCCTGCCGTCCATTTTCCCCGCGCAGATGGTCGCCCAATATCCGACGCTGGGTCCTGGCCTTTTCCTTCGCATTGGCCGCCGCGACAGCTTCCCCCGCCACCTCGGCCAGCAAGGCACCCAGCAATTCGCGATCCCGCAGCAATGCAAGAAAAGCGTCATCGCTCGCCCACCATTGTCCCATGTCGAGGCCCAGAACGAGACCGGCCGCCTCGACGGCGGCGCTGCCGCTGGCGAGGCTTTCACCCATGACAATCGCCACAATGTCCATGAGCGCGGCATCGGGAAGGTCGAGCATCCGGTGAAACAGGGTGACAAGATCGGGTGCATCATGGCCGCCAAGAAGATGCGCATCATCGGGATCAGCGCGCAGGAGCGCAAGCACCGCCCGCCGCCGCTCGTTGAACAGGGCCTCGCCCCGGCTCGCGGCGAGGCTCTGCGCGACATCCTCATTGCGCGCTGCCTGGGGTTCGGCTCTTATCGACCAGAGCGATGAACCCGCGACGGCATGGGCCAGCATCAACCGCAGCGCGACGCCGGGCCGGTCGAGCAATGCCGCGCGCACGGCGGCATGGCGATGCAGGTCGACATAGCCGTTAAGAGTGGAGGTCAGTTCCGGACGGACGATCCTTGGCCGGTCGGCATCGCCCTGCCCTGCCGCCTTCCGCCGGGCTTCCTTGCGGCTGAGATAGCCCTCATGGATGACGGCTTCGCCATTGGAACGCAGATCGACATAGACGCGCCCGCCCTTGCGCTTGGGTGCCTTCTCATATTCCCAGGCCGAAAAATGCTCGTTGACGGGTATGATAACCACATCGCTCCAGCCCGCATCGAGCCACGCCTCCCGGCGCGCGGAGATGGCCGCATTTTGCGCGTCCCAGAAGAGGCCTGCATCGGCAAAATAGGCGTCCTCGCCAAAAAGGTCAGAAACGATGGCAAGGCCGCTGGCCTCCGGGTCGAACAGGGCATGGCGGACCGGAATCGACTGTCCGCCAAAAAGCCATGCCTTCAACTGATGCCCGGTCGGCGCATAGCCATCTTCGTCATCGAGCAGGGCGAGCCATGCGCGCTGCTGGCCTTTCGATGCCATGGTGAGGTACCGCACCGTCGCGCGGTCAATGGCCTCGCGGTCGTAGAGCTGGCGGATGCGGGGAAGGAGATTGCCCAGCGCCAGCACCCGGCGCACGGCAAGGTCGGGAAGACCGAAGGTCGCGGCGATATCATCGACGCCGCGCCCTTCCCTCACCAGCCGGGTGAAGGCCTCCCATTGCGCTACTTCGGAAGGATCGCGGCGCGCGGCATTCTCGATCAGCGACGCCTCGATCGCATCGGCATCATCACCCGCCTCGAGAATGGCGCAGGGGAGCGCGGCGCATTCGGAATCGGCCTCGCCCGCCGCGCGTTTTTCCTGCCAGACGGCGCGCGCGGCATGAAAGCGGCGGCTTCCGGCAATGATCTCAAACGAGGGCGCGCCATTGGCTGCCTCTTCGGCTGCACATTGGCAGGGCCGCACGATGACGGGCTGGATGACGCCGCGCCTGCGCACGGTGGGTAATATGTCGCTTATATCGGGGGCCTTTTTGCTCCAGCGCATATTGGCCTTGCTGATGCAGAGCCGGTCGAGAGGGATGAAGTCGAGTTTCATGGGATCACTCCATTGTCGCAAATGGCAGGCCCCGCCGCGAACGGACCGTCGCGGTCGGCAGATGACAGGACCTGTCCTTGAATGGGCGGCAGGCGGCCGCCCGCGCCTTGCCGCCGTTCAGGGCGGCGGAAGCTCGTCGGTCGGCCGGGCCGTGAGGCTGCGGGCGAGAAAGGACTGGGCTGCAAGGATCGATCCGGCCCGGCGCGCCGTGTCGGCCCAGACCGAAAGCGGATGCAGCGATGTAAAGGCAAGGTCGCGCTCGATCCGCAGGCCAAAGGGCAGGCGGATGGCCTCGATCTCGCACAGGGAAAAATATCCCAGTTCCGGGCATCCAAAGCCCAGATCGGCAAGGCCGAACAGGCTGTCGCCATCCCGCGCCAATTCGGTGACCAGCCATGTCGCGGCTCCCAAGGGATTGAAGAATTTGGCGATGGGGCAAGGGTCAGAGCCCAAGATTTCGGCGCTCGCCCGCGCCTGCGCGCGCAAGCGGGCGCGCAGTTTATCGGAAAGGAGGATCATGCCGCCCTCCCATCCATGGGCGTGGCGGCGATGGCCGGATCGGGCGCGCCCTCTCCACCCACGCCCTGCCGGGCAGCGCGATGCTTCTCCAGCAGCCAGTCGGCGGCAAGGCTGGCCGCGCGCGCCGCGCGGAAAATGGCCCTGCTGTCCTCGCGAAGCACGGCCAGCCATGCGCCGATATAGTCGGCATGCCGCACGGTCGGGACGATCCCCAGGGAGGCGCAGAGGAAGGCCGATCCCATTTCCGCGATCAGTTCCTCGCGGGCATAGTCCGCTGTTCCAAAGCCATGGGAAAGATCGCGGCCCAAGCGCGAGACATGCCCCGTCGCGTGGGTCAGCTCATGCAGGCAGGTCCGGTAAAAATTGATCTGCTCGAAAAAGGCCGGCTGCGGCGGCACCTGCACGATATCGAGCGAAGGCATATAATAGGCCTTGTCCCCGCCCATGCGAAAATCGACGCCGCTCGCCGCGATGACCTCCTCGGCTATGGGGATGGTTTCACGCTCAGGCAGCGGCGCGGGATCAGGCAGGACTTTATTCTCCAGCCCTTCACATTGCGCGACATTGAAGACCGTGAAGCGTTTGAGGAAGGGAATGGTCCGCGCCTCCTCCCCACTGTCCTGCGCCCTCGCCTTTTCGGTTTCGGGAATGAAGCGGTCGGCATAGACGACCATGCAACCATGCTCGCCCTTGCGGACGGTGCCGCCCGCCTGCCTCGCCTGCCGGAAGGTCAGCCAGCTCTGGCTGGGATAGCCCTTGGCGATCACCTCGCCCCAGAGCAGGAGAATGTTGATGCCCGAATAGGAACGGCCCGACAGTGCGTTGCGGGGCAGGGCTGGACCACAGCCCGCGCCCTCGCCCGCCTTGGCCCAAGGTTGCACCCAAGGCATGCGCCCAGCCTCGAGCTGCGATATGATGCGGGCCGTCACCTGCTCATGGATATTGGGTGCCTGCCCCTCGGGCGCGCCTTTCGCCCGAACGCCTGAACGCTTCCCGCCTGAAATTGCCTGTTGTCCTTGCCGGTCATGCGCGCGGGGAGAAGAATGGGACGTCATGCCTAGCCTCCAAGCACCGCCTTCAAAACCAACATGGTCCCCCGCAGGGCGGGGGTGGGCGGCAAGGAGCACGGCAAGGCCCGCGGCCAAGCGCCGAGCGCACCCGGAAGGGCCGCAGCGAAGCGGAGGAATGGCGGCTGGCCGCCATTTGCGGGAGGGGCGCGCGGGCCTAGCAAGGCGAACGAGCCCATCCCCGCCTGAAGGGAGGACCACAGCCAGCAACGCCGCGGCGCCCGGCGCCGCGCCCATGGAGGGCCGGCAAGGCCGGCCCACGGCCAAGGTTGACACCCGAACCCTTCGGCACCGAAACCCTTCGACACTACGGCCCTGGTTTTCACCGACTTGCGGCCACCCCCAACGGTCTATCTGGATCTCATCAGCGAGCGATATCCACCCTGCGCCATGGCCCGCGCGGACTTTACCATGCGCCGCACGCGCTGACGCACATGGTCTGTCCTTCCCTCCCAGCCCGATGCCACCGCTTGTGTCCCGAAGAGTATCTCGCCGATGTCGCGATGACTGGCGCCCGATGCGCGGGCATCATGGACACGCAACAGCGCAACGCCCCGCCCGACCACGGGATCGGGCGGATAGAGCGCTGGACGAAAACGGCCGGTCCTGGCCAGATCGAGGAAACGCTCCAGGGTTCGCAACCGCCTTGCGGCGGTTTTCGAGCCCCACATCTCATAGCGCAGCAGGATCATGCCTTGCGATCCGGCAAGACTCCCCTCCAGTATGTCGAGCCGCAAATGCCTGCGGCCATCGGTGAGCACCGCATATTCCAGGCCCATGGCGCCGGTGGCGGCGCGGAGCCATGGCGTCAGGCACGCAACATCGATACCGTCTTCGTCCAGACCAGAGCAGGGCGCGATCGAAACAGGCAGGGTCGCGGGATCGAAATCGGCGCGCCAGATGATCCGCGCCTCCGGGGCCCGGAGGTCGGGATGCTCGGCGAAAGTGCAACCCCCAGGGCGAGCTGCCGGCAGCGCCTCGGGTGACGCGACTCGCCTGCGCGTGCCAGGCGACATAGGCCGGATCGCGGCGCAGCCATTCCCACATCAGCCCTGCGCGACCAACCCCCTGGAGCGCGGCATAAGGGGCAGAATCCATCCAATCTTCAGCGACGATGACGGTGCCGTCGTTTGTCACTGGCGGAGTTCAGCCCAGAAGCGCCTCGCCCCCCGCAACCGATAACCGCGCTTCCCGGCGCGCCGGCGCAGGTGCCCCATCGCGACCAGGATATGTGGCAGGCGCCCAAGGGAGAGATCGAATATCTCGTCAATATCATCTGGCCATTGACGCCCTTCACCGGCGATAATGGCGCGACGCTGGTCTGGCCGCGCAGCCACGGCGCACAGGCGCTCATGCCCGATCCGGTCACAGATCCGATCGCGGTCGGGATGGAGCCAGGCTCTGCCTTGATCCTGCTGGGATCAACCCTGCACGGTGCCGGCGCGAACCGGACCGCTGCTGTGCGGCGCGCGATCGTCACAGGCTATAGCCTGGGATGGCTCAAACCCTATGAAAACCCCTGGCTTGCCTATCCGCCTGCAGTCGCACGCAAGTTTTCGCCGGAACTGGCCGCGCTTGCCGGTTATCGCCAGCACCGCCCCAATCTCGGCAATTTCGAGGGACAGTGTCCATCGGTCCTGCTGACTGGCGCGCCTGATCGCCCGCTGGCCGCCATCGATACGCTGCGGCCGGACCAGCAAGAGATGGTGTCGGCCTTTGCGGCGCGGCAAAGCTGAACCAGGATGAACGCCGGTCCAACCTCCGAGCGGGTTCAGCAGAGTCTGAGGCGCATCATCATGGAACGGGGCTATCGTCCCGGATCCCGTCTAGATCCGGTAGAGCTTTCCGCAATCCTGGCATCGAGTACAACGCCGATCCGGGAGGCGCTCAACCATCTGGCCGGCGAGGGCCTTGTCGAAGCGCGAAGCGGCGGCGGATTTCTTGTACCGCTGATCGACGAGCCAGGCCTCAAGGATCTCTACGCCTGGTCGGGCGATATCATCCAGCTCGCCCTGCGCGGCACCCGCCTTTCGCTGCTGCGATCAATCGAACCCGACCCGGATTCCCTATCGAGCGCGGACCAGGCCGCGCACCTCCTTCACCGCATCGCGAGCGCGTCCAGCAATCGCGAACATGGCGAAGCGATGGAACGCACAAATGCCCGCCTCCATGTCGCGCGGATCGGCGAAGAAGACATATTGGGCGGCACCGGGGATGAATTGCAGGCGCTGGCGCACAGCGCGCGCGCCGGTGACATCGGGCTGCTGCGCAGGACCTCATCGACCTATCATCTGCGCCGCCGGCGCGCCGCGGCAAAACTGCTCCGCGGCGTCTATCGAGACGAGTGACTGGCGAAACACGCCGTCTGCAACATATTGAAGAGCAATATCCATCCCTCCCGTCATCCCATATATTCGCGATATCGGATCCGTATAAATTTCGGATAGGGCCGTCCGCTTCCTACGCTTCATGGTGCTGCAAATCGTCGCAGCAAAGCCAAGGAGTGACTATCATGGAACGTGACAATGACGTGATCGAACTCGGCGCGATCAGCGTGGAAACCAAGGGTCCCGGCGGCATCACCGGCGACGTCGGGCTTGGTGAACGCAATTTCGGCCTCTCCGACGACTGAAGCGATGGCGCGCAGCTTCACAGCTGCGCGCCATCGTCCGTTCGAGACATAGGATGACCGGCTTTACACTGCGCGATGGTCTGAGCTTCTGCCGGACCGAGGGGCACACCATCTTCCTGGATCTCCATGCCGATCGCTATTTCGGTCTGCGGCCAGCCCTGGACGAGGCGTTTGGTTCCCTGGTCGAGGCCGACCACATCGATGCCCGGCAGTGCGACGCCTTGCTGGAAGCGGGCATCATCATCCGGTCGCCGGTCGGTATCAGGCCCGCCCCCTGCCCGCGCTCGCATGCGTCCGAAGCCAGGCTCCCCATTGCGAAACCGCGCCTGTCACCAGCCTATGTCGCAAGCGCCCTGACCCGCCGGCTCTGGTGGCGCGCGAGACTGAGACAATTGCCCTTCTCGCGGAACATCCGCTCGATCGAACGGCGAAAGCTTGGCGTGGCGCCAAGGACGGCCCCGACCGACCGGCTTGCCCATATTGATCAGGCCTATCGCCGGGCCGCCATGATCGTCTCCGCCCGTGACCAGTGCCTCCCCACCGCGCTGTCGCTCGCATCATGGCTGATCGCGCTCGGCATCCGGCCGGATCTCGTCCTGGGCGTCAAGCTCAACCCCTTCCAGGCCCATAGCTGGGTCGAGGTCGACGGCATGGTCGTCGCCGATGATCCCGATCAGGTCCGTCCCTTCTGCCCGATCAGGATCATCTGATGGAAAGCTTTGTCGCCATACTCGCGCCGACGCCGGAACGCAGCCCCATCGCGCCAGCGATCCGGAGTGCAATTTCCCGCACCGACGGCCTGTCGGTCATGATCGACCGGGACGATATGCTGGTCGCAGGCGGCGGCGGACAAATCCGGCATCTGGGCGATGATATCGGCATGGTCATCGGCCCCATTTTCGCGACCGGCAAGAGCGATCCGGCGACCCTGCCGTCGGCTTTCGCGCCCGGCAGCGAGCCGTCGGAACTCCATCGCTTCAGCCAGGACCATTGGGGCAATTTCGTCGCGATCCTGCGTGATGATGCGGCAGGCTTTCATGTTCTGCGCTCAGCCTTCGGGCGCCTGCCCTGCTTCCATGCGGTGCAGGGCGATCAGCTCATTCTTGCCTCCGACATGGCCCTGCTGTCGCTTGGCGGGTGGAGATCCCGTGGGGTCGAATGGTCCGCCATTCTACGCCGCCTGGCGCTTAGGGATATCCCCTCGCCCTCCACCTGCCTCATAGGCGTGCAGGAACTGCGGGGCGGCTCCCGTCTCCATCTCACCCCCAAAGGCCTGAGGGTCACGCAGACGTGGACCCCGTGGGATCGGGCTGGCAGGCGCCACTGGATCGATGACCGGAACGAGGCCGCGCGCCTGATCCGGCGCGCGGTGTCGACCGCGACACGTGCCAGCATCACAGGGACGCAGCGCGCCCTGCTCATGCTGTCGGGCGGGATAGATTCCTCCGTGCTGGCCGCCGCACTCGGCACCCATGGCTGCCCTTTTACCTGTTTCAATCTCGCCAGCCTCGGCGCTATCGGCGATGAACGCCATTATGCCCGGATGGTCGCATCCCATCTGGGCGTGCCGATCGTCGAAGCGCAATGGGATATCGGCATGGTCGACATCAGCCGTTCCCATGCCCAGGATCAACCCAATCCCCTCGCCCGCAGCTTCATGCAGGGCACCTCCCGTCTGCTCCAAGAGGCGGTCGGGGCAAGCAGAGCCGATCTCACCATCGATGGCGGCGGCGGGGACAATGTCTTCTTTTCCCTGCGGTCCATCGCGCCGGTGACCGACGCTTTCCTGCGCGGACGGAGCCTGGGTGAAGGCTGGTCTGCCGCCAGATCGATTGCGGCCATGGCCGATGTGAGCGCGCTGACCGTGCTTGGCCGGGCAGCGTCACGCGCGTTCCGCCAGTCGCCGGCCTATCGCTGGCGGCCCGTGACCCAGTTTCTGTCCCCGCAGCTCATGAGCGACGCGGCTCTTTTGCCGCGCCATCCATGGCTGGAGTCGCCACGCGGTAGCGAAACAGGGACGGCCGCCCATATCGCGCTCATCACCGCCGCCCAGGGCTGGGCCGAGGGCAATGATATCGGGAGCCCGGTGCGCCATGTGACGCCGCTCACCACCCAACCCGTCGTTGAAGCATGCCTGCGGATACCAAGCTGGTGGTGGTTCAGGCAAGGCCAGAACCGGATCGTGGCGCGCGACGCCTTTCGCGACCGCTTGCCAGCAGCCATCGTCGACCGCAGGACGAAGGGCACGCCCGACAGCTATATCGCAGAAATCTTCACCGCGAACCGCCCCGTCATCCGCGCCATGCTGCTTGACGGGCATTTACGCAGCGCCGGGCTGCTTGACCTTCCCCTGCTCGAACATGCCCTGGACGGCGAGGGTTACGTCCAGGGCACGGCCTATCACCGCATCATGCATCTTGCGGATGTCGAGGCATGGGTGGCGGGGCAGACCCAGGGCTAGGGAGGAAAGGGCTGTTTTTGGCGCAGCTTGTCCCAGATTGCATATTGCTCCGCCTTGCGCGGATCGGGATCTTTCTTGCCCTGAAGCCAATAGAGGAACCAGTCGACATTGCGTTCGTAGATCGCCAGCCGGTGTCGCGGCTGCCATTTATTATGATATTCATCGGGAAAGACATACATATCGACCGGCTTTCCCTGTTCGCGCAGGGCTGCGAAGACGTCGATAGCGGTGAGATATTCCCGATCGGCCAGCTGCATGAGCAATGGCGTATCGATCGACGCGGCATTGCGGATCATCGAACCTGGTGTCCAATATTGCCGGTCGTCGGACGTCGCTGGCGGGAAACCCTGCGAGCGCATCTTCCGGGCAAAGGCCGGACCGATGGTGGCGTTCACGGTCCAGGGTTCAAGACAGCAGGTACTGATCGCGGCGGCGGCAAAGCGGCGGCTGTTGATGAGGGCAAAGCCGACCGTGCTCGATCCATCGCTCAAACCGGTGATGCCGATGCGATCGGGATCGGCAATACCCATGTCGATGACGCGCTGCACCCCGGTCATGATCGAGGACTGCATGCTGCGCCTCTCTCCCCAGTCCCGGTCATTTTCCGCCAGCAGCTTCTGCCAGTCCTTGTTGAGCGGGTTGATCGCGCCGACATGGGGCGGGCGGTCCAGGCTGAGAACCGCAAAGCCTTTCGCGGCGAACAGATGGATGGGATATTCATTGCCGGTCGCGCCTCGGAGAAATCCGTTGCTGCGATAGGTCGTCACGATCATGGGCAGTCTTTCTCGTCCATCATAATCGGGAGGCAAGGCAAGATCGCCGGCGACTTCCAGGCCCCGGTCGTTCCGCCATTCCAGCCGTTCGACCCTGCCGAACCGGATGGATCGATATTCGGGATTGGGATCGTAGAGCAGATCCATATGCCCGTCGCCCGGATCGATCCGCACGACCCGGGGCGGCACGCTCGCGCCCTGACGCAAGCAGACAAGCTCCCTGCCTGCGAGCACGCAACCGCTGATGACGTCGCTGGTAACGAATATTCTCCGTGGCGGGCCGGAGCCAGGCCGCCAGCGGTAGAGCGCTGTCGACCGGTCATTCCAGCCTTCGCGGCGCAGGAAGAGCAGGGGACCGCCATCGGGCATCCACCAAAGCCCGGCAAATTTGCCGCTACAGGCTCCACCCGGACAGGGGATTTTCACGCCAGCCGCAGAGGACATGGCCAGCGCCCATGGGCTGGCCGGATTGGCGGTGACATGCTCCGTCTGGACAAAGCGCCCATCATCAGCCCTCGCCGAAAGCGGAAGAACTTCATAGCCGATCGGATCGGGGCCCAGCAGCGTCCGGTCACCTTCTTCGCCGGGCCGGGCCTCTCCTCCACCCGGATCGACGCGAAACAGGGACAGGGGTGTCGTGGCGAGCGGCATGGGCTTGTCGCCCATCATCGGCACATAGCGATCATCATAACGAAAGCCGGTTACGGCCTCGCGCGCCAGTGCGGTCCGCTCCGCCAGCTGTCCAGACCGGCTCGCATAGACCAGGGTGCTGCCATCGGCCCCCCAGGCAAATTGCTCCACGTCGACGGGAGAATGGGTGACCGCCCGGGCGGGGCCGCCATTGGCACGCACCGTCCAGAGCTGGGTGACGCCCTGATCGCGCCGCAGGAAAGCGATCCACCGGCCATCGGGCGACCAGGAAGGCGCGAGCAGGATCGGAAATCCCGTCGGCAGGATCACCCCGCGATAATCGCCGGTCCCACCGATGAATTCGCCACCCTGATCGAGAAGCCGCGGCTTGGCCGATGGCTTCACATCCATCACGGCAAGGCCGATACAATAGCTGTTGGTCGATGCCTCCGCGCGGATCAGGATGAAGGCCAGCTGTCTGCCGTCCGGGGAAAGCCCGAGCGGGCTCTGGTTCCCAAGCAGGGCCCCATCGCCCCGCCCGATATCGCGCACGCCGAGCAGATCCAGCGCCGTGATGGCGCGTCGCTTCATCATGGGCGCGGGGACCGGCAGCAGGTCGCTGCAATCCGCCATCGCCGTGGAAGGCAAGGCGAGAAGCGCGACGCCCGCGGCCAGCAACGCGATCGATGTCCTGCCCATGACGCTCACCATTTCTTGACCAGTTCGAGCGCGATGAAGCGGCCGACCGCTGAATAGTTGGTCGAGTCATAGGGCGTGTCATAATAGAGGCTGGTCGCGAC
>DATEDR010000103.1:0-18184 GCA_035281605.1 Sphingobium sp.
GCGGTCGGCTTCGGCCGCTCGCGCGGGACCATGCCGGTGCAGCTGGCCGGCAATGTAAAGCATGGCGGCCTGTACGAGATCGGTTTCGGCATCACGCTGGGCGAACTGGTCAACGATATTGGCGGCGGGACCGCCAGTGGCCGGCCGGTCCGCGCCGTGCAGGTGGGCGGTCCGCTGGGCGCCTATCTGCCGCCGAGCATGTTCCATCTGCCGTTCGACTATGAAGCCTTCGCGCAGGCGGACGCATTGATCGGCCATGCCGGCATCACCGTGTTCGACGACAGCGTCGACATGGCGCACATGGCGCGTTTCGCGATGGAATTCTGCGCCGCGGAAAGCTGCGGCAAGTGCACGCCCTGCCGGATCGGGTCGACGCGCGGCGTGGAGATCATGGACCGGATCATCGCAGCGCGCGACGAGGACAGGCCGTCCGACATGGCATCGGCGGCGCAGGCGGCTGGGGGATATCTGGGCAAGGCGCTTTATTCCCGTTCCCCTTCCCGCATCGACACCTCCCTGGAGGCGCAGACCAGCCTGCTGCGCGACCTGGCCGATACGATGAAATATGGATCGTTGTGCGCGCTGGGCGGTTTCACGCCTTACCCGGTGATGAGCGCGCTCAACCATTTCCCCGAAGATTTCGGCGCCCCCGCGCCGGTCAAAGAAGCCGCGGAGTAACCCCCCATGACCTTCACCCGCGAAACCGACCTGGGCACGCCGCCCGCGATCAGCACCGGCAAGTCCGTCACGCTGACCATCGACGGACAGAGCGTGACCATGCCCGAAGGCACCAGCATCATGCGCGCCGCGTCGCTGCTGGGCGGCTCCATCCCCAAGCTGTGCGCGACCGACAATATGGAAAGCTTCGGGTCCTGCCGCCTGTGCCTGGTCGAGGTCGAAGGGCGCAACGGCTATCCGGCGTCCTGCACCACGCCGGTCGCGCAGGGCATGGTGGTGCGTACCCAGACGGACCGGTTGAAGCAGCTGCGGCGGGGCGTGATGGAGCTTTACATCTCCGACCATCCGCTCGACTGCCTGACCTGCGCCGCCAATGGCGATTGCGAATTGCAGGAGCAGGCCGGCGCGGTGGGCCTGCGCGACGTGCGCTACGGCTATGACGGCGCGACCAACATGGGGCAGGCGAAGGACCAGTCGAACCCCTATTTCGATTTCGATCCCAGCAAGTGCATCGTGTGTTCGCGCTGCGTGCGCGCCTGCGAGGAAGTGCAGGGGACGTTCGCGCTGACGATCGAAAATATGGGGTTCGATTCCAAGGTCTCGCCGTCGCAGGGCGAGAATTTCCTGGGGTCCGAATGCGTGTCCTGCGGCGCCTGCGTCCAGGCTTGCCCGACCGCGTCGCTGATCGAGAAGAAGGTGGTGGAAACGGGCACCCCCGACCGCGCCGTCGTCACCACATGCGCCTATTGCGGCGTGGGCTGCACGTTCCGCGCGGAAATGCGGGGCGAAGAACTGGTGCGGATGGTGCCGTGGAAGGAAGGCAAGGCCAATCGCGGCCATAGCTGCGTCAAGGGCCGCTTCGCCTGGGGCTATGCCCAGCATCAGGACCGCATCCTCAATCCCATGATCCGCGCGTCGGTGAGCGAGCCGTGGCGCGAGGTGTCGTGGGAAGAGGCGATCGCCCATACCGCGTCCGAATTCCGCCGCATCCAGGCGAAATATGGCACGCGCAGCATCGGCGGCATCACGTCCAGCCGCTGCACCAATGAAGAGACGTTCCTCGTCCAGAAGCTGATCCGCCAGGGCTTTGGCAACAATAATGTCGACACCTGCGCGCGCGTCTGCCACTCGCCGACGGGCTACGGGCTGAAGACCACGTTCGGCACGTCGGCCGGCACGCAGGATTTCGACAGCGTGATGGACGCGGACGTCATCCTGGTCATCGGCGCCAACCCGACCGACGGCCATCCGGTTTTCGCGTCGCGCATGAAGAAGCGGCTGTGGCAGGGCGCGAAGCTGATCGTCATCGATCCGCGCCGCACCGACCTGGTGAAGTCGCCCCATATCGCCGCGGACCATCATCTGCCGCTGCGACCGGGCACCAATGTCGCGATGCTGACGGCGATGGCGCATGTGATCGTGACCGAAAAGCTGTACGACGAGGCCTTCATCCGCGAACGGTGCGATTGGGACGAATTTTCCGATTGGGCGGAATTCGTGTCGGAACCGGCGCGTTCGCCCGAGGCGATCGAGCCGCTGACCGGGGTGCAGGCGCAGGAGGTGCGCGCCGCCGCGCGGCTCTATGCCACGGGCGGGAACGCGGCCATTTATTACGGGCTGGGCGTCACCGAACATAGCCAGGGGTCATCGACCGTCATGGCGATCGCCAACCTGGCTATGGCGACCGGCAATATCGGCCGGGAAGGCGTGGGCGTTAACCCGCTGCGCGGCCAGAACAATGTGCAGGGCGCCTGCGACATGGGCAGTTTCCCGCATGAATTTTCCGGATATCGCCATGTGTCCGACGATGCGGCGCGCCACCAGTTCGAACAGGCGTGGGGCGTCACGCTGGACGCCGAACCGGGGCTGCGCATCCCCAACATGCTGGACGCGGCGACCGACGGCAGCTTCAAGGGGATCTTCATCCAGGGCGAGGACATACTTCAGTCCGATCCCAACACCCATCATGTCGCGGCTGGACTCGCGGCGATGGAGTGCGTCGTCGTGCAGGACCTGTTCCTGAACGAGACGGCCAACTATGCCCATGTCTTCCTGCCGGGCTCCACCTTCCTGGAAAAGGACGGCACCTTCACCAACGCCGAACGGCGCATCCAGCGCGTGCGCAAGGTGATGGCGCCGCTCAATGGCTATGCCGACTGGGAAATCGTGCAGCTGGTGGCCAACGCCATGGACCTGGGCTGGACCTATGCCCATCCGTCCGAGATCATGGACGAGATCGCGGCGCTCACGCCCACCTTCGCCGGGGTCCATTATGACCGGCTGGAGGAGGAAGGTTCGCTGCAATGGCCGGCCAACGAAGCCGCGCCCGACGGCACCCCGACGATGCATATCGAAGGCTTCGTGCGGGGGAAGGGCAAGTTCGTCGTCACCGATTATGTGCCGACCGACGAGAAGACCGGGCCGCGCTTCCCGCTGCTGCTGACGACGGGGCGCATCCTGAGCCATTATAATGTCGGCGCGCAGACGCGGCGGACGGCGAACACTGCCTGGCATCCCGAGGACCGGCTGGAAATCCATCCGAGCGACGCGGAAAATCGCGGCGTCAACGATGGCGACTGGGTGACGTTGAGAAGCCGGGCGGGTGAGACGACGCTGCGCGCGCTCATCACCGAGCGGGTGGCGCCAGGCGTCGTCTATACGACGTTCCACCATCCCGAAACGCAGGCCAACGTCATCACCACCGATTATTCGGACTGGGCGACCAACTGTCCGGAATATAAGGTGACGGCGGTGCAGGTGCTGCCGTCCAACGGCCCCAGCGACTGGCAGCAGGATTATGCCGAGCAGGCTCGCCAGAGCCGTCGGATCGCGATTTCAGAGGCGGCGGAGTAGTCGCCATGGCCGCTGACAGCCAGATGATGAGCAATCGCGACCGCCTGATCTACATGGTCAACCAGATCGCGCGGAATTTCGAGGCGATGGGCCATGACCATGCGGTGGAAGCGGTGCTGGACCATATCATCAGCTTCTGGGATCCGCGCATGAAGGCGGAAATCGGCAGGGCTCTGGACGAAGGCGCTGAGGCTTTCTCCGAGGTCGCGCGCGGCGCCGTCGAGGGGCTCCAAAAGGGCGAGACGCCCCCGTCGCAGACGCCCGCCACCATGTTCAACGTCGCCGACGAAGAGGGACGGTCCGACGCCGGTTGACCGGCGGCGCGGCGGCAGGTGGCGGGGCGGTCGGATGATCGGGGGCGAGCCCTACTGATCGTCAGGCACTTTTTGCCGCTGTCTCCTCTCCCCGCGTTTTCCAAAGCGACCAGCCGATGCCCGCGCCGATCAGGGCGAAGGTCACGCCCAGGCTGAGCGCGGGCGGGAATTTGCCGCCGTCGAGCAGGAAGTCGGCGACGAAGATCTTGGCGCCGATATAGACCAGGATCACCGCCAGCGCATATTTCAGGTAGTGGAAGCGGTGTACCATCGCCGCCAGCGCGAAATAGAGCGCCCGCAGGCCCAATATCGCCATCACGTTCGAGGTGTAGACGATGAAGGTGTCGGTCGTGATCGCGAAGATCGCGGGCACGCTGTCGACGGCGAAGAGCAGGTCGGCGAAATTGACGACGATCAGCGCGAGCAGCAGCGGGGTCGCGGCGGTCACGACCTTGCCGGTGCGCGGGTGCGTGAACTTCGCCAGGAAATGTTCGCCATGCAGTTCGGGCGTCACGCGCATGTGCGATGCGATGAAACGGACCGCGACATTATTGCCGATGTCCATGGGCTTGTCGGCGGAGAACAGCATCTTGATGCCGGTGACGATCAGGAACACAGCGAAGAGGTAGAGGACCCAATAAGCCTGATGCAGCAGCATCGCCCCGCCGGCGATCATCAGGCCGCGCAGCACGATGACGCCGATGATGCCCCATAGCAGCGCGCGATATTGATAGCGCGCGGGGATGGCGAAATAGGAAAAGATCAGGCTGATAACGAACACATTGTCGATCGACAGCGCCTTTTCGATGAAGAAGCCGGTGAAATATTGAACTCCCGGCTCTGGCCCGCGCGCCCACCAGATCCAGGCGCCGAAGGCCAGCGCGACGGCAATGTAGAAGGCGGAGAGTTTCAGGCTTTCGGCGATGCCGATTTCCCGATTTTCCTTATGCAGCACGCCAAGGTCGAAGGCGGTAAGCGCCAGCACGATGGCGAAAAAGACCATCCAGAACCAGGCCGGCGTCCCCAGCCAGTCGGCAAACAGAATTTCCATGAAAACCGCTCCTCTTGTCCAACCGGATTTCGGTCGGTCCGGTGGGAGGGAGGAGAGGAGGTCTGCTCGTCAGTCGCACCGGATCAACCGATGCGGTCCGACATCACGCGCTTGTTCCAAAGGGCTAGCGCGCCAGAGGGGCCCGGTCCGCGCATGGGAGGATAGGGCGCCCGCCGGCAGGGCGCAACCGCCGGCGGGCCAGGACGTGGGCTGGAGCGGCCCAGCCGTCAGAGCCCGAGATCCGCGAGCGAGCGTTCGATCCTTTCTCGCGCGCCGGTCAGCGCAAACGGGAAGGATTTCAGGAACTGGCCGGCATTGAGGTCGGGATCTCGGCGTCGGGCGACGTCGATCCAGTGCAACGACCTGTCCGCCTGTCCCGCCATCGACGTCGCGACCGCGGCGATGACGGCGATATGCTTGTGCGCCCCGGGCGATCGGGCGGCGCGTTCGCTCAAGGGCGCGGCCTCTTCATAGCGGCCCTGGATGATCTGGCTGAGCGCCCCGGTGGCGAGCATGGCGTAGCGCAGGGGGTCGAGGGGGCTGAGGCGCAGGGCAAGCCGGGCGTGGCTTTCCCCGGCATTCGCGTCGCCTGCCAGCGTCTCGGCCCAAGCCTTTGAATAGACGCCCTGGGCATAATTGGGACTGATGAGCATGGCTTGGTCGAGCCAGTCGATGCTCTCGGCCAGATTGCCGTCCAGCCAGAGCGAGCGGCCCATGTTGAGGTGGCAGAAGGGATCGAGACGGTCGAGTTGCAGTGCCCTTTCCGCCAGATCGCGCGCCGCCTCCGCCTCTGCGGCGCGGTCCGGGGCATAGCCCAGAAAGGCGTTCTGGAAATGGGTGAAGGAGAGGCCGGCGCAGGCGCGCGCGAATTGGGAGTCCTGCCGCAGCGCCGTGTCGAACAGGCTGGCGGCCTGGCGGTTGTCGGCCTGGTTGAAGCGGAACATATGATCCAGCCCCAGATGGAAGGCCGACCAGGCGTCCAGCTGTTCGGGGCGCCGCGTCCGGGCATGCAGGGCCTCGTTCAAGGGGATGCGGATTTCGAGCGCGGCGAGGACCTGGGCGGCGATGGCATGGCGCAGCGCGTGGACCCGCTCAACCGCGTCTTCATAGGTTTCGGCCCAGACGATGCCCCCGTCGGCGGTGTCGACCAGTTCTATGGCGCAGGTGACGGCGTCGCCTGCAAAAAGAAGGCGTCCGGTCAGGCAGTAGCGCACGCCGAGCGCCTGCCCCACCTGGCGGCAGTCCGGCATCTGCCCGCGGAAGCGGAAGGACGAGCCGCGGGCGATGACGAACAGCCATCGGAGCCGCGCAAGGTCGGCGATCAGTTCATCCGCCAGCGCGTCGGCCATGAAGGCGAGCGCGCCTGCCTCGCCCGACACGTCGAAGGGTAGGACGGCGATCGACGGGCGATCCCGATGGCCTGGGGATTGGAGATCGGGCGGCTCAAGATCGGGCGTACTGGCGGGCCCGTCGGCTTGGGGTGCAGCGCCGACGAACTGGACCGCGCCCATGAAGCGGAAGCCCCTGCCGTGCACGGTCCGCACCAGCCGCTGGCGTTGGCCGTCGTCGCGCAACGCCTTGCGGGCGGACTTGATCCGCGCGGCGATAGCGGCTTCCGATACGATGCGGTTGTTCCAGATCTTCTCGATGATCTCGTCCTTGCTCACGAGCCTGTCCGGATTGGACGCCAGCAGCAGGAGCAGCGCGAGAACCTGCGGCTCGGTCGGCACGGGCACGCCGGCGCGGCGCAGTTCGAAGCGCGCGGGATCAAGCTCGAAATCCTCGAACCGGTAGATCATGGCCCGCGTCCCCGACGATCCGAAGCAATCTCCATGAAATCTCCATGCCGTCTTCAAGCTTGGGCGGATGGCGCCGGCTATAACCGGCCCATCGGACATCTCGTCCGACCTTATAGCCTAAAGGAGAGGGCAATGCCGCTGGTTACCATCGACGTCATCAAGGACGTGTTCACCCCCGAACAGAAGCACAGCCTTATTTCCAACGTCACCGAAGCGATGATCGCGGTCGAGGGCGAAGCGATGCGCCAGGTGACCTGGGTCCGCATCAATGAGGTGGAGCAGGGCGACTGGGCGATCGGCGGCCAGACGCTGCGCGCGGCGGACGTGCATGCGCTGGCGGGGAAGAAGGCCGCCTGACGCGGCTTCCCGGACCCTGAAAAGCCGCAATGCCTCCCATGATCGGGAAGCGTTGCGGCTTTCGCGCGTTCGGGGATGGTCAGTTGCCGATCGCCTGATTGGGATCGATCGTCCTGATGACCGTGGGGGGAGGATTGGAGGGCAGGGCATCGGCAGCGAGCGCAGGCGCGCTGGCGGTTTCCGCGGCGATCGTCACTTCCTTGTCGACATAGACGTCGAACAGCGTGCCGGCGGGCAGGCGGACATCCTTTCCGCGCACGATCACGGCGAGCGGAAGAAAGAGGATGCCGGCCCCTACCGCGCCCAGCGTACCCGACTTGCCCTTTGCATTGCGCTGTCCCCGCACGGGGACGTCCACCGATCCCGCCTTGATCTGGCTGACCCGGATGTCGAGCTTGCCCGATCGGCCGAGCAGGCCATTGTCCCGCACATGGGCGACTTCGCCCACCGCGGGGCTTCCCGCCGCGATCAAGGTCGTGGCCCCGACGGTGACGGGCTTGGCGACGGCCAGCTGCACCTGATCCCCGACCCGTGCGGATTTGGAGGAAATATCCTCCCGCGTTTCAAGTTGGATCGCCATCCCTTCCGGCAAGACCAATCCCTGCGCCAAGGCCGGTTGAGCGACAGCGACGGACAGAAGCAGCGAAGCGGCCCATCGCCCCGCGACGCCGATTGCCGATGCAGCGCAGTTCATGGGAACATCCTTTCCTCCACAGACCGGAGTCGGACGCATGCCGTCAGGGGACGATTTTACGCCTTCGCGGGCAGGGCATCAAGAAAGGAGCCTGGGGCGAACCGGCGCTCGGGGGGCAGGGGCTCAATAGTTGGACTGACCCTGATAAGTGCCGGCGACGTTGTTTCCGGCTTCCTGATTTTCCTGCAGTTCTTCGCCATGCCAGATATTGCGGCCGACAAAGATGACGAGGATGATGGCGGCGATCAGGGCGAGAATGATCATGGCCGCGCTCCCGGCCTTGCGGGGTGGAGGGGGATGGCAGGTCGGGACGGGCCATGCGGCGGCGATCAGCGATTCCGGTTCAGAAAATCAGCCACGGCGTTCACGCTGTGGCCGACGCATTCGACCGCTTTCTCCAGTTCGCGACGCGAGCTGTGGAAACGCTGCGACCAATATCGGACCTCCAGGTCCGCGGCGAGCGATACATGTTTCAGATCGCGGGGGACGGGAGGCGCCCTGTCTTCCAGGGTCGGTTGGATGTCTATGCTGACCATGGCCGTCATGCTTTCACATATATTTGCGTATCATTTGGGATGCCGGTGGGGCGCTCCGTTCAGGACGTCGATATGCTGCTTCACCACCGGCACGATCTTCGCAGCGGCGGTCTTGAGCGGCTCGGCCGTCCCGGTTGCGGCATAGCCCTGATGCAGCGCCAGTGCTTCGGCATGCGCAGTCTTCTGCTGTTCCCAGTATAGCTTGTCGCGGGCGGGACCCGTTGCCTTGGTGAGTGCAGCGACATTTGTCTTCTGTTCTGCCGTCATCTGCGGCGGTGCTGCCTTGAGCCGTGACTTGGCCGCTGCGGCCTTCACCATCGCCGTGCTCTTATTATGGTCCTGTACCATCATGGTCGCGAATGACCGGACCTTCGCATCCCTGGTGCTGCGCAGGACGAGCTTGCTGGACGTTTCCTCATACAGGTCGCCTGCGCCGGCCTTTGCCACGTAAACGGTAGGGTTTTGGGCATGCGCGGCGATCGGCAGCGTCATGGCCAAGGCAGCGATCATCAGTCGAGTCTTTGCGGTCATCGGCTACTCCTCTTCGTCCTGCACAGCGAGCAGACAAAGGCAGAGTTCCCGGGCCGAAGGGCAAAGTTGATAACCTGCTTTATGCCGCCGGCCGTTCCTGAAACGCCAGGCCGCCGCCAACCGAACGATGGACCCGCCATGGTCGTTCGTCGCCGCTGCCATTCAGACTGCCGCAATTCTTTTCGAAGTTGAACATATGTAAAGCTACGCTGATGCATTTTTCTTACAAAGACCGCGGGGGCTCAACAGGGATCCATCCATGTTCGGCCAATTCGCCTTCAGTGACGCGCACGCCTATTTTCGCCCGCATCAATTCCTTGCCCGGGAAGACGAGAAACCCGCCGCCCTCTACCGCATCGATGAAGGGTGGGCCTGCCGTTATCGGCTGCTGTCTGATGGGCGGCGGCAGATCACGGCGCTCTATCTGCCGGGCGATTTGTGCGAGCCGCAATGGGCACTGGGCCGGGTGCCGTCGCAGCCGGTCGTCGCGCTGACCATTGTCCGCGCCACCTTGGCGCCCTGCGTCCTGCCTGCCGGTGAGGAGCAAGAAAGGTTCTGGAGGAGCCTGAGCGACTATATCGAGCGTCAGACGAACTGGCTGGTGATGTTGGGGCGCAAGACGGCGCTGGAACGGCTCGCCCATCTGCTGCTTGAACTGTTCGATCGGATGCGGCTGTCGGGGCTCGCCTACGGCCAGCAATGCGCGATGCCGCTGACGCAGATGGAGATCGCTGACCTGACCGGGCTGACGCCGGTGCACGTCAACCGCACATTGCAGACGATGCGGGCGCGCGGGTTGGTCGAACTGCAATCGAAATGGCTGAGGATTCCCGATCTCGCCTTGCTGCGCAACGCCGCGGCGCTGGCGCCGGGAGAGATGCCGGCGTGACCGGGAGGTGAGCTGAGCGCGCGGGCTCAGGGTTTCTGCGCGCCCTCATGATCCGATCGTGTGCCTGTGTCCGGCTGGTTCTTGTCCTGCTTCGTCGCGCGGGTCGGCTCCGGGGCGCCGCTGTCGACGGCCCTTTCCTCATCGCGCGATCCTATGTCGCGGGCGATATTGCCGCCCCCGAACCCGGACTGACCGGTCGCGGGTGGCGCGTCATGCAGGTCGCTATCATCGCGCCCGCCGCTGCGGTTCTGCTGCTCGCTCATATCCTCTCCGTCCTCAGCGTTTCCGCCGGAGACGGGATCGCTGTCATATTCTTCGGGATTGCCGCCGCCGCCAGCCCCGGCGCCGCTTCCTTCGACCACGCCGGAACCTCCGCGCGCACGGTGGCCGCGATTATGATCGCTGCCCGTCGTCAGCGGCGTGGGCTTTGCCGCGCGGATATTGTCGTCCTGATCCCCGTGATAGATGGGCGGCGAAAAGTCGGAACGACGATCCTTAGCCATCGGAACTGCGCGCTTTCTCGCCCGCCCCCTCCTGCCCCGCGCGGCTGTCGTGTTCCTCTCCACGCCGGGTCATGGTGTCGGGATCATAGTTGGACGGGATGGCGCCGCCGCTCTGCGGATCGCGATCCGGCTCCCGGTCCAACGTGTCGCTGGGCCGGCGGGCCGATCCCTCGGGCTGGTTCTCCGTGGAGATGTTGGGCGCGCGGGTCTGCTGCGTGGGCACGGGCCGTTCGTTGCGGGATGGGTCGTCCATCATTCCTCTCCTGGTGCCGGGCTCAGGCGAGCTTCAGCCCCTCCTGGTTCATGCGGCGGGTGAGCCGGTCGACCGCCTTCTGATCGAGCGCGCGCTTGAGGCGCGGGAACAGATCATCCTCTTCCCGCCGGACATGCGCCTCGATGTCGGCGCGGAACTTCGCCAGCTTCGCCTGGAAGGCGGTGTGATCGCCGGTGAGGTCGCTCAGTTCGTAGAGATATTGCTTCACATAGCCATGGTCATGGTTCAGCGCGTCGGCCTCATCCCGCATGCCCGCTTCGCGCATCGCGGCGTAGATGGCGTTCTCCTCCTCCATCGCATGCTTGCCGAGCGAGTGCTTGAGCTGGGTCAGGAGCGTGGTGCGCCGGCCGCTGGCGGCGGGATCGGTGTCGCGCAGCTTGTCGAACAGGGCGAGCGTCATCTTATGTTCCAGCGCCAGCGCCTTGTCCCAGTCGCCCGCGAGCGCGGTTGGCGCCTGCACCGCGAATTTGCGGCCGACTGCGCCAACCAGGGCGAGGCCCGCGCCAATTCCGGCGCCGATCAGCGCCTCGCGGCTGCCGCCATGGCGGAAGGGATGGAAGGTGGCATGTGCACCCATGGGTTCCTCCTTCGGTCTGAAATGCAGGACGAGAACGACCGCTGGCGCGTCCCTGTTCCGCATCGGCGGCGGAGAGCCCAAAGCGATTAACGCATGTTAGCGACGCCAAGTTTTCGCGAGGGATTGTGACGGATCGACGCGAACGTCACGGGCACGCTGTGCCTGCTGCAGAACGTGCTGCGGCCTATGGTGGCGCGCTATTTCGGCAAGATGTCGGGGAAATCGGCCACCTGCAAAGCTGACCCATTTGGCCTTGCGGCGCGCGGCGTGGACGCTATGAAGAGCGCGCTGTGGTCACATCGCGGGGGGCCCGCACGGATATGTCCGGCGGGTTGGGGGACAAGCTTGAGCGTCATGGGGACAATGAATCGCATGCTGATGGGGCTGGGTGCCCTTGGCCTGACGGCTGTGCTGCATGCGCAGGGCGGCAGTGACCGGCCGCTGCTTCAGGATAGTTTTCGCATCGGCAGCGGAGATGGCGCGCTTTGCCAGGCGCAGAGCGCCAATGCCGATCCGGCGGCGCGAACGATGTTCGACCGTGCCTGGAACCTCGTGTGCCGCGACGTCGCGCGCCCGGTGGGGCAGATTTACGCGCTTCGCCGGGGCGATGGCGAGGCGGCGCTGCTCGACCGGCTGGCGGCTTCGCGCCGCGCGGCGGTGACATGCAGCGCGGCAGGGGGCGTGACGCTGCCCGGCATCGGCGCCGCGACCGTGCGCAATTGCAGCGGGGGCGCGGGCGTTTATCGCATCCTGATCGTTGAGCGCGGCAAGACTGTCTATGTCGCGCAGGGCCTCAACGCCTATGCGAGCGCGCTGGATCTCGGCCTGCGGACCGTGATGTTGGGGCGGACCGTCGAGGGGAAGGTCGATATCGCGTCCGTCAGCGGCAGCGGCGGGGCGGCGTTCGCGCGCGCCCAGGCGGCGGCGCTCGACCCGCAGACGGTGCTGGCGGAGGGCTATCGGCGCAATGCGTCGGGCAATTATGCCGAGGCGGCGGAATTTTTCGACAGCCTGAGCGACAGGCTGGCGCGCGATGCCGACAGCCGTTCGCTGACGGATGCGGAGCGGGCGAACCGGGCGCATGAATATGCGGTCAACCGTGGCCTGCAATTGTCAAACCTGGGATTGTTCGATCAGGCGGACGCGGCCTTTGCAGCGGCCCGCCGTATCGCCACGGCTGATGCCGTGCAGCTTCGGCTGCGGCGCAATTTCGAAGCCGTGCACCAGATCAACCAGCACAAGTTGGCAGCGGCGCTCGCCCTTCTCGACCGGTCGCCGGAGCGCGGCGTGGAGATGGAGGCGGCGGAGGACGGCGCGGTCACGCTGCCCGCGCGGGTGGCAGCGGAGCTGAGCAGCGGCGCGCCCGAGGCGCGAGCGCTGGGCGTGCGGCAGGATACGACGCTCACCCCCACCGAGCGCGCCGCCATATTGGACGCGCAGGCGCAGCAATTGCGCGGCACGATCCTGCGCCTGTCGGATAAGCCGCGCGAGGCGCGAGGCGTGCTTGCGAGGGCACTGACGGACGCCGAGACGATCCGAAGTGGAGGGGTCACGTCGATCGCGCGGCTGCGGGGTCAGCTGCTTGGCGAGATCGCGCTGACCCATGAGGCGGATGGCGATGCAGGCGCGGCCGAGGCGAAGCTGAACCAGGCGATCGCCCTGCTGGCGGCGCAATATCCCGAGACGATGGCGCTGAACGGGGCGCGGGCGCGGCTGGGCGCGTTCCTGGTTCGGCGCGGACGGAACGAGGATGCGCTGAAGACCTATCGCGCGATCA
Organism: Sphingobium sp.; assembly: GCA_035281605.1. GTDB lineage: Bacteria > Pseudomonadota > Alphaproteobacteria > Sphingomonadales > Sphingomonadaceae > Sphingobium. The sequence goes on from DATEDR010000103.1 coordinate 12,834, forward strand.
TGGCGTCGACGGTGGCGAGCCGGGGCACGTTGACCGCGATGGCGAACCAGCTGCAACCCTATTTCTCGCTGCTGTCGAGCGAGATTCCCAAGCGGCCGGAACTGGCCGCCGACCTGTTCGAAGCATCCCAGCTGCTGGTGCGGCCGGGCGCGGCGGAGACGCTGGAACTGCTGGGGCGCGAGCTGTCGGCGGGCGATGGCGAGGCGGCGCGGCTGTTCCGCCAATCGGTGTCGCTGGCGCGCGACCTTGAGCGGGGCCGGATCGCGCTGGCCCAACTGGGCGAGGCGGACAAGGGCGACGCCGCGACGATCGACGAGATGGCGCGGCGGCGGGCGGAGATCGACGCGCTGGCCGGGGAGCAGGCGGCGACGCTGGCGGCGCTGGCGGCCTATCCGCAATATCGCGCGGTCAGCCCGCAGGTGCTGAGCCTGGACGAGATGCGGCAGACGCTCAAGGCGGGCGAGGGTTATTACAAGCTCGCGCAACTGGGCGGGGCGCTTTATGCGCTGTGGATCGACGGACAAGGCGCGACCGGCTTCCGGCTTGCCGCGAGCGCGGGTGATGTCGCACGCAAGGTCGCGGCTCTGCGCGAGACAATCTCGATCGACGTCAATGGCGCGCAGACCACCTATGCGCTCGACTTGCCGGTGGCGCGTAGCCTGTATCTCGACCTGTTCGGGCCGATCGACGCGCGGCTGAAGGCGGTCGGCCACCTGATCTTCGAACCCGATGGCGCGATGCTGCAAATGCCGGTGAACCTGCTGGTCGCGAGCCAGCCCGGCGTCGACGCCTATGAGGCGCGGGTCGCGCAGGGCGGCGACGAGTTCGACTTCCGCGGGGTCGAGTGGCTGGGCCGCGCACATGCGGTGAGCACGGCGCTGTCAGCGCGCGCTTTCCGGGACGCGCGGAGAGCGCCGGCGTCGACTGCCGCGCAAAGCTATATCGGGTTCGGCGACAATGCGCCGATCGGGCCGTCGCAAGCCGCACTCACGCGCGGGGCGATGCCGGGTGCCGGCGAGGATTGCAGCTGGTCCCCGGCGCAGTGGAACCATCCCATCCCCGCGACCGAATTGCGGCAGGCGGCGCAGGCTGTCGGCGGGCAGGGCGGAGAGATCGTGACCGGCGCGGCCTTCACGGATGAGGCGGTGCTGGGGCGTGGCGACCTCGACCATTTCCGCATCCTGCATTTCGCGACCCATGGGCTGGTGACGCCGCCGCGCGCGGGCTGTCCGGCGCGGCCTGCCCTGCTGACCAGCTTCGCGCCGAAACGGGGTTCGGACGGGCTGCTCCAGTTCGGCGAGATTTTCGACCTGCGCCTCAATGCCGACCTGGTGGTGCTGTCGGCCTGCGATACCGCTGGCGAGGCAGGTGTCGAAACGACGCGGGCGGCGGGGCTGTCGGGCGGAGGCGGGGCGCTCGATGGGCTGGTGCGGGCGTTCATCGGCGCTGGCAGCCGGTCCGTCATCGCAAGCCATTGGCCGGCGCCGGAGGAGTATCGCGCGACGGAAAGGCTGATCGGCGGCCTGTTTGCCGCCGCGCCGGAACAGCCCGTGGGCGAAGCGCTGAGGGCCGCGCAGATCAGGCTGATGGATGACGCCGATACCTCGCATCCCTTTTACTGGTCGGGCTTCGCGATCATCGGTGATGGCGCGCGTCCGCTGATCGACCGGCGCTGACGCCGATGGCGGCGCGGGGCTTGCTGCGCCGGGGCGCGCGGGTGGTGCAGGACGCCGGGCGATGGCGCCTGACCGGCACCGCGCTGCTGCTGGCGATCGCGCTGCTGGTCGCGGGATGGGATTGGAGCCGCCCGATCGGCGGCGCCGGGTCGCAGCGGGAAATGCCGACCGCGGACGCCGAGCGTGGGCTTTACGACTGGCGGGCGGCGACCTTTGCGCCCCGGGTCGAGCAGGACAGACGGGTGCTGATGGTCGTCTATGACGACCAGACGCTGATCGCGACGCGCAAGCGGTCGCCGCTCGACCGCGGGCTGCTGGCGCGGGCGCTGCGCAATATGGACGCGATGGGCGCGCGGTCGATCGGCATCGATATTTTGTTCGATCAGCCGCAGGACGAGGATGGGGCATTGCTGGCGGCGCTGCATGCGATGCGGACGCCGGTGTGGCTCGGCTATGCCAATCTGGGCGACAATCGCGAGCAGATCATCTTCGAACAGCAGCAATATCTGGACCGCTTTGTCGCGCAGGCGCGAACCGCCAGGGTTCGGCCGGCCAGCATCCGGCTGGAGACGGACGCCGACAATGTCGCGCGCAGTTGGCCCCGGCCCACGCCCGGACAGCCGCCGCTGCTGTCGCTCGCGATGCAGCCTTCGCCCGCATTCCAGGATTATCGCGGCGCGATCCGATACCGTCTGCCGCGTCCCCAGGCGGATGGGGCGGAGGAGCCGGTGATCCCCAGCCTGCAGATCGACCTGCTCGCCGATTCGGCGATGGCCGCGGCGCTGGCGCCGATGGTGAGGGGCCGCCATGTGCTGATCGGCGGCGACATCGTCGATATCGACCAGTTCGAAACGCCGCTTTCGGGCCGGCAGGCGCGATCGACGATGATCGGGCTGGAGGTGCATGCGTCGATGCTGGCGCAGCTGCTGGACGGGGCGCGATTGCCCGCCGTGCCGGATTGGGCGCGGTGGCTGGCGGCGCTGTTGGTGGTTGGGGCGGCGACGCTCACCAGCCTGGCGGAGTTGCGGTGGTTCATGTTGATCCCGGCGCTGGGGCTGCAGGCGGCCGCGATCGTTGGGTTGCCGCTCTGGCTGCAGGCGCAGGGGTGGGACACGAAGGGGCTGCCGGCTGTCGGCTGGGGGCTTGGCTGGGTGATCGCCTTTGCGGCGGTGAGCGCGGCGGCGCGGGCGCTCACCTCGCAGCAGCGGCGCTTTGCGCAAGCGGCGCTGGGCAAATATCTGCCGCGCGACATTGCGACCCAGATATTGGCTGACCCGGACAGGCTGGCGCTGCATGGCGAGAAGCGGCCGATCTTTACCCTGTTCACCGATCTGGAAGGCTTCACCAAATTGAGCCATGCGATCGCGCCGGAAATGGTCGCGCAGCTGCTCAACCGTTATCTCGACATGTTGAGCGACGTCGTGCTGGCCCATGGCGGCACGATCGACAAGTTCGTGGGCGACGCGGTCGTCGCCTTCTGGGGGGCGCCGATCGCGCGGGCTGATGACGGGCGCAACGCGGCGCTGGCGGCCTATGCGATGTGGCAGGCGGGGGAGGCGTTTCGCCGCGATCTGCCGCCCGGTGTGCCGCCGGTCGGGCGGACGCGGGTGGGGCTGCATCATGGCGATGCCATTGTCGGGAATTTCGGCGGCGAGGGGCGCATCCAATATACCGCGCTCGGCGACAGCATGAACACGGCATCGCGGCTGGAGGCGGCGAACAAGCCGCTGGAGACGACGATATTGGCAAGCCGCGAGGCGGTGGCGCTGTCGGGCCTCGATTGGTGGCGGCCGATGGGACGGGTGCGGCTGCGCGGACGGGCGACGCCGGTCGATCTGTTCGAACCGGCGCCGGACTTCCCGGCGGAAGACGCGGCGGAACTGGCGCGGATATTGGCGGCTTTCGATAGCGAAGAATTGGAGCTGCGCGACGGGGCGCTCGCCGCGCTGAAGGATGTGGCGGCGCGTCATCCCACGGATGCGGCGATCGCGAATCTGGTGTATCGGTATGAATATATTGGGGAAGGAGCAACCTATGGTCTGGGCTAAGGGCGCGCGGCGCGCAGTCGTTGGGGGTGCGCTGGCGCTGTGCCTGGGTCTCGCGTCGGCGGCATGGGCGGAGTCGATGGTGGTGCGCGCGTCGGGTCCTTCGGCGAAAAGCTATCCGCCCGGGCGCAAGCTGGCCGAGGGCGGGTCGCTGGTGCTGAAGGCGGGTGACATCGTGACGCTGCTGGATGGGAAGGGGACGCGGACGCTGCGCGGGCCGGGGAGTTTCGGCGTGACGGCGGCTGCGGGCGCAGCCGGGGCGGGCAATGTCGCGCTGGCGGCGCTGCTCGATACCAAGCGGGTGCGGCGTGCCCGGACCGGGGCGGTGCGCGGCACCATCACCGACGCGGCGGCGGCAGCGCCCCGGCGGCCGAACCTGTGGCTCGTCGACGTTTCGCAGCCCGGCGCGCTGTGCTTTGCCGATCCGGCATCGGTTCGCCTGTGGCGCGCCGACGCGGCCAAGCCGGCGACCGTGCGGATCAGCGGCGGCGGAACCCAGGCGAGCGCGAGCTTCGCGGCGGGTGAGGCAATCGCGCCCTGGCCCGCCGCGCTGCCGGTGGCTGATGGCGCAAGCTATCGGATCGCGGGTGGGCAGACGGTCGACATTCGTTTCGCGAAGGTCGGGCCGATCGAGCCGGGGCTGGAGCAGGTCGCGAGCGGCCTTATCGCGCGCGGATGCGCGGCGCAGCTCGACCTGTTGGTGGATAGCGCCGCGCTGTCCCGCAACTGATCGATGCGCGGCTTGTAACCGAGGAAGGGCGCTGATAACCGGGCGCCGGATGGCAAGGAGCGCCATCGCCCGGACGGTCGCGACGGCGGGGTGACAGGCCAGAGGCCGCGCCCTTTTTGAAAACGTGCAGGGAGCGCGGCGGCTTAGGGAAAAGCCGCCCGTCGGTTTTGGGGATTTGGGCATGCAGGGGGCAAGGGCATCCGGTTTCAAGCGGGCGGCGCGCTGGCGTCTGGCGCTGGCGTTGACGGCGCTGGGGCCGGTCACTGCCCTCGCGCAGGTCGCGCCCCGTGCCCCGACGCGCGAGGAGCTGTCGCGTGGCGAGCAGCCGGGCGATGTCGGCGCACGGGCGCCCCGGCTGACCGTCCAAGGCGGGGTGGAACGATCGCCCTGTCCCCTGGCCGAACCGCGCTTTGCCAACGTCATGGTGAACTTCGCCGATGTGCGCTTCGAGGGGCTGCGGAGCGTCGGGCCGGAGGCGCTGCGGGACAGCTGGGCCGACCTGGCGGGCCGGGACGTGCCGATCGCATCGCTGTGCGAAGTGCGCGACCGGGCCGCGACGGCGCTGCGGCAGATGGGCTATCTGGCCGCGGTGCAGGTGCCGCCGCAGCGGATCGAAAAGGGCGGGAGCGTCCGTTTCGACATATTGATGGCGCGGCTGGTCGCGATCGAGGTGCGGGGCGATGCGGGGAACAGCGAGCGGCTGGTCGCCGCGCATCTGGAGGCGCTGAAGGGCCAGCCTCTGTTCAACGTCCATGACGCCGAGCGACACCTGCTGCTCGCCCGCGACCTGCCGGGTTATGACGTGCGGCTGGCGCTGCGGCCCGCCGGCACGGCGCCGGGCGAGGTGGTGGGCGAAGTGCAGGTGACGCGCCGTCGGGTGGAGATCGACGCCAACGTCCA
>DATEDR010000104.1:0-10253 GCA_035281605.1 Sphingobium sp.
CTCGCGGCCCAGTTCCTGCACCATCCGGTAAAGGTGAGCGTCGCGCCCCAGTCCACGACGGCCGAGCGCGTCCGTCAGCAGGCTAGCTTCGTCAATCAGCTGGAAAAGCAGGCGCTGCTCACCCTGACGATCAAGAATGAGGATATCGATCGCGCGCTGATCTTCACCCGCACCAAGCATGGCGCGGACCGCGTTGTGCGCTTCCTTGAAGGCGCGGGCATCCAGGCGGCGGCGATCCACGGCAACAAGAGCCAGGCCCAGCGCACGACTGCGCTCCAGGCTTTCCGGCATGGCCATGTGAAGCTGCTGGTGGCGACTGACATCGCCGCGCGCGGCATCGATGTGTCGGGCGTCAGCCATGTCATCAATTTCGAGCTGCCCAATGTGCCTGAACAATATGTCCACCGCATCGGCCGCACCGCACGTGCCGGCGCCGAGGGCATTGCGATCAGCTTCGTGGCGGACGACGAGCGGCCCTATCTGAAGGCGATCGAGCGGACGACGAAGATAAAGCTCGACATCGTCCCGCTGCCTGAGAATTTCGTCGAGGCGGTGCGCAACCTTCCCAAGGCCGCGCCCCCGCGTAAGGCGCGTGAACAGACGCCCGATCAGAAGGCGAAGCGCGCCGATGGCCAGCGTCGCTATCAGGATCAGCAGCAGCGTGGGACCGCCGAACGGGCGCATCGTCCCGATGGCGAACAGCCGGCGAGGAAACCCTCTCGCCGTCGCCGGAGCAATGTGGGGGCGCACAAGGGCGCAGTGCAGCGCACCACGGTTCGCTGAACACGATTTGGGGATGACGCGGGCACTGCCTGCTCATCCCCCGATCAGCTTTGTCAGTAGCTATTCAGGAGATTGGCTTTAGGCTGCACGCCCATGAGCCTTTCCTTCCGGCGTTCCGCCGTTTCGCTGTCCGTCCTTTCCCTGCTGCTATCGGTGTCGTCCGCGCCGTTATCAGCGCGGACGGAACCTGCCGCATCGCCTGCCGCGTCCAGTTCCACCCAGCCGCAGGTCCGGCCCTGGCTCTATGAAAATAGCGACGTGCCGATCGATGCGGCCTGGCGCTTCGGCATGCTGCCCAATGGCCTGCGCTATGCCGTGCGCCGCAACGGCGTACCGCCCGGGCAGGTGTCCGTCCGTCTGCGCATCGACGCCGGCTCGCTGATGGAGCAGCCCGATGAGCTGGGCTATGCGCATTTCATGGAGCATCTGACCTTCCGGGGATCGCGCCATGTGCCCGATGGCGAATCCAAGCGCATCTGGCAGCGCTTGGGCGTCACGTTCGGCAGCGACAGCAATGCGCAGACGACGCCGACGGGGACGACCTACGCGCTCGACCTGCCCCAGGCGACCCAGGCGACTCTGGGCGAAAGCCTGAAGATCCTGGCCGGCATGATGGCCGATCCCAACATCGTCGACAGCGCGGTGGCAGCCGAGCGCGCCGTGGTCCTTGCCGAGCGGCGGGAGGGCGATGGTCCCCAGATGCGCATCTCCGACGCCAGCCGCCGCCATTTTTTCGCGGGCCAACCGCTTGCGTCGCGCAGCCCGATCGGAACGGTTGCGACCTTGAACGCTGTCACCGCCGCCCGGATGGAAGCCTTCCACCATCGCTGGTATCGTCCGGAAAGCGCCGTGATCTCGATCGCGGGCGACATTGATCCGGCGCTCGCCGAGCAGCTTATCAAGGATAATTTCGCCACCTGGACGGCTTCGGGCAAGGGGGCGTCGCTCCCCGATTTCGGTGAGCCCGATCCCAAAGCGTCGGCGACGATGGTAGCAGTCGAGCCCGGCGCGCCCACGGGCCTGACCATGGCCTGGCTGCGCCCATGGAAGCCGCACGCCGACACCATCGTTTATAACCAGGACAAGCTGACCGACATGCTCGCGCTGCAGATCGTCAGCCGCCGGTTGGAACAGGCTGCGCGCAGTGGGGGAAGTTTCCTCCAGGCGGGTGCCGATCAACAGGATGTCAGCCGTTCGGCCGACGGCACGTTCGTCTCCATCGTTCCCACAGGGGGCGATTGGGAAAAGGCGCTCGCCGATGTCCGCGCGATCATTGAAGATGCCAAGGCGACCGCGCCCAGCACCCAGGAAATCGAGCGCGAATATACGCAGATGGACACGGCCCTGGCGATCCAGGTCGAAAATTCGGATACCGAATCTGGCGCCAAGCAGGCGAGCGACCTGGTGAGCGCCGTCGACATTCGCGAGACCACTGTCAGCCCTCAGGCGGCGCTCGAAATCTTCCGCGCGGGCAAGCCGGCGATGACGCCTCAGAAAATCCTCGATTCCACGCGGCGGCTCTTTTCGGCAGGCGTGTTCCGGGCCTTCCTTGTCACGGGCAAGGTTCAGCCGGGCCTGGAGCAGAAGCTCGCCGCGGCGGTCGCCGCTCCGGTCAGGGCGGCTACCAATGCGCGTTTGGCGGACAAGTCGGTGACCATGGCCGACCTGCCTCGGCTTGGCGCGCCCGGGAAAGTCGTGTCGCGCGTGCCCGTGGGCCTGCCGGGCATGGAAAGCATCAGCTTTGCCAATGGGGTGAAGCTGACGCTGTTCGCCAATGATGCTGAAACGGAAAAGGTTCGGATCAACGTCCGCTTCGGCCACGGTCAGCAGGCCTTTTCACCCACCAGGCCGGTACCCAGCTGGGCGGCCAATTATGCCCTGGTGGCGAGCGGGATCGGCAAGCTTGGCCAGCGGGAGCTGGACGACCTGACTAACGGCCGCCGCATGGGCATGGATTTTTCGATCGACGATGACGCGTTCGAATTCCAGGCCGTTACGCGCCCCGCCGACTACAAGGACCAGCTGCAGCTCTTCGCAGCCAAGCTGCTCGCCCCCGGCTGGGATCCAGCGCCGATCGCGCGGGTCAAGACTGGCGCGATCGTCGCCTATGATGCGATGGCCCGGGCGCCCGATTCCGTCCTTGCCCGCGATCTCAACTGGCTGTTGCACGACAAGGACGTGCGTTTCCGCACGCCGTCTCGTTCCGAGATCGAGGGGCTGACCCCGCAGGCCTTCCGGTCGACCTGGGAACCATTGCTGGCTTCAGGGCCGATCGAAGTGCAGATATTCGGCCAGGTCAGGCCGGAGGATGCGATCCAGGCTGTCGCAACGACCTTTGGCGCGCTGCCACCGCGCGCCGTCGCGCCGGTCCCGGCCCAGAACAAGGCGATGCGTTTTCCCGCCCATGTGGCATCGCCGGTCATCCTGCGCCACAAAGGCGACAAGGAACAGGCGGCCGCTGTCATGGCCTGGCCCACTTCGGGCGGCTTCACCATGACGAAGGAAGCGCGCCAGCTGGAAATCCTGACTCAGATCTTCAACGACCGGTTGTTCGACAAGCTGCGTTCCACTGAGGGCGCCGCCTATTCTCCCAGTGTCCAGAATAACTGGCCTTTCTCCTATGAAGGCGGCGGTTACATCCTCGTCACCAGCCAGGTGCGACCGGACCGCATCGCTTTCTTCTATTCCGTGGTGAAGGAAACCGCAGCCGATCTCGCGAGGATCCCCGTCAGCGCTGACGAATTGCAGCGCGCTGTCGCTCCGATGCGTCAGCTCCTGATGCGCGCGGGCACCGGCAACGCCTTCTGGATGAACCAGATGGAGGGGGCGACTCACGACCCGCGCTATGTCCAGGCCATGAAGACCATGGCGCAGGACATGCTGACCGTGACGCCGGACCAGATACAGGCGCTGGCCGCCAAATATCTGTCACCGGGCAAGAGTTGGTCTGCGATCGTTTTGCCCGAAGGAGTGGAGGCCCGTTAGGGTAGGCGATCCTTGTTTTGGAGGCGCACCGCGGCGGTCAATCCATGGCGCGTAGCGCGGCGATAATCATCCTGGCCGTGATCGAGGCCGCCGTCTCAGCATCCAAGTCGGGCCGCGAGAGGCTACGATGGCCGAGCCCGAACATGCAGGCCAGGATCATCTCTTCAGCACCGGCAAGGACGTCGCCGGATAGCCGCGGATTTGCCCCCTGGGCGAAGTCCTTTATCAACTGACGGAAGCGGGCGCACATCATCGAGATGCTGTCGCCAACATTGGAGTTGCGGAACCCTTCCGCCAATATGTCGAACGACAATGCCTCGTCATGTTTATCGATGAAGCTCAGCAGGAGAAGCTCGAACGTCCGTTCGACATCGATCTCGCCAATATGCAGTCTTTGGCTCAACTCAGCGATCTCGCGACATCGGTCATCCGAATTCGCTTCCACGATGGCGTTGATAATATCTTCCTTGCCCTTGAAGAGCCGGTAAATCTGGCCGACCGACACCTGTGCGCCGGTGGCAAGCTCCGCAATGGAAGTCTGATGAAAGCCCCGCAGATTGAACAGGTTGCGCGCCGCCTCCAATATTCGATTTTTTCCGCCAATTTCATGCTGCGCTGCAACCAATTTTATCCCCTGAATATTTTTTCCCTTGAACTCAGTCTGCCACCATCCTACCTGCCCTGCAAGCGGAATGAACGTTCATTCCCCGCTATCTGCATGATCTAAGTTGGAGCATCGACCGATGCAAAAGGGGATTTTCGTCAACCTGTTCGCTTGCGCGTCGGCGCTCGCGTTGAGCAGCTGCGGCAATGATCAGCCGGCTGCTCCGCCGCCACCCGCCGTAGGAGTCGTGACCCTGAAGATGGAGTCCGCTTCTCTGATAAACGAGCTTCCAGGGCGGATTTCTGCGGTGGAAACAGCGCAGGTGCGACCGCAGATCAGCGGTGTCATTCGTCGTCGCTCGTTCACCGAAGGCGGTTATGTCCGGGCGGGCCAGCTTCTGTACGAAATCGAGGATGCGCCTTATCGCGCTGCCTTGGGGCAGGCGCAGGGGGGCTTGGAGCGCGCCCAGGCCTCCATCCGCGCTACCGCCCTGCAAGCGGATCGCTACAATGATCTTGTCGGCATAAATGCGGTGAGCCGCCAGGAGGCAGACAATGCTCGAGCGGCCGCACAACAGGCTCGTGCTGATGTTGCAGTGCAGCGTGCAGCGGTCCAGGTCGCTCAGGTAAGCCAGAATTTCACGCGGATCCGCGCTCCCATCTCGGGCCGCATCGGTCGTTCGCTTGTGACCCCTGGAGCATTGGTGCAGGCGGGGCAGGTGGATCCGCTCGCCGCCATCCAGCGCACCGACATGGTCTATGTCGACGTCACGCAATCGGTGGCGCAGATCATCGATTTTCGGCAGGCGCTGCGCGATGGCGGCATCAGCGAGACCGAAGGGGCGAGGGTGCAACTGATCCTGCCCAACGGCACTGCCTACCCGCTGGAGGGCCGGCTGCAATTTTCCGAAGTGACCGTGGATCCCAGTTCGGGCGCCGTCACGTTACGGGCGATCTTCGCCAATCCTGACGGGCTGCTGCTGCCCGGCATGTATGTCCGCGCGAAGCTGGTCCAAGGACAACGGGCCAGCGTTATCCTGGCCCCGCAGCAGGGCGTTAGCCGCGACCCGCGCGGGCGCGCCACCGCGCTGGTCGTCAATGCCCAGAACAAGGTCGAACTGCGCCAGATCGAAACCGATCGCGCCGTTGGCGACAAGTGGATCGTCACCAAAGGATTGAAGGCGGGCGATCGGCTGATCGTCGAAGGGTTGGTCAATTTGCGTCCCGGCACGGTGGTCCGCCCCGGCGCGCCGCAGCAGGTCACGCTCGGCGGGCAGGGGGCGCGATAAGCCATGGCACGCTACTTCATCGACCGGCCTATCTTCGCATGGGTCATCGCCATCGTCATCATGCTGGCCGGCCTGCTTGCCTTGCGGCAGCTGCCCGTCGCCCAGTTTCCGGCGATCGCTTCGCCTACGGTGACTATCGGCACAAGCTATCCCGGCGCCAACGCCCAGACGCTGGAAAGCACGACGACCCAGATCATCGAGCAGCAGCTAAAGGGCATCGACAATCTTCGCTACTTCTCCTCCTCCAGCGATTCAGCCGGCAATCTGACCATCACCCTGACCTTCGAGCAGGGTACGGACGCCGACATCGCGCAGGTGCAGGTGCAGAACAAGCTGGCACAGGCGACCCCGCTTCTGCCGCAGGAAGTGCAGCAGCAGGGTTTGCGCGTCACCAAATCGACGTCCACCTTCCTGATGGTGATGAGCGTTTATGCGGATGACGGCATCCATGATCAGCAGGATGCTGGCGATTTCGTCGCTTCGACGCTGCAGGATCCCATCAGCCGGGTGGCGGGCGTTGGCGACACGCAAATGCTGGCCGCCCAATATGCGATGCGCATCTGGCTCGACCCTTACAAGATGGCGAATCTGGGGATCACCACTGGTGATGTGAAGTCTGCGATCCGGTCTCAGAATGCACAGGTGTCCGCAGGGCAGATCGGCGGCGCGCCTTCGCCGGCCGGCCAGGCTATCAACGCGACCGTGACGGCGCAATCGCGCCTTACGACGGCTGAGCAGTTTCGTCAGATCATCCTGCGCAGCAATAGCGACGGGTCCGTCGTCCTGCTCGGCGACGTCGCCCGGGTCGAACTGGGCGGCGAAAATTATGGCATCAAGGCCCGGCTCAATGGTCACCCCGCCGCAGGGTTCGGCATCAAGCTGGCGCCTGGGGCGAATGCGCTGGACACGGTGGAAGCGGTAAAGTCGCGCGTAGAAGATCTATCCAAGACGTTCCCGAGCTGGGTCAAATATGACTTCCCCGTCGATAACTCGACTTATGTGAAGCTGTCTGTCGATCAAGTGGTTCATACCCTGATCGAAGCGATATTGCTCGTCTTCGTCGTGATGTTCCTTTTCCTTCAGAACTGGCGCGCAACGCTGATTCCTACGATCGCCGTGCCTGTCGTGCTCCTCGGTTCGCTGGCGGTCCTGCACGTCGCGGGGTTCACCATCAACACGCTGACTTTGTTCGGCATGGTCCTGGCGATCGGCCTGCTTGTCGATGACGCCATCGTCGTCGTCGAAAATGTCGAGCGCATCATTCAGGAAGAGGGGCTGTCGCCCAAGGATGCCGCGAAAAAGTCGATGGACGAAATCAGCGGCGCGCTGGTGGGCATCGGCCTGGTGCTGTCTGCGGTGTTCTTGCCGATGGCTTTCTTCGGGGGCTCGACCGGCGTTATCTTCCGGCAATTTTCCACCACCATTGTCTCGTCGATGGTCTTGTCGGTGCTGGTGGCCTTGATCCTGACGCCGGCGCTGTGCGCGACGATCCTGAAGCCGCAGCGAGAAGGGCATGCGCATCAGACGGGCTTTTTCGGCTGGTTCAACCGCACCTTCGATCGGAATGTCGTCCGATATGGCAACGCGGTCGAGAAGGTAGAGCGGCGCTGGGGCCGTACCATGCTCGTCTACGCGCTGATCGTCCTTGGCATGGGGCTCATCTTCACGCGGTTGCCCGGGGGTTTCCTGCCTGATGAAGATCAGGGGATCGTCATAAACCAGGTGTCGCTGCCCGCCGGCTCGACCATCGAGGAAACGGAGCGTACGCTGGCGAAAGTCCGCGAGCATTACCAAAGGGAAGAGAAGAGCAATGTCGCTGCGGTCTTCACCCTGGCGGGGTTTGGATTTGTCGGCCAGGGCCAGAATGTCGGCCTGACCTTTGTCCGGATGCGCGATTGGTCCGAGCGTCCGGGCGTTGAGAATTCGACGCGGGCGATCGCTGAGCGCGCCAATGCAAGTTTCAGGAAGATCCAGGCAGCTCAGGTTTTCGCGTTGGTGCCGCCTGCGGTCCAGGAACTGGGCAATGCGTCAGGCTTCGACCTTCAACTCGTCGATCGCGGTAATCTGGGCCATCAGAAGATGTTGGAAGCGCGCAACCAACTGCTCGGCATGGCAGCCGCGGACAAGCGGCTTGCGCAGGTCCGTCCCAACGGGCTCGAAGACACGCCGCAGTTGAAGCTCAATGTCGATCAGGCCGCAGCGGGGGCCCTTGGCATCGCCCAGGCTGACATCAACGACACCATCTCCACGGCAATGGGTAGCGCCTATGTCAACGATTTCGTCGATCGGGACCGGGTGAAGCGAGTCTATGTCCAAGCTGACGCGCCGTTTCGCACGACGCCCGATTCCATCGGGGCCCTGCATGTCCGTGGCAGCACAGGAGTGATGGCGCCCATCTCTTCCTTCGCCAACACGAAGTGGGACTATGGTCCTGCCAAGCTCGAACGCTTCAACGGCGTGTCGTCGCTGCAGATCATGGGCGCGCCCGCGCCGGGCATCAGCACGGGCGAGGCGATGAGGGTGATGGAGGAACATGTCGCCAAGCTACCCGCCGGGGTGGGCTATGAATGGAGCGGCATTTCCTATGAGGAAAGGACGTCCGGAGGCCAGGCGCCCGCGCTCTACGCTCTTTCGATGCTGATCGTGTTCCTGTGCCTTGCCGCTCTTTACGAAAGCTGGTCGGTTCCGTTCGCGGTGATGCTTGTCGTGCCGCTGGGTGTTCTGGGCGCGGTGGTTGCCGCCCTGCTGGCAGGCCTCAACAACGACATCTATCTCCAGGTCGGCTTGATCACGACGATCGGCGTGTCCGCCAAGAATGCGATCCTCATCGTGGAATTTGCCGAGGAGAAGATGCGCGAGGGCCTGTCGCCGGCTCGCGCGGCGCTGGAAGCGGGGAAGCTGCGGCTGCGCCCCATCCTGATGACCAGCTTCGCCTTCATATTCGGCGTGCTTCCTTTGGCTTTGGCCAAGGGAGCGGGAGCAGGCGGCCAGCATGCGATCGGCTGGGCGGTGGTCGGCGGCATGCTGTTCGCCACGGTGCTGGCGATCTTCTTCGTGCCGGTCTTCTTCACGGTCGTGAAGCGCGTGTTCCGCGAAGGACGTCACCCGGATGAGCCCGCTGGCAAGGGTTCTGTGCCCGCTATCCTCCAGGAGGCTTGAGCAGATGTACAAGTTCAAGGCGATTTCGATGGCGGCGCTGCCTCTCGCGCTCGCCGCATGCGACATGGCGCCCAAATATGTGCGTCCCCAACTACCGGTGCCTGCGGCCAGCCCGTCGGGCCCGGCCTATCCCGCAGCATCGGCAAGCGACGCCGCGATCGTGCCGGCCGACACGGCATGGCGGGATTTCTTCACCGACCCCCGTCTGGTGCGTGTCATCGAAACGGCTCTGGTCAACAATCGCGACCTTCGCATCGCGCTCGCCAATGTCGAGCAGGCGCGGGCTCAGTATCGGATTCAGCGGGCCGATCTGCTTCCGACTGTCGCCGTCAATGGTAGCGCCACCTATCAAGACACGCCCTTCGCCCAGCAGGGTGGGGGAGGAGCCGCTGCATCCGGCCGAACCGACATCTATTCGGCATCTGTCGGCATTTCCGCCTGGGAAATCGACCTGTTCGGCCGCGTTCGCAACCTCAGCCGTGCGGCGCAGGAGCAATATTTCGCATCGGTTGAAAATCGCAACGCCGCCCAGACGGCGCTGATCGCGGAAACGGCGATCGCCTGGCTCACCATGGCCGCCGATCAGGAGCGGCTGCGCATCACGCGCGATCTGGAAGCGGCCTTCGGCAAGACGTTGGGGCTGACCCGCGCTCGTTTTTCCAAGGGTATCGCGTCCGAACTGGAAGTGCGGCAGGCGCAGACCAGCTATGATCAGGCCCGCGCGGACATCGCCGCTGCGACCACGCTTGTTGCCCAGGATCAGAATGCGTTGAACCTGCTGGCGGGCACGACCGTGCCGGCGGCCGATCTTCCCGCGGCCATGCCGGATGGCGATATAACCCTGTCCAATCTGCCGGCCGATCTTCCGTCTTCGCTGCTTCTGCGCAGGCCGGACATCGCCGGGGCCGAGCATCAGCTTCTGGCCGCCAATGCCAATATCGGCGCGGCGCGCGCAGCCTTTTTTCCCAACGTCTCGCTGACGGCTGCGTTCGGAACGCTCAGCCTTGGCCTGTCCAACCTGTTCGGCGCGGACAGCGATTATTGGTCGGTGGCGCCGACAGCCCGATTGCCGATATTCGACTTCGGCAGGAATAAGGGCAATCTGCGTTATGCTCAGGCCACTTATGATGCGTTGCTGGCAACTTACGAGAAAAGCGTCCAGTCCGGTTTTCGGGAAGTAGCCGATGCGTTGGCGCGACGCGGCACCATGACCGCGCAGCTGGAGGCGCAAACCTCCCTGCGTGACGCGGCGCGGGTCGGCTATCGGCTGTCCGAGGCGCGCTTCCGTGCGGGCGTTGACCCGTTCCTGACGACCCTCGACGCGCAGCGCACGCTTTATGGTGCGGAACAGGGTCTGCTCGCGACCCGGCTGGTACGGGCGGCCAATATGGTCGAGCTTTACCGGGCGATGGGCGGCGGCCTGAAATAAGATTA
>DATEDR010000105.1:0-2603 GCA_035281605.1 Sphingobium sp.
CGGCGGGCGTCGCCTTCACCCGGGAGCTGGTGTCGGAGCCCGCGAACATCCTCTACCCCGAGAGCTTCGTGGAACGCTGCCGCGATCTCGAGCAGCTCGGCGTCAGGATCACGGTCCTGGACAAGGCGGCGATGGCGGAACTGGGCATCAAGATTCGCGTGCTGGATGAGGTCGAGATGGCCTCGCTGGGCATGGGCGCGCTGCTGGGTGTCGCGCAGGGTTCTCCTCGCAAGCCGCGCCTGCTGGCGATGGAATGGGACGGCACGAATGGCGCGCAGGCCAAGCCGCTGGTCCTGATCGGCAAGGGCGTGACCTTCGACACTGGCGGCATCTCTCTGAAGCCCGGCGCCGGCATGGAAGACATGAAATGGGACATGGGCGGCGCGGGCGCGGTCGCCGGCGCGATGAAGGCGCTGGCGGGGCGCAAGGCGAAGGCGCATGTCGTCGGCATCTGCGGCCTGGTCGAGAATATGCCCGACGGCAACGCGCAGCGGCCGGGCGACGTCGTTACCTCCATGTCGGGCCAGACGATCGAGGTGATCAACACCGATGCCGAGGGTCGGCTCGTGCTGTGCGATGTCATCACCTGGGCGCAGAAGACCTATGCGCCGGAGGTGATCATCGACCTGGCGACGCTGACTGGCGCGATGATCGTCGCGCTGGGCGACCAATATGCCGGCCTCTTCGCCAATGACGAAGGGCTTGCCGAGGATCTGATCGCAGCGGGCAAGGCGACCGGCGACCAGCTGTGGCGCTTCCCGCTCTCGGACGCTTATAACAAGCTGATCGACAGCCCGATCGCGGACATGAAGAACATGGGCGCGCGCTACGCCGGTTCGATCACCGCCGCGCAGTTCATCAAGCGTTTCGTCGACGATGGCGTCAAATGGGCGCATCTCGACATTGCCGGCATGGTCTGGGCCGACAAGCCGGGCGCCACCTGGGACAAGGGCGCGACCGGTTATGGCGTGCGCCTGATCGACCGGCTGGTGGCCGACAAGTTCGAGCGCTGATGCAAGTCGATTTCTACCAGCTCAGCCGCGACCCTGTGGACCAGGTGCTGCCCGCCATTGCGGCGCGCGTGCTGGGCCTGGGCGAGCGGCTGCTGGTGGTGGCGCAGGAGGGGGAGCAGCTCGATCGCATTTCGGCGGGCCTGTGGGCCGGGCCACCTGAGAGTTTCCTCGCGCATGGCCGGGCGGGCGAGGAGAGGGAGGCTGGCCAGCCCATCCTCCTTGCCCAGGATTGCCTCCCGGCAAACGGCGCGCGTCATATCGCGCTCGCCGACGGCCTGTGGCGGGAAGAGGCGCTGGATTTCGACCGGGCCTTCTACTTCTTCGATGCCGCGACGATCGACGGCGCGCGCGAAAGCTGGCGCGCCCTGGCAAAGCGGGAGGGGGTCACGCCGCGCTTCTGGCGGCAGGATGGCGGCAAGTGGGTGCAGGGCCCCTGATCAGGGCCTGCGAAACGCATGGTTGACGCCCCCCTTGCGGCGGCTGACCGCGCGGTCTAAAGGGCGCGCCATTCCAAACCAACAATTCGGAGCTTTTGAGCCTCATGGCCGTTACCCGCACCTTTTCGATCATCAAGCCCGACGCGACCCGTCGCAATCTGACGGGCGCCGTGACCAAGAAGCTTGAGGAAGCGGGCCTGCGGGTCGTCGCGTCCAAGCGCATTCGCATGAGCCGGGAACAGGCCGAAGGCTTCTATGCCGTTCACAAGGAACGCCCCTTCTTCGCCGATCTGGTCGCCTTCATGATCTCCGGCCCGGTCGTCGTCCAGGTGCTGGAGGGTGAGGACGCCGTGAAGCGCAACCGCGACATCATGGGCGCCACCAACCCCGCCAATGCCGACGAGGGCACGATCCGCAGGGATTATGCCGAATCGATCGAAGCCAATTCGGTCCATGGTTCGGACAGCGAGGAAAATGCCGCGATCGAGATCGCCTATTTCTTCAGGCCGGACGAAATCGTCGGCTGATCGGGCGACAGTACAAAAAGGGCCGGGGGACTTCGTCCTGCCGGCCCTTTTTGTTTGTGTGTCGGATTAAGGGTGGATGCGGTCAGTCCGCTTTGTCCCTCTCCCGCTTGCAGGAGAGGAGTCCGTTCCCCGGCCCCCCATCCGCGCCGGCTTCACGCCGATTGCGGTGGGGCTTCGAATCTGTCGATCACCCATTCCTCGGCCTGCGCGCCGCCGATCCATTCCTGCATCCACGGATGCGCGATCACGGCCTGCATATAGGCCTGGGCAAAGCGGGCGACCGGCAGTTGATAGGTGATGAAGCGGGTCACGACCGGCGCGAACATGACGTCGACCGCCCCGAATGCCCCGAACAGAAACTCCCCTTCGCCGCCATGGCGCGCTCGTGCCTGCGCCCAGAGCTCCATGATCCGTTCGATGTCCTGCGCGACCGCATCGGAAGGCGGGACCGCAGCATAGATCTGCCGGATATTCATGCTGTGTTCCCGGCGCAGCGCGGCGAAGCTGGAGTGCATTTCCGCCGCCATCGACCGTGCCATGGCACGCGCGCCGGGATCGGCCGGCCAGAAGGATTCGCCGCCCGTCCGCTCGTTCAGATATTCGATGATGGCCAAACTGTCCCACAC
>DATEDR010000106.1:0-6961 GCA_035281605.1 Sphingobium sp.
CGGCGCTCTCCGACTTTCCAGCGCGACGGTGATCGTCCCGACGCTGGTGTCGATCGCCACCCGCGTATAGCCGGGCGTGGGCCGATTGGCCGGCATCGCGCGCGCGAAGCCGGGGCAAAGGACCGACAGCAGCGCAAGGCAGGAAAGAACAGCAGGACGGATCAACAGCTTTAGGCCCGCTCATCGAGATCAAGTGGCGGAGAGGGAGGGATTCGAACCCTCGGTACCGTTGCCGGCACGCCGCATTTCGAGTGCGGTGCATTCGACCACTCTGCCACCTCTCCGCAGAAGGCCAGAGCATGCGCCGGCCGGGTCGAGGGGCGGCCATTAGCGAATGATGATGCGCTTGCCAAGCGGGCCGCGCGGTATTTTTCTTGTGTCAAAGCGCAGCCTTCCTAAATATGTCGCATGACCAACATGATTCAGATTTCCGGAACCGACATCAGCGCGCCTCCCGTCGTCCATGCCCTTTTCAGCATCGGCGATGTGGTCCAACATCGGCAGTTCGGCTTTCGCGGCGTCGTGTTCGACATCGATCCCGTCTTCGCCAACAGCGAGGAATGGTATCAGGCCATTCCCGAAGGATCGCGGCCCGACAAGGATCAGCCATTCTATCATCTGCTCGCCGAGAATGGCGAAACCAGCTATGTCGCCTATGTCAGCCAGCAAAATCTCCTCGCCGACGACAGCGAGGAGCCGATCGACCATCCCGCCATTTCCGGCATGTTCGGCACCTATGCGAATGGCAAATATCAGCTGCGCCCCCTCCACCGCCATTAAGGGCACCGAACGGCGCGCGGGATGGCTCCGTGCGCTGGCCGCCCTTGCCCTGCTGTGCGTTCCTCATGTCGCAGGAGCCACCCGGACCGCAGAAACGGACGCGCCGGCCCCCCCGCGGGTCAACGCCGATCCCGCCTTTCCCTTCTCCAACGAGATCGCCGCCTTCGCCAAGGCGAACGAAGCCGGCCTAGCGGTTCCCGACGCGACCCTCTTCCTCGGCAGTTCCAGCATCCGGCTTTGGGACATCGCCGGGAGCTTTCCCGATACGGGCACGGTCAATCGCGGCTTTGGCGGGGCGACGGCACGCGACGTGCTGCATTATTATCCGCGCCTGCTGCCGCGCAAGGCGCCCCGCTCCATCCTCGTCTATGTCGGCGAAAATGATCTTGCCGCCGGCGCAGCGCCGGGGGACGTCGCGCGCGACGTGCTGAGATTGCTGAAGCGTCTGCGCGCCGATTATCCCAAGGCGCGCATCGCCTATCTGTCGCTCAAGCCGAGTCCTATCCGCTGGACGCTCTGGCCCAAAATGGCCGCGGTCAACATGACCGTCGCGGCGCGCACCCGGGCGGGCGGGTTCGACTATCTCGACGTCGGCAGCGCGCTGCTGGCCCGCGACGGCCTGCCCGACGCGTCACTGTTCCGCCCTGATGGCCTCCATATGAACGCGCGCGGCTATCTGCGCTGGACGCGCCAGGTCAATGGCTGGCTAGATCGGGCGCAGGTCGCTGCCGGCACCTCGGCTCCCGCCTCCTGAATGGGCCGCGCTCCACTTTGCGATTGATCCACCGCCAAGCAACATTATTACCAGGCATCCGCAACTGAGCGACGGCAAGGGGAGACGCTGGTGACATCCGATTCGGTCAAGACCATGCCGATGGCGGAGCTGACGCTTCGCGGCATCATATTGGGCGCGCTCATCACCCTGCTGTTTACCGCGGCCAACGTCTATCTGGGACTCAAGATCGGGCTGACCTTCGCGACCTCGATCCCGGCCGCCGTCATCTCCATGGCCGTGTTGCGGCTGTTCGCGACGGGCACGATCCTGGAAAACAACATCGTCCAGACCATCGCTTCGGCGGCGGGCACCCTGTCCGCCATCATCTTCGTCCTCCCTGGCCTCGTCATCATCGGCTGGTGGCAGGGCTTTCCCTATTGGCTCAGCGCCTGCACCATCGCGCTCGGCGGGATATTGGGCGTCATGTATTCGGTGCCGCTCCGTCGCGCGCTGGTGACGGGCTCCGACCTCCCCTATCCCGAAGGCGTAGCCGCGGCGGAGGTCCTGAAAGTCGGCGCGGGATCGCGCGAGGGGCTGGAAGAAAATAAGCGCGGCCTCGCCGCCATCGTCGCCAGTTCGCTCGCGGCAGCCGCCTTCTCGATCGTCGCCAAGACGAAGCTGATCGCGGAGGAAGCCGCGACCTTCTTCAAGCTCGGCGCGGGCGCGACATCGGTATCGACCAGCTTTTCCATGGCGCTGATTGGGGTCGGCCATCTGGTCGGCCTGTCCGTGGGCGTCGCGATGTTCGTAGGCCTGCTGATCAGTTGGGTCGGCCTGGTCCCCTGGCTGACCGCCCCGCTGCCCGCCGGCGCCGACCTGTCGGAGATCGTCGGCACCACCTTTCGCATGAAGGCGCGCTTCATCGGCGCGGGCACGATCGGGGTCGCGGCGATCTGGACCCTGCTCAAGATATTGGGACCGATCATCAGCGGCATCCGCTCCGCCATCGCAGCGGCAAAGGTGCGCAAGGCCGGCGACGGGTCCCTCCTCGAACTCACCGAGCGCGACCTGCCTATCGGAATCGTCGGCGGCACCATCCTCGCCTCGCTGGCGCCGATCGCCCTGCTGCTCTGGACCTTCGCGCAGGGCGGCCCGATCACCGTGAACCCGGTGCCGATCATAGTCCTGACCCTTGCCTATATCCTCGTCGCGGGCATCGTCATCGCGTCGGTCTGCGGCTATATGGCGGGCCTGATCGGCGCGTCGAACAGCCCGATTTCCGGCGTCGGCATCCTGGCGGTCCTCGGCGCCTCGCTGATCCTCGCCGCCATCTATGGATCAGGCGGCGACCCGAAGCAGAGCCAGGCACTCATCGCCTATGCCCTGTTCGTGACGGCGATCATATTCGGGATAGCAACCATCTCGAACGACAATCTGCAGGACCTCAAGACCGGCCAGCTGGTCGGAGCAACGCCGTGGAAGCAGCAGGTCGCGCTCGTCCTCGGCGTCATCTTCGGCGCGCTGGTCATCCCGCCGGTCCTCGACCTGCTCAACAGCGCCTTCGGCTTTGCCGGCGCGCCCGGAGCCAAGGCGACGGCGCTTCCCGCCCCGCAGGCCGCGCTGATCTCCGCGCTGGCGAAGGGCGTGTTGGGCGGCGATCTCGGCTGGAACCTGATCGGCATCGGCGCGGGGATCGGCGCTCTCGCCGTGCTGATCGACGAAGTGCTGGGCAAGGCGGGCAAGCTGCGCCTGCCGCCCCTGGCGGTCGGCATGGGCATCTATCTGCCGATGGCGCTGACGCTGCTGATCCCGGTCGGCGCGCTGATCGGCCATCTCTACAATCGCTGGGCGATGCGGCAGTCCAACCCCGACTTCGCCGAGCGCATGGGCGTGCTGATGGCGACCGGATTCATCGTCGGGGAAAGCCTGTTCGGCGTGGCCTTTGCCGGGATCGTCGCGGCCACCGACAGCGACGCGCCCTTGGCGCTGGTGGCCGAAAACCCCTGGGCGGTGCCGCTGGCGCTGCTGATCTTCGCCGCGGTGATCGGCGGACTTTATCTCCGCCTCAAGCGCCAAGCGACGCTCCCCCTCTAACCGTCATCCCAGCGAAAGCTGGGATCTCAGGCCATAGCTTTCGGCCTGGCCTCCGGAGATGCCAGCCTCCGCTGGCATGACGGCAATGAGGGAGGGGTCGGCCTTTCACCGCCCCTTTTTCACTTCCTTCCGAACCACGCCACCAGCGCCGGCTTCAACCTGGCGCGCGTTTCGATCCGCGTCCTGATCGCGGCGATGGAGCGGTCCACGACCTTGCGCGATTCCGGCGTCAGATACTGGCTCGCATAGGCATCGAGCTTCGTCACCATCGCCGGATCGGCAGAGCCCCCGCCCAGCCGCGCGATCGCCTGCGATCGCGCCGAAACGTCGATCAGCGCCTCATAGTGCTGCCGATGCGCCAGCACATAATCGACCGCCACCATCGGATGCTCGGCGCCCACGGCGGATATGATCGCGGCGCTGGTCGTCTTCCCCGGTTCATCGGTCAGCGCCAGGTCCAGCGCCTTCCTTGCCAGCGCCTCATCCTTCGCCGCGCCGAGCAAGGCGAAAGTCGTGCTCTTTTCCAGATCCGTCTTCGCCCCGTTGGCAAGAGCGCGCAGCTTGTCCCAGGTAGCCGCGTCGGCATTTTCGGCGATGATCCGCAGCCACGCATTGCGCAGCGGCCCGTCCAGCGCCGACGGATTGGTCGCCAGCGCGGCAAAGCGCCGGTTCGCCTCCGCCACCACGGCCTTGTCGCCCATGCCGCCCAATGTCGAAACCAGCGCGGATCGCAGGACAGGCATTTGCGGCCCCTCGCCGGCCTTCGCATCATAGCCGACGCTCGCCAGCATCGGGCTCAGTTTCCGCGAGGCATAGGCCGCGACCCGTGCCTGCGCGGCCTTGTCGCTTTCCAGCATCATATGCGCGCTGTCGAGATAGTCGGGCACTTCCGCCAGCACCGCCGGGCTTGCCGATGCGGGCACTGCATCGACCAGGTCGAGCGCCAGGCCGATCGGCTGATAGCCGCCCAGCCCGAGCTGGAAATTGTCAGCCATCAGCCCGATCTGGTCCATGGCGGAAAGCCCGGTGAAGCCCTTCGCCAGCGCCCGCACATTCGCCTCGGGATAAAGCGAGCGATAATAGCCGGTCTGCCCCGCATTGATCACATAGGGGCCGCACCCTGCCAGCGTGACGTCGCCCCTGCCCTTCAGGATCAGGCGCTGCGGCGCCCCGCCGACCGTCTGCGCCGTCACCGGCACATTCCAGCTCAGGGGCGCCTTGTCCTTGCGGTCGCGGCTGAACTCGCCCTGCGAAAGCGCGAGCAGCGTCGATCCGCCCTTGCACTGGGCGCTTTCCACCTTGACCAGCGGAATGCCCGGCTGGCTGGTGAAGTCATGCGCGATCGCCACCAGTCCCGTGGCCCCCGCGCCTTCGACCGCCTTCCACAGATCGTCGGTCACGGTGTTGCCATAGGCGTGCGCCTTCATATAGGCGCGGATGCCCTCGCGCCACGCCTCGTCGCCGGCATAGCCCTCCAGCATGGTGATGACCGCCTCGCCCTTTTCATAGGTGATGTCGTCAAAGGCCTGGTTCACCTGATCCACGGTATGGATTTTCTGCACGACCGGATGGGTCGTCGCCAGCGCGTCCAGTGCCATCGCCCGCTCGCGGCCGCCCACGCGCGTCAGCAGCATTTCCCAGCTCGGCTGCAGCTTGTCCGTGACCTTCGTCGCCATCCAGCTCGCGAAGCCTTCGTTCAGCCACAGATCGTCCCACCACGCCATGGTGACGAGATCGCCGAACCATTGATGCGCCATTTCATGCGCGACGATGGAGTAGATGGTCCGCTTCGTGCCTTCCGACGTGAAGCGCGGATCGACCAGCAGCGCGCGCTCGAAGGTGAAGATCGCGCCCCAATTCTCCATCGCGCTGAAGAACTGGCTCTGGCCCGGCCCGGCCACATTGTCGAGCTTGGGCAGCGGGAAGGGCACGCCGAAATAGTCGTTGTACCAGGGCAGGATCGCGGCGGACGCATCGAGCGCCAGCTGCGCCCTGCCCGTATTGCCCTTGCCCGTGATGACGCCGACCTCGGTAGCGCCCGCCATCTTGGTCGCGCGCTCCAATTCGCCCAGGCCAAAGAACAGCAGGTAGGACGACATTTTCGGCGATGTGCCGAACGTCACCTGCGTCCGGCCGCCGCCCAGGTCCTTCGTCGCCTTCACCGGCATGTTGCTGACCGCCAGTTCGCCCGTCGGCACGGTCGCGCTCAGGTCGAAGGTCGCCTTGTAGCTGGGCTCATCGAAGCTGGGGACGAAGCGCCGCGCATCGGGCGCCTCGAACTGGGTGAAGAGCGCGCGCTTCGGCTTGCCGCCATTGTCCTTATAGTCCAGCGCGAAAAGGCCGTTAGCCTGGGTGTTGATGACGCCCGCATAGCCGATGTCGAGCCGGTAGCTGCCCGGCTGCACCGGCCTGCCGAAATCGAAGGTCACGGTCTGTGCAGCCGCATCGACCTTGGCGGTCCCCTTCACCGCCTTGCCCTTGGCTGGGGTCAGCGTCACCTCGCCGATGGTCAGGTCGGCCGCGTTCAGCACCAGCGCCGGCATTTGCTGGGACACGGATAGGTCGATCGCGACCTTGCCGCTGAACTTGAGGTTTGCCGCATCGGGCGTCACGGCAATCGCATAGTGGCGCGGCGCGGCGCCACGGGGCAGCTGGGTCGTGATGCCCGGCGCGGGCCCGGCCGGCTCCTGGCCCAGGGCAGGCGAGACAAGCGCGAGCGGCGCAGCAGCCAGCATCAGCGGAAGATGTTTTGCAAAGGACATGGGGTTCACAACTCCGACACGTTGGAACGGCACAGCCAGAACGGCACGGCGCCAGGATAGCTGCGGGATCGAACCTTTCCGTCCAACGGTCAAGCCGCGCGTCCCGCAACTGGCGTTGGTCGAAGATTGTTGTTCATTTGTCAAATAGCGGCAGACATATCCCGGCTGCCGCCCAAGGGCGGATGGCGGATGGCGGATGGCGGATGGCGCGATCATCAACCCTCGTCATCCCAGCGCAAGCTGGGATCTCAGGCCGCTACGCGATAAGATCGAACAAATCCTGCCATCCCGGGTTGCCCGCCTCGATCAGCGCGATCTTCCAATCCCGCTTCCAGGCTTTCAACGCCTTCTCGCGAGCGATGGCTTGATCGATCCGATCATGTTCTTCCGCCAATACGAGCCGACGCAGATTATATTTGCGGCAGAAGTCCGAACCCACCCCGCGACGATGCTGGTCGACCCGAGCCGCTAAGCTGTTTGTCACCCCGACATAGAGCACGCCGCGCGGCGTGTTCGTCATGATGTAGGTCCAGAAGCGGAGTGCCATCGGCCCCTTCGCCCATCTGGTGATCGACTATGCGCCCGATGCGACCATCGTCGAATCGAAATC
>DATEDR010000107.1:0-8124 GCA_035281605.1 Sphingobium sp.
CTTGGCATCCAGCCAGCCATGATTGGCGCCGCCGAGGCTGGCGAAGGGGCGAAGTTCGATCATCTTGGGTCTCCTTGAAAGGGCGCGCTGCCCTGTTGAAGACGCTTCTAGGCCTTGCGCCCTTTGCTGTTCAGTCGGATAAAGTCGGTCATGACGTTCGAGAAAGTTGAATAGTGAGCAGTCCCGGCACCCCCACTCTCGATCAGCTGCGTATCTTCCTTTGCGTCGCTGACACGGGCAGCTTCGCGGCGGCTGGGCGCCGGCTCAACCGCGCGGTGTCGGTCATCAGCTACGGCGTCGCCAATCTGGAGGCCCAATTGGGGCTTGTCCTGTTCGATCGCGAGGGCACGAAGAAGCCGCAGCTGACCGTCGCCGGCCGCGCGTTGCTCGCCGAGGCGCGGTTGATCGCGCATGGGATGGACGGGCTGCGCGCCAAGGTGAAGGGGCTGCTGGACGGGCTGGAGGCGGAAGTGAATCTGGCCGTCGACGTGATGCTCCCGGCGGAACGGCTCGGGAAGGTGCTGCGCGCCTTCGCCCGCGAATTTCCGACCGTGCAACTGCGCCTGCATGTCGAGGCGCTGGGTGCCGTCACCGCTATGGTGCTGGATCGGACGGCGGTGATCGGGCTGTCGGGGCCTCTCGCGGCCGGCGTCGAAGGGATCGAACGCATGACGGCAGGATCGGTGCCGATGGTCCCTGTGGCCGCGCCCGATCATCCGCTTGGCCGCATGGAGGTGATTCTGCCGGGGGCCGGGCGCGACCATACGCAACTGGTTCTGTCCGACCGCTCGCGCTTCACCGAAGGACAGGATTATTCGGTAACCAGCCCCAAGACATGGCGCCTGGCGGACCTGGGCGCCAAGCATGCGCTGCTGCGCGAGGGGGTGGGATGGGGCAACATGCCGCTGCCGATGATCGATGCGGACCTGATGGCGGGAACGCTGGTGCGGCTGATCATGCCCGATCATCCCGGCGGAACCTACCGCTTTTCCGGCATCTGGCGTCGCGATACACCTCCGGGTCCGGCCGCGTCCTGGTTGCTGGAGCAATTTGTAACGCTTGGGCAGGACGATCGGGAGATGGACGGTCTCAGCGATATTTGATCGATGGCGCACCCCGCGATCGCGGCGAGGGGATAACCCTATTCCGTTCGACCCTTATCCTCTTTTTCCATATTATGTCTGGAGCAACGCAACTAGCGTGGCGCGAGACCGCATCCTTACCGATCCCGCAAGCACGGGTCGATGTGAGCAGGAGCGCGCGTGCACATGATCGAGACCCTCGAACGGTTGGAGCCGCTGCTCCGCTGTCCCGCGACCGGCAAGCCGCTGGTCAGGCGCGATGATCATTATCAAACCGGCGAGGAACAGCCTCATATATACCCCATCATCGACGGGAAGCCCGTCCTGATCGATTTTTCGCGATCGGTCCTGTCGTTGGACAGCGTATGCGCTTCGGCCGCCGGCAGCCCCATCGAACGGCCAGGCCAGAACCTCGTCCGGCGGCGTTTCAAGCGGATGCTGTCGCCGGAAAAGAAAAGCACACGCGACAATGTCGAAACGCTGCTCGCCAACTTGCCGCAGGCCGCCAGCGCATCGGTGCTGGTGATCGGCGGCGGAACCGTGGGGCAGGGCATGGAGGCGCTCTACGCCCACCCCGGCGCCTCCATCATTGCGCTCGACATCTATCAGAGCGCGAACGTCCAGCTCATCGCCGACGCGCATGCCATCCCCTTGTGCGACGAAGCCGTGGATGCGGTCGTGATTCAGGCCGTGCTGGAGCATGTCGTCGATCCGCATACCGTGGTGAACGAGATTTGGCGGGTGCTGCGCCCCGACGGGATCGTCTATGCAGAGACTCCCTTCCTCCAGCAGGTGCATGAAGGGCCCTATGACTTCATGCGCTTTACGGAAAGCGGCCACCGCTACCTGTTCAGGAAATTCTCCCTGATCGGCTCCGGCGTCAGCGGTGGACCGGGCACCCAGCTGCTATGGTCGATCGACTATTTCTTCCGCAGCCTGTTCCGGTCGAGGCTGGGAGGAAAGCTGTTCAAGGCGGCATTCGCCTGGCTGCAACTGCTGGATCCGCTGATGCGGCGCGACTATGCGTCCGATAGCGCGAGCGGGACCTATTTCCTGGGCCGCAAGTCCGATCGCGTGCTGCCCCCGCGGGACATCGTGCAATTCTATCGCGGCGCGCAGGTCCAGCACGAGGCGGACTGATGCCGTGCAGGCGATCTTGCCCGATCGTAGCCGGCAGTTTCCCGTATCAGGACCGCCCGGCTGGCCGGAAGATCATTCCCACTCGATCGTGCCGGGCGGCTTGGACGTATAGTCGTAGACGACGCGGTTGATGCCCTTGACCTCGTTGATGATGCGCGTCGCCACGCGGCTGAGGAAGCTGGCGTCGAACGGGTAGATATCCGCCGTCATGCCGTCGGTCGAAGTAACGGCGCGCAGAGCACAGACGCTGTCATAGGTGCGATGGTCGCCCATCACGCCCACGGTCCGCACCGGCAGCAGCACCGCGAACGCCTGCCAGATCGCGTCGTACAGGCCGGCGTTGCGGATTTCCTCCAGATAAATGGCATCGGCCTTGCGCAGAATGTCGCAGCGCTCCTTGCTCACTTCACCGGGAATGCGGATGGCGAGGCCAGGCCCCGGGAAGGGGTGGCGGCCGACGAAAATGTCAGGCAGGCCCAGTTCCCGGCCCAGCGCCCGCACTTCGTCCTTGAACAGTTCGCGCAGGGGTTCGACCAGCTTCATGTTCATGCGTTCGGGCAGGCCGCCGACATTGTGATGGCTCTTGATCGTGACGCTCGGCCCGCCGGTGAAGCTGACGCTCTCGATCACGTCGGGATAGAGCGTGCCCTGCGCCAGGAACGCCGCGCCGCCGATCTTGCGGGCTTCGTCCTCGAACACGTCGATGAAGGTCTTGCCGATGAACTTGCGCTTGGCTTCGGGGTCGGTGACGCCCGCAAGGCCGTTCATGAACAGCGTCTCGGCGTTCACATGGATGAGCGGGATATTATAGCTGCCCCGGAACAGGCTCACCACCTGCTCGGCCTCGCCGCTGCGCATCAGGCCATGATCGACGAAGACGCAGGTCAGCTGATCGCCGATCGCCTCATGGATCAGCACCGCAGCGACAGCGGAATCGACGCCGCCCGACAGGCCGCAGATCACCTTGCCGTCGCCGACTTGGCTGCGGATCTCGGCGATCTTGGTCGCGCGGAACTCCGCCATGGTCCAGTCGCCCTTCAGGCCGCAGACATGGCGCACGAAATTGGCGAGCAGCTTCGCGCCGTCGGGCGTGTGCACGACTTCGGGGTGGAACTGGGTGGCGTAGAAGCGCTTTTCCTCGTTCGCCGTGACAGCGAAGGGCGCGCCCTCGCTTACCGCGACGACTTCGAATCCGGGCGCCAGCTTGGTCACCTTGTCGCCATGGCTCATCCAGACCTGGTGCCGTTCGCCTTCCGCCCAGAGGCCGTCGAACAGGGCGCAGCGCTTCTTCACCTCGATGAAGGCGCGGCCGAACTCGCCGCTTTCGCCGCCTTCGACATGGCCGCCCATCTGCTGCATCATCGTCTGCTGGCCATAGCAGATGCCCAGGATCGGGATGCCGGCATCGAAAAAGGCCTGCGGCGCGCGCGGGCTGTCTTCCCACATGACCGACGAAGGGCCGCCCGACAGGATGATGCCCTTGGGCTTCATCCGTTCATAGGCCTCCGCGGCGTTGTTGAAGGGCGCGATTTCGGAATAGACGCCCGCCTCGCGCACGCGGCGCGCGATCAGCTGGGTCACCTGGCTGCCGAAGTCCACGATAAGGATGGAATCCTGAAGGGGCAGCGTCATCGAATCGCCTTTATAAGCCGTAGAAATGGGATGGGGGGCGGTTAGTGCGCTTGCCCTGACTTGTCCAGCCAAGGCGCGTCCTGCGTGCTTCCCGCCGCCCATCCCAGCAGCGCAGCGCAGCCCAGGACCGCCGCCCCGACCACGAATGCGCTGCCGATGAAGGGCAGCATCGGCGCTGGCCCCGCCGACAGGGAATAGATCGCGCCGAAGAAAAGCGGCGACACTATGCCGGCGATCGAGGCCACGCTGTTGTTCGCCCCTTGTAGCTGACCCTGTTCCGATTCGGACACGCGCTGCGTCATCAGCGACTGGATGGTCGGCATGGCGAGGCCCCACAGGGCATTGGGGAACATGGCCGCGACAAAGAGCGATCCCGTCGGTGCTACCCCCATGGCAAGGATGCCGATCGCGCCAAAGGCAAGGCCGATCACCATGGTCCTGCGGTCGCCCAGCCGCTTGGCCACTTGACCCACGAGCGCGCCTTGCACGCCCATGTCCATCAATCCGATCAACGCCAGCAGCGTTCCCACCTGCCACGCGCCCCAGCCATAACGGTCGCCCGCGTACAGGACGAACACTGCGGAAAAGAGATGGTGCGCGAAATAGAGCAGGAAGTTGACGACGGAGAGACTCGACAGTTCCGGATGCGATCGGAGCAGTTTAAGCGCGCCGAATGGATTGGCCCGTTTCCACGAAAAGGCCATGCGCTTGTCTGCGGCCAGCGATTCCGGCAGCACAATCAGGCCGTAGAAAAAGGCGAGCGCCGACAGGCCAGCCGCCGCCCAGAACGGAGCCCGCAGCGAAATTTCCCCGAGCACGCCGCCGACCAGCGGCCCCGCGACAAAGCCTGCGCTGAACGCTGCGCCGATCAGGCCATAGCCGCGTGCCCTCTGATCGGGCGGGGTTATGTCGGCCATATAGGCAAAGGCCGAGGTGAAGCTGGATGAGGTGACCCCTGCCAGGATCCTGCCCAGCGCCAGCCACCAAAGATTGGGAGCGAGCGCCATCAGCGCGAAATCCAGGGCGAGCCCCGCGACCGACACCAGGATGACCGGCCGCCGTCCGTAGCGGTCGGACAGGGATCCGATCACCGGCGAGCAGAGAAACTGCATGCCCGCCCACAGCGCCACGAACAGCCCGTTCCACAGCCCTGCCGCGCTGGTCGAATGCACCAGTTGCTCGATCAGTTGCGGCAGCACGGGAATGACGATCCCCATCGACATGACGTCGAGCAGCGCGGTCACCAGGATGAACGCGACCGCGGCTGTGCGTGGGCGGGGAACGGAGGAAGGCATGCGAAAAACGCTCCTGACGGCGTTATCGCCTAGCAGTTTCATCAGGGCTGGAAACGTGGAAAAAAATACCAGTCATCGCGCAGGCCGGCCGGCGTCATCCGCCAAAGCGGCGCGCGAGGCCACACCACTGCCGCGCGACCGGCCCTGTCATATCCTGCCCGGGCGGGTCATCATGAGGCCGACAAATCCGGAGGATTGCCCATGATCAGCCTGCCCTTCACCCAGGTCGATGCCTTTGCCGACGCGCCCTTCACCGGCAATCCCGCCGCGGTGATGCCGCTTGACGCGTGGCTGGACGACGCCACGTTGCAGGCCATCGCCGCGGAAAACAACCTGTCCGAAACCGCCTTCACCGTGCCCACCCCCGACGATCCGGAGGCAGACTACGCGCTTCGCTGGTTCACCCCAACGGTGGAGGTCAAGCTTTGCGGCCATGCCACGCTGGCGAGCGGCCATGTGCTGATGGGAGAGGGCTCAGCCGTTCGTTTCCGCACGGCCCATGCCGGCATACTCACCGTATCGCGCGAGCGCGGCCGCTACGCCCTGTCGCTGCCCGCCTGGTCGATGGAGCCGCGCCCGCTGCCGGACCTCGCTGCCGGGCTCAGGGCCGTGCCGATCGAATCGCATTGGCGCGAGGGCGGCTACAGCCTTTTCCTTTTTCCCGATGCCGCGTCCGTCAGCGCGCTCGATCCCGACTTTGCCCGGCTCAAGCCGTTGGGCGACATCATGCTGATCGCGACCGCTCCCGGAGGCGAGACCGACATAGTGAGCCGCGTCTTCGTGCCCGGCGGCGGGGTGGACGAAGATCCGGTGACCGGATCGGCCCATTGCCTGCTGACGCCCTTCTGGGCGGCGCGCCTCGGCAGGGACCGCATCAGCGCCTATCAGGCGTCCGCCCGCGGCGGTCGGCTCGATTGCCGGCTTGAGGGCGACCGCGTCATCCTCTCCGGCGCCTGCCGGACGGTCATCGAAGGGCGGTTTCGTCTCTAGCCGGGGAAGAGGCGGACCAGCTTCGCCAGCTCGGCCTTGACCGCTGCCCGCTGCTCCTTTTCGGGCGACATGCCGATCCGCACCACCGTCAGCCCCTGTGACGGCGAAACGAGTATATATTGCCCGCCATGTCCGACGCAGCCGAACAGGCTGGCCGGCGCGTCACCGGGCATCAGGGCGCTTTCCTCGCCATCCCGGTTGAGCCACAGATGCGCGCCATAGGCCGGATTGCGCGGAGAAGGCGCGCGCATGAAATCCACCCATTTTTCCGGCACGATCTGGTGCCCGTCCGGCCCGCGTCCATGATTGCGCAGCAACTCGCCGAAACGCGCATAATCGCGCGCCGTCATGTGCAGGAAGCTGCCGCCGATCATCGTCCCGGCCGCATCATATTCCGCCGTCAGGCTGTGGAGCCGCGCCGGAATCTTCAACCGTCCGTCGATGAAGCTTTGCATCGCCCGCCGCCGGACATCGGGGTCGGCGCTGTTCGTCAGCATCCGCGCCATCAAGTCGGCCAGGATGATGGTGCTGCCGGTGCTGTAGGAAAAACTGGACCCGGGCGCGTGGGCGAGCGGCTTCGCCTCGGCAAAGGCGCTCATGTCCTGCGCGCCGTCGGTGAAGAGCATGCGGATCGTGTCGGCCCGGGGAAGGGGGTCTGCATCTTCGGCATGGTCAAGTCCAGACGACATGACCAGCAACTGGCGCAGCGTGATCCGTCCGCGCGGATCGCCCGGCTGGCTCCAGGCTGCGACCGGCACCGGCGAATCGAGTGCCAGCCGCCCGTCCGATACCATCAGCCCAACCAGCACCGCAGTGACGCTTTTCGCGATCGACCAGGACAGGAGCTTCGTATCCGGCCCATAGCCCTGCGCGTAGCGCTCCGCGACGATCTCGCCGCGATGCATGACGATCAATGCGCGGGTTTCGCCGACATCTGCCTCGCCGTCGAACAGCGGATCGACCGCGCGCCGCAGCGCCTCCTCGTCTACCGCGCCATCGGCCGTGACCCTATAGTCGGGCGCTGGATCGGCAGCGCGAACAGCAAGGCCGGAGGCGGCTGCGAGCAGCGACAAAATCGCAAGGCCCCCGCCAAGACGCTTTACGCTTTTCCGCTCGAACTTCATAAGCCGCGCCTTAAAGCATGGCGCGGACAAGTGGGAACCGCTTTTTAGCGGCATGCGTGAGGGGGCAGCAGGCAGGGCCCGGCGAAACAGGCCCGGCAGAGGGGGACTATAAGTGAAGCGTCGGCCAACATGGCTCTATGCGCTGGCGGCCGTGGGTGGCATCGCCTTGCTGCTCCTCGCCTGGAATTGGAGCGCGCTACGTGCCCAGGGGGAACTGGGCGCGGCGTTCGGCGCGCGCATCACCTGCTCGTGCCGTTATGTCGAAGGGCGCACGCTGGACAGTTGCCGGGGCGACAAGGAACCGGGCATGGCCCTGGTGACGCTGGCTGATGACCCGGCGGCGCGGACGGTGACGGCCGGCGTCCCCCTGCTCGGTTCGCGCTTGGCCCGCTACCGCCCTGGCTGGGGCTGCCTGCTCGATCCGCCGCAATGACGGTTGCCTGGTCATCGCCGCCCGCTAAAGCCATTGCCATGCATCCCGACATTTCCGCCCTGCTGCACGACGTCTTCGGCTTTCCCGGCTTTCGCGGCGTGCAGGACCAGGTGGTCGGCCGCATCATGGGGGGGCAGCCGACCCTTGCCATCATGCCGACGGGCGCGGGTAAGTCGTTGTGCTACCAGCTGCCCGCCGTCGCGCTGGACGGCTGCTGCGTGGTCATCTCGCCGCTGATCGCGCTCATGCATGACCAGCTTCGCGCGGCCCAGGCGGTCGGCATCCGGGCCGCCAGCCTCACCAGCGTCGATGCCGACTGGCGCGAAACGCAGGATCGGCTGCGCAACGGCGATCTCGACCTTCTCTACGTCGCGCCCGAACGGGCGAGCGGGGAAGGCTTTCGCGCGCTCCTGCGCTCCGCCAAGATT
>DATEDR010000108.1:0-9901 GCA_035281605.1 Sphingobium sp.
CACGGCTCGCGGTCATCGCCTGCAACACCGCCTCCACCATCGCGCTGTCGGCGGTGCGCGCGGCACTCGACATCCCCGTCGTCGGCACGGTCCCGGCGATCAAGCCCGCCGCCCTGCTGTCGAAAAGCCGGGTCTTCGGCGTGCTGGGCACCGACGCGACCGTGCGCCAGCCTTATGTCGATCGTTTGACGGCGGAGTTCGGGTCGGACTGCACGGTGCTGCGGCACGGTTCGGCAGCGCTGGTTCAACTGGCCGAATCCAAGCTGCGGGGCGAGGTACTCGACCCCGTGATCGCCCGTGATGCGCTGGCGGGCCTGCTGGACCAGCCGAGCGGGGCCTTGATGGATACGGTCGTCCTTGCCTGCACGCATTTTCCGCTGGTCGAAGCGGAACTGGCGGCGGCCGCGCCGCATCCCTTGCGCTTCGTCCACGGCGGCGATGGCATCGCCCGGCGGATAGCCTATCTGACGCAGGGGCAGGACTGGCCGGAAGCAGCCTTGCCCGGCACGGCGATTTTCACGCGGCTGGACGAGGACGTCGAAAGCCTCCGACCCGCGCTCGGCACCTATGGGCTTGAGCGGATAGAGGAGCTTTGAGCGCGTAGGACAATTGGTCCAGTCGCAAGCCCGCCTATCACAGTGATAGATATTTCTCGCCAGCTTTGCGAACGGTTATCGCTGGTAATGCCCCCATGCAGCAGGTAAAGGCAGCGGATGAGGGGACGCGGCCACTAGGGATTGGGCAGTGAACTACAAGCATATCTTTGCGCAGGCCATTGATCGGCTTCACAGCGAAGGCCGTTACCGCGTGTTCATCGACATATTGCGGAACAAGGGCGCTTTTCCCAATGCGCGTTGTTTCCATGGCCATAACGGCCCCAAGCCCATCACCGTCTGGTGCTCCAACGACTATCTCGCCATGGGACAGCATCCCAAGGTCGTCGCCGCGATGGAAGAGGCGCTGCACGATGTCGGCGCGGGCTCCGGCGGCACCCGCAACATCGGCGGCAACACCCATTATCACGTCGATCTGGAGGGCGAACTCGCCGACCTGCACGGCAAGGAAGCGGCGCTGCTCTTCACCTCGGGCTATGTGTCGAATGAAGCGACGCTGTCCACGCTGGCGAAGCTGCTGCCCGGCTGCATCGTCTTTTCCGACGAGTTGAATCATGCCTCGATGATCGCGGGCATCCGCAATTCGGGCTGTGAAAAGCGGGTCTTCCACCACAATGACCTCGACCATCTGCGCGAGCTTCTGGCCGCGGAAGATCCGGACGCGCCCAAGCTGATCGCGTTCGAAAGCGTCTATTCCATGGACGGCGATGTCGCGCCGATCGCGGCGATCTGCGACCTGGCCGACGAATTCAACGCCCTCACCTATCTGGATGAGGTCCATGCGGTCGGCATGTATGGCGCGCGTGGCGGCGGCATTTCCGAACGGGATGAGGTCGCCCATCGCCTGACCATCATCGAAGGAACGCTGGGCAAGGCGTTCGGCGTCATGGGTGGCTATATCGCCGCGGACCAGATGATCGTCGACGTCATCCGTTCCTACGCCCCCGGCTTCATCTTCACGACCTCGCTATCCCCGGTGCTGGTCGCCGGCGTGCTGGCGAGCGTGCGGCACCTGAAACAGTCGAGCGAAGAGCGGGAGGGGCAGCAGGCCTCCGCCGCGGAACTCAAGCGCCTGATGGCGGAAGCCGGCCTGCCGGTCATGCCATCGGTCACCCATATCGTCCCGCTGATGGTGGGCGATCCGGTCAAGGCCAAGCGGATCAGCGACATATTGCTCGCCGAATATGGCGCCTATGTGCAGCCGATCAATTATCCGACCGTCCCCCGCGGCACGGAACGCCTGCGCTTCACGCCCGGGCCCGCCCATAGCGTGGAGATGATGAAGGACCTGGTGTCGGCACTGGTCGAAATCTGGGACCGGCTGGAACTGGAGCTCCGGAAGGCGGCCTAAGCCGTCTTTCAGACCCGGATCAACC
The DNA here is from genome assembly GCA_035281605.1 of Sphingobium sp. Taxonomy (GTDB): domain Bacteria; phylum Pseudomonadota; class Alphaproteobacteria; order Sphingomonadales; family Sphingomonadaceae; genus Sphingobium. The sequence goes on from DATEDR010000108.1 coordinate 1,991, forward strand.
CGCCCCTGACTGCATAGCCGCGATACAGCGGCCGACTGTGCGGAAAGCCGCCCGTCTCCGCCGCCAATGCCTTGATGGCCCGGCTGAGGTCTGCACGGGGCGACACGTGAAAATGCGCGAGCCAGCTGAACAGCGCCCGTTTCCAGAAACAGGGCAGCCCTTCCTGCTGGCCGAAATCGACGATTTCCAGCTTGCCGCCATCGGCTACGCATCGCGCCGCCTGCCGCAGCGCGCCTTGCCAATCCGGGATCATCGACAGGGCATAGCTGATGAACACCCGCTCGAACCGCGCACGGCCGAACGCCGCCTGCGGGTCGAAGCTGGCAGCGTCACCCTGTGCCAGCGTAACGCGATCGTCCATGCCCGCCCGCGCCACCGCCCGGCGCGCGGTTTCCAGCATCGCTTCGGAAATGTCGACGCCGTAGAGCCGCGCATCCGGCCAGGCTTTGCCCACGGCGATCAGGTTACGCCCGGTGCCGCACCCGATCTCCAGCACGGCGCCGCCGCGCGGGGGAGCGAGGTCGGCGATGAGGCCGTCCCTGCCCAGCAGATAATATTTGCGCGACAGGTCGTAGACATGCCGCTGATGCTGATAGACGCGGTCCATCAGCGTCCCGTGCCCGCCGCTCATCAGGCGTCCTTCAGCACATAGAGATGCACGCCGCCGTAAATGGCCGACCGGTCCCGTTCCGTATAATCCTGCGATGCGTCCGCCCGATACTCCCAGCGCGCCAGCAGGGCGTCGTCGACCCGGCCCGGCAGGATGGTCGCGTCGCCCGCCGTCCGGAACAGCACCCGCGCGCCGTGTCGCGCCGTGCGCGTGATCTGCGTCCACAGCGCGTTCAACTGATCGTCCGACATCCAGTCCTGTGCATCGAGCAGCACATAGCGGTCCGCCGATCGGTCAGGCTGTGCGGCAAGAAAATCCGTGAAATTGGCGTGACGGACATCCACGCGCTCCGCCCGTTCGGCGACCGAGGCGTGGTGCGCCGCCTGCAGATAGGGCGGCAGGGGTCCTTCGCCGCCGGCATAGCCCCGGCCGAACGCCTGCACGGCGAAATAATTATCCTTGAGGTCGAACCCGCAGGCCAGCTTTTCCAGACGTGCCTTCAGCACCGCGTCGATGCGCGCGTCTCCGGCCAGCGCTTCATATTGCGCGGGCGGGATGCCCAGGCCGAACAGCGAGGCCGGCTGGCTCGTCAGCCAGCGCATGAACGCGCTGTCCAGCACCGGCGCCAGTTCCGCGTCGAATATCGCGCGCTGCTCCTCCCGGGACCTGGCCTCCAGCATGCGCCTGGGGTCGACGCCGTGCAGGCGCGCCAGGAAATGGGCCGCGCTGATGAAATGGCCCAGCAGCCCCTGCCTGTAGATGCCCCGCGCGAACCCGCCGATTCGCCTGCGCCCGATCAGGTCGCGGCCTTCCCAATAGGTCCGCGTCGCGTCGTCCAGATGCGGCGCGACATGGGCATGATAGGCGGCCACATTGTCCTTGCAGTCCGCCTTGGCGAAGAAGCGGTGAAAGGCCGCATGATCGGGCAGCGTCCTTGCCGCCATCAGCTTCAGCCGGTTGAGCGCGATATGGGCCGTGTTGAGATCGACCGCCGTGATCCGGGCCGGATCGGCCGTCAGATAGCTGAGCACATTGCACCCGCCCGACGCGATGGTGACGACATGGCAGTCGGGCGTGATCGCCAGAGCCTCCATGTCGACCTCCGGATCTTCCCAGATCTGCGCGTAGACAAGCCCGCGAAAGGCGAAGGTGAAGGCCCGCTCCAGCAGACCCTGCTTCGACAGATGCCGATGCCTATGCACCGCGCGGGTGATGTTGCGATGAGCCGCCGATGCCATGAAATCCTCCTCGCTGCCGGGTCGTTGGGTGGCAGGTAAGGCAGGCCCATGTCGGGCGCGTGACGATCCCGTTACGGCTTCATGAAGCCCCTTGCGGAACCCGGAAGGGCGCTCCCATCTTCTTGATGATCATGCCCCATTGGATCGAACCCCACCCCACCGGCATCTATGTCCGCCCCGCCGATGCGTGGATCGATCCGTCAGTCCCGCGCGAAAGGGCGCTGGTGACCCACGGCCATGCCGACCATGCGCGCGGCGGGCACGGCCATGTCTGGGCGACGGAGGAGACGCTCGCCATCATGGCGCTGCGCTATGGCACCGCGTCGGGCACGGCGATGCCCTATGGCGAGGAGGAGCGCATGGGCGGCGTCTCCATCCGCTATGTACCCGCCGGCCATGTCCTAGGCTCCGCGCAGATCGTGCTGGAACATGCGGGTGAGCGCGTCGTCGTCACCGGCGATTACAAGCGTCGGCCCGATCCGACCTGCAAGCCCTTCGAACCCGTGCCCTGCGACATTTTCGTGACCGAGGCGACGTTCGGCCTGCCCGTCTTTCGTCATCCCGATACGGGCAGCGAGGTCGACCGGCTGCTGGGCGCGCTTCACGCCCATCCCGATCGCTGCGTGCTCGTCGGCGCCTATGCGCTTGGCAAGGCGCAGCGGCTGATCTGCGAGCTTCGCGCGCGGGGGCATCATGATCCCATCTATATTCACGGTGCGATGGAAAGGATGTGCGCGCTTTATGCCGACTTCGGCGTCGACATGGGCGTGCTGCGCCCGGCCACCGGCGTTCCCGCAAAGGAGATGCGCGGCCACATCATCGTCTCTCCGCCCTCCGCGCTCAACGACCGCTGGAGCCGCCGCCTGCCCGATCCGATTACCGCAATGGCGTCAGGCTGGATGCGGGTCCGTCAGCGCGCCCGCCAGCGCAATGTCGAACTCCCGCTGGTGATTTCCGACCATGCCGATTGGGACGAACTGACCGACACCATCCGCGAGATCGCGCCCATGGAAACTTGGATCACCCACGGTCGCGAGGAAGCCCTCCTCCATTGGTGCATGACCCACCAGATGCACGCCCGCGCGCTCGAAATGGTAGGCCGCGAAGACGAGGACGAGGGGTGATGCGCCCAACGCGCCGAACGAATGCGGGGAGAGATTCATGAGGCAATTCTCCCAACTGCTCGACGGCCTCGTCTATACCCGCTCGCGCAACGGCAAGCTGGACCTGATCGCCAACTATATGCGCGAAGCCCCCGACCCGGATCGGGGCTGGGCGCTGGCCGCCCTTACCGGCAATCTGGACCTGAAGGCGGTCAAGGCCTCCGCCATCGGCGAGATGATCCGCGACCGCACCGATCCCGTCCTGTTCGAAATGAGCCGCGACTATGTCGGCGACCTTGCCGAAACCGTCGCCCTGCTCTGGCCCAAGCCCGAAGGCCAGCCCGAGGAAGTGGACGACGGCTCGCTGACCCTGTCCGCCATCGTCGAGCGCCTGCATGGCGTCAGCCGCGCCGCAGCGCCGTCGACCCTTGCGGCCATGATGGACCATCTCGACGCCTCGGGCCGCTTCGCCTTGCTCAAGCTCGCCACCGGGGGCCTGCGCGTCGGCATATCCGCCCGCCTCGCCAAGACGGGCTTCGCCCAGGCCTTCGGTCTTGACGTCGACGAGGTGGAGGAATGCTGGCACGCGCTGAGCCCGCCCTATTCGGCCCTGTTCGACTGGGCCGAGGGCCGCTCCGACCGTCCGGACCCGGCTGGCACGCCCTTCTTCCGCCCCTTCATGCTCGCCCATCCGCTCGAAGCCGAGAGCGTCGACCTGGGCGACTATGCCGCGGAGTGGAAATGGGACGGCATACGCATCCAGATCGTCGGCACGGGCGAGCAGACCCGCCTCTACAGCCGGGCGGGAGACGACATCACCGGCTCCTTCCCAGAAATCGCCCAGGCGTTCGTCGCCCACGCGGTCCTGGACGGCGAACTGCTCGTCAAAGGCGAGTTTCAGGGCGCCAAGGAACATGGAGGTGCTGCGGCGAGCTTCAACGCCCTCCAGCAGCGCCTCGGCCGCAAGGCGGTGACGGCAAAGATGATGGACGACTATCCCGCCTTCGTCCGCCTCTACGACATATTGCTCGACGGCGACGAAGACCTCCGCGCGCTTCCGTGGGAACAACGCCGCCCCCGCCTCGAAACCATCGTCCCGACCCTCGACCCCGACCGCTTCGACATTTCCGTCCTGATCGAGGCCGCCGATTTCGAGGGCCTCGCCGACCTCCGCGCAGGCGCCCGCGACGCCGCCATCGAAGGCGTGATGCTCAAGCGCCGCGACAGCCCCTATGTCGCGGGGCGCAAGGCCGCACTCTGGTACAAATGGAAACGCGACCCGCTGACCGCCGACTGCGTGATGATGTACGCCCAGCGCGGCCACGGCAAACGCTCATCCTTTTATTCGGACTATACTTTCGGCTGTTGGACGGAGGACGGCGAACTGCTCCCCGTCGGCAAAGCCTACAGCGGCTTCACCGACGAGGAACTGAAATGGCTCGACCGCTTTGTGCGCGGCCATACGGTGAACCGCTTCGGCCCGGTGCGCGAGGTGGAAAAGTCGCTGGTGCTGGAGGTGGCGTTCGACAGCATCCATGAGAGCAAGCGGCACAAGTCGGGGCTGGCGATGCGCTTTCCGAGGATCGCGCGGATACGGCGCGACAAGCCTGCGGCGGAGGGGGATACGGTGGCGGGGTTGAAGCGGTTGGTAAGTTGAGTATCAAACCAAACCCCTCCTCTGCTCAATCATTGACCCAGAAGGCATCAGTCGCATTGACTGATCCAGCCAAAAGCCTCTGAACAGCAGCCTCGCTTCCGAATACTTTTACCGGGTTGAATTGATTTTCAAAAAAGGTCCGTTCATCAAGATTGGATTCATTAAGCTGATCCGAAACGGCCTTCATTCTCTTTTGAAATTTCGGTAATATAATTTCACTGGCGATCGGCAGCATGCGTTCAAGCCGTTGGAATGTCTCAAGATGAAATCCAGTTTCATTGGTAGCACAAGCTGGACGCCAGATTCCGCTCGCGGTTCGGATCGCAAATAATATGATTCTATGCCAGAAGCGCTCATCAACTACATGTGTAGGATTTACGTGGGCGAGTGATTGATTGCGAATGCTAATTAAAGCCTGATGATCTTGCCATTGATCTTTTGTAAGCTGTCCCTGCTGAAGTTGGATCGCTCCTCTTTCTTCTCCCTTCCCTCCAGTATCAGTTGCTCTCGCATAAAGCAGGATAGCCGTGGTCAGCAGAGAGCGTTCTATCGTATGATGTTCGAGCGTATATTCAGCCTTTGGCCGCTCCAAATTTTTTCGAATTATATTACAGCAATCCTGTGACTGTCTGAGATCACCCAAGCAAGATTCCGTCCGCCACGCCTGCATGAGAACTTTTTTAAGCGTGCTATGCCTGCCGTTTTTCTTAAGCGTGGAAGCGAGAGCCTCTAGATCGGTAAATGGAGGGAAGGTCATTTATTCACCATAGCCGATTTCCTTCGTATGGCACTATGACTGGCTTAAAACATTATGTGGCTGGAATTAACAGGAGAGCCCCATGCCCTACACCGGAAGCTGCCACTGCGGAGCCGTCACCTTCACCGTAGCCGCTGACGCGCCCACCGAAGCGATGAGCTGCAACTGCTCCCACTGCCGCCGCAAGGGGTTCCTGCTGACCTTCGTTCCCGCCGACCAGTTCACCCTGAACAGCGGCGCGGACAAGCTGACCGACTATCAATTCTACAAGCACAGGATCACGCACCAGTTCTGCACCGTCTGCGGCACACAGGCCTTCGCGCAGGGCAAAAGCCCCGACGGATCGCCCACGCGCGCCATCAACCTGCGTTGCGTGCCCGACATCGACCTTGAAGCGCTCAGCATCAAGAAGGTGAACGGCGCGAGTTTTTAGCACACCCCCAACGCCGTTCGGGCTGAGCTTATCGAAGCCCTTCACTTCATCTTCCCGAAGAAAGCCCTTCGACAGGCTCAGGGCGAACGGGAATCCATGGTAGCCCTTCCGCTCCCATCAGACTGACTTTGCGCTGTCACGCGCAGCCTCTATATGGGCGCTTTCGCGCGTAGCGCGCGTCACAGGATGGAGCAGTTGAATTGAGCAAGGTTCTGGTCATCGGCGCAGGCGGCGTCGGGTCTGTCGCGGTTCACAAGATGGCGATGAACCCCGATATTTTCAGCCATATCACGCTCGCCAGCCGCCGGATCATCAGCTGTGAGAAGGTTGCCGAATCGGTCAAGGCCCGCACTGGCGTCACCATCGACGTCGCGCAGGTCGATGCCGACAATGTCGCCGAAACCATCGCCCTCATCGAGAAGGTTCAGCCGAAACTGGTCGTGAACCTGGCTCTGCCCTATCAGGATCTGGCGATCATGGACGCCTGCCTTGCGACGAAGACCGACTATCTCGACACCGCCAATTACGAACCGCGCGACACGCCCAAATTCGAATATAGCTGGCAGTGGGCCTATCAGGAGCGCTTCAAGGAAGCCGGCATCATGGCGCTGCTCGGCTCGGGCTTCGACCCCGGCGTCACCAGCGTCTTCGCCAGCTATATCAAGAAGCATCTGCTCGACCGGATCGACACGCTCGACATTCTCGATTGCAATGGCGGCGACCACGGCCAGCATTTCGCCACCAACTTCAACCCGGAAATCAACATCCGCGAAGTGACCGCGCCGTCGCGCCATTGGGAAGGCGGCAAGTGGGTCGAAGGGCCTGCGCTCAAGCACAAGCAGGTGTTCGACTTCGATCAGGTCGGCGAAAAGAACATGTACCTCATGTATCATGAGGAACTCGAATCCCTCGCCAAATTCTATCCCGAAATCAAGCGCATCCGCTTCTGGATGACCTTTGGCGATGCGTATCTCAAGCATCTCGAAGTGCTCCAGAATGTCGGCATGACCCGCATCGATCCGGTCATCTACAACGGGCAGGAAATCATCCCGCTCCAGTTCCTCAAAGCCGTGCTGCCCGAACCGTCGAGCCTGGGCTCGACCACCAAGGGCAAGACCAATATCGGCGACATCGCGACCGGCGAGAAGGACGGGCAGAAGAAGACCGTCTATGTCTACAATGTCTGCGACCATGAAGACGCCTATGCCGAAACCGGCAACCAGGCGGTCAGCTACACCACCGGCGTCCCGGCGATGATCGGCGCGGCCATGATGCTGACCGGCGCTTGGAAGGGCGAGGGCGTGTTCAACATCGAACAGTTCGACCCCGATCCCTTCATGGACATGCTGAACAAGCACGGCCTGCCCTGGCAGGTGAAGGAACTGGACGCGCCGCTGGATTTCTAAGCCCATGTGCTCCTGCGAAGGCAGGAGCCTAGTTCCACCGTCTGAACTGGGTTCCTGCCTTCGCAGGAACACGGCATCGATTGGATTTTGCATGGAAACCAAAGCCGGCGATCCCGCCGCCTTCGCGCATTTTGACTTGTCCCGCGTCCCCTCGCCCGCCTTCGTGGTGGACGAGGCCGCGGTGCGCCGCAACCTCTCCATCCTGGCCGACATTCGCGACCGTGCGGGCATCAAGGTGCTGGGCGCGCTCAAGGCCTTCTCCATGTGGTCGCTTGGGGGAGTCGTCGCCGAATATCTCGACGGCGTCTGCGCCTCGGGCATCTATGAGGCTCGCCTGGGCCGGGAGGAATATGCCGGCCCCGATGGCGACAAGGAAGTCGCGACCTACTGCGCCGCCTACAAGCCCGACGATCTGGCCGAGATCCTCAAAATCTCCGACCATGTGATCTTCAACAGCCCCGGCCAGATCGCGCGCATGCAGCCGGTCATCGACGAAGCGCGCATGAACGGTGTGAACTTCGACATCGGCCTGCGCATGAACCCCCTTCACGCCGAGGGGGAAGTGCCCAAATACGACCCCTCGCAACCGCACAGCCGCCTTGGCTTCCCCATCGACCAGTTGCGCGCGGAGCATCTGGAGGGCGTCGATGGTCTCCACGTCCACAATCTCTGCGAACAGGACTTCCTGCCGCTCCAACGCACCTGGG
>DATEDR010000109.1:0-20854 GCA_035281605.1 Sphingobium sp.
CTTGCCGGCGCGGGAACTGACTGCCGGGCGCGCCTCAGCCTGCAGCGCGGCGAGGCTTCCTGCCACGAACAATCGTCCCGCGACCAGCGGCGCGGCGAAAGACGTGCCCCGGACGCGCGCCTTGCCGCCGCCCAGCCGGGCAGCGTTCATGTCCGCGCCCGGCGCCGCGAAATCCACATGCCGGGCTCGTCCGGCCTCCGGCAGCACGCGTCCCCGCCCGTCGATTCCGGTAACGGCAATCACCTCCTTGTAGGAGGCGGGGTAGGCGGGCGGGGCGGCAGGGCCGTCATTGCCCACGGCTGCGACCACCATGACGCCCTTGTCGCGGGCCAGCCGGATCGCGCCAGCAAGCAGCGGATTGTCCGGGCCCACCAAGCTTACCGTCACCACGCCGACCTGCCGAGCGGCCATCCATCCTAGCGCCCGCGCGATGGCAAACGCGCCTCCGCCAGCGGGGTCGTCCCCATATATGTCCGCCACCAACAGGGGCGTGCCGGGAGCGGCGCCGCGCACCACGCCGGTTCCACTGATAAGCGATGCGACGGCGGTGCCATGGGCACTGGCGCGCGGCGCGCCCTTGGCAAAGCCGCGCTGTTCCACCGGGCCCGTCAGCGAGGCATGCCGCGCGACGCCACCGTCGATGAGCCCTGCGACAGGTCTCCGGCCCGGCGCGCCCTGGGCGAGGGTGGCCGCTGAAGAGGTCGCGCCATCGGGGCCGCTCGGGAAATAGAGATTGTCCGCGCTTGCCTCCGCCTCGGGCGCGATGGAGCGCACCTGTTTCAGCGCCTGAGCAAGGCTGTGGCCGGAGGGCAGGGTCAGGCGCGTGACGGCGAGGTCGATGCCCTCCACCGCCTCGCTTTCCACCCCATAACCGGCGGAGCGCAAGGCGTCGATGCTGGCCGCATTTGCGCCCGTGAGCAAAATGACGCCGCGCCGGGCGGGTTCGCGCCGATCATCCAATTCGATGGAGGCGCCATGCCGGCGTAACAGCTCGCCGATCCGCGCGTTTCGCGCGGCAGTCAGCCGCTCTGCCAGGCGGGCGGGAGATAGCTGGTCGAGGCCGGTCTGATCCAGCCTGCCTTCCACCCGATCCAGCACATCGGGCACGACGCCGCCAACGCTGTTCAGCGCTCCGCCAGGGGAGGGCAGCAACTGCGCCTGCGTCGGCCCGGCCAGCAGCAGGCCGGCAACGATCCAGGGTCGGGTGAATTTCATCTCAATCTCTTTACCTCCGTGCCGCTGGCAGGCGAGCTTTTTGGTCCTTTTGCCTTCAAAATGAGTCATCCCCAGTATTTTTCCGATAAAGAGCAGCCTTCGAGGATGAAACGTCGGCCGGCGGTCGTTTCATCCTTCGAACAAGAGCAAGGAAACCGGATGTCGTTCGAAAGCGATCTATTGGCCATCCTGCCGCGGTTGAGGCGCTTCGCCGCAAGCCTGTCGCGGGACAGTGCCGATGGCGACGACCTGTGCCAGGCCGCGATCGAACGAGGGCTGAAGGCCCGCGACCAGTGGCAACCGGGGACCAGACTGGACAGCTGGATGTATCGGATCATGCGCAATTTGTGGATCGACGAGGCGCGCGCGCGACAGCGCGCCGCCCGGACCTTCGCGCCGGAAGAGGCGGGCGAGCATGTCGGCCATGCCGGCGACCGCGATGTGGAGGCGCACGTCATGCTGTCCGATGTCGATCGGGCGATGCAGAGTCTGCCCGACGAACAGCGCGAGGCCATCGCCCTCGTCCTGGTCGAAGGCCTGTCCTACAAGGAAGCGGCGCAGGTGCTGGACATACCTATGGGCACGCTCACCTCGCGGCTCGTGCGCGGGCGCGGCGCGCTCATCGAATTGCTGGGGGAAGCGGCATGACCGACATAGATGAAGCCATGCTGATCGCCTGGGTCGATGGCGAACTGGACGAAGTGACCCGCCGCCGCGTCGATCGCGCCGTGGCTGAGGATGCGGCGCTGGCTGAGAGGCTAGCCATGCATAGCCGGCTGCGCGCGCGGCTATCCGGCCATTATGCCCCGATCGAGGCGGAGCCGGTGCCGCCGGCCATGCGCGCGCAGTTGGAAAACAGCGCCAAGGTCGCGCCACTGGTTCGACCAGCGCCGGCGCGTTGGCGCAACTGGGGCATGGCGGGCGCCATCGCAGCCAGCCTCGTCCTGGGGCTTGGCATTGGCCAACTGGCGAGCGGCCCCGCCGGACCCGTTGCGGTCCAGCATGACGTCATGGTGGCGCGCGGCGAATTGGCCTCCGCTCTCGACACACAACTGGCATCGGCGCAGGAGGGCGCGGCGATCCGCATCGGCCTCAGCTTTCGCCGCAAGGGGGGCGGCTGGTGCCGCAGCTTCGAGGGCGTGGCCCTGTCCGGCGTTGCCTGTCGGGAAGGAGAGGCCTGGCAGCTCCAGCAATTGCTGCCGGGCGCGGCGGATCGCAGCGCCTATCGCCAGGCTTCATCCAGCGACGCGCGGTTGATGGCAACGATGGAGGCGCTGATGGATGGCGCGCCGGCCGATGCGGCTCAGGAAGCCGAGGCGAAGGCAAAGGGCTGGCACTGATAAGCCTTGCCCAAGGATTGAGCGGCGGGCGCTATCCTGCCCTCATGTCTGCAGGAACCACCGGTCACGGCCCTCCAGCGCCAGCGCCGTCAGCCTTCCGCTGCGCCAGGCGCCGGTGTCGATGCCGATGCGATTGGCCTGTTCATCGACCTCGTCGCTGATGCTGTGCCCATGCACGATCACATAGCCGTGATCGCCGCCATGTTTGAGGAAATTGCCCCTGATCCAGTGGAGGTCGGCCGGGTCCTGCCGATCCAGCGGCACGCGCGGACGGATGCCGGCATGAACGAACAGATAGTCGCCGATCGTGAGCATATCTTCGAAATCGTCGAGGAAATCGACATGCGCCCGCGGTATGTGGGCCAGCATCCAGCGCGCCAGATCATTATCATTGACCTGCGCGGCGCGGGCAGGGTCCAGTCCGTAGCTCGCCAGCGTTTCCATCCCGCCGATCCGGCGAAACAAGCCCGCCGCTCGAACGTCTCCTCGCGCGGCCGCGACGAACACCTCCTCATGATTGCCCTTGATGAAGCGCACCGCGCCGTCGAACGAGGCGAGTTGCATGGCCCTGTCCACCATCGGGGCAGAGGAGGGGCCGCGGTCGACAAGATCGCCGAGCAGAACCAGTCGGGATTTGAGCGGCGCGCGCTCCCGATCGTCGCGCGCGATCCGGTCCAGCAGGTCCTCGAACAGATCCAGCCGGCCATGAATGTCGCCGATCGCGTAGACGCGCACGCCCTCGCCGACAGACGGCGTCGGTCTGTCTTCGCGCGCCCTTTTGCGACGGAGGAAATTCAACATGGGCGATACCGATCGACCGTCATGACCGGCAATGTCGCACGGCTTTACAGCCGGGGCAACGTCACGCCCTGCTGCCCCATATATTTGCCTGCGCGGTCGGCATAGCTGACCTCGCACGGTTCGTTGCCCTTCAGGAACAGGAACTGGCAAGCCCCTTCATTGGCGTAGATTTTGGCAGGCAATGGCGTCGTGTTGGAAAATTCCAGCGTCACATGGCCTTCCCAGCCCGGTTCCAGCGGGGTCACATTGACGATGATGCCGCAGCGCGCATAGGTGGACTTGCCAAGGCAGATGACCAGCACGTCGCGGGGAACGCGAAAATATTCAACCGTGCGGGCGAGCGCGAAGCTGTTGGGCGGGATGATGCAGACGTCCGTCTTGCGATCGACGAAGCTGTTGGCGGCAAAATCTTTTGGATCCACCACGGCGCTGTCGACATTGGTGAAGATTTTGAACTCGTTCGCGACGCGCGCGTCATAGCCGTAGGAAGAAAGGCCATAGCTGATGCATCCGTCGCGCCGCTGGCTCTCCACGAACGGCTCGATCATGGCGTGCGACTGGGCTTGATCGCGAATCCACTTATCCGACAATATCGACATGGCTACTTAGTTTTTCCTGTCAGAATTGTGGCCCAAATCATTGGGACCAAAGGCAAAGGGTAGTAGTTCGGAAAGCCGGTGTTCGACCACCGCATCCCCCGTAGGCGCGGCACAATAGATGAGGATCGGCCGGCCGGCCACCTGTTCGGCTTCATTCAGGATCTGGCGGCAACGCCCGCATGGCGTGACGACCGCGTCGGTTTGTTGGTCCAGCGGTCCGCCCGCCACCGCCAGCGCTTCCACATCCGCCAACCGACCGCCGGCGTTGGCCGCAGCCAGCGCGACCGTCTCGGCGCAGAGGGACAGGCCATAGCTGGCGTTTTCGAAATTGGCGCCGGCGATGATCTCTCCATCGGTCAGCCGCACCGCGGCGCCCACCGCGAAACGGCTGTAGGGCGCATGCGCGTGGGCCATCGCCGCGCGCGCGGCGCTGACCAGAGTGCCGACCTTGTCTTCGTCCGCGCTCATGGCGCTACGACACCCCATTTTACCGGTCCGTTCACTCCGTCGATATGCCGCATGTCATTGGCTGTCCACATCACCCATGTTCGCGTGGCATAGTCCGGTGGAAAGAAATTGCCGTCCAGCCACAGCGTGCGGTTGATGCCAGATGCGATGTCATACTGGGTTTCGAAATCGACGGATATATTCAACAGAGCAGGCTTGCCTGCATTGCTTTCGACCAGGTTGACCAATGTGTTCAGTTCGGAAAGCACTGCATCTCGTCCCGGACGGGCGGTGCAGCCGGGGCTGAAATCCAGCCGGATGACCGGCGGCAAGGCGGCATTGTCGCGTGGCACGGTGGTGATGAAGCGCGTCGCCTGTTCGGCGGCGCGACGGCAAAGGCTGAAATCGAGCGACGCGCCATAGCGCAGGCCCGACGACCGAGCCGCCGACCAGTTGCGCGCGAAGGCGGCATCGCGCCCCGAGGCCCCGTCGGCAGCGCGAATATAGGCAAAATCGACGTCATTGGCGGCCAGCGTGCCCCAGTCGATCGCGCCATCCTGCGCCGTCACGGATACACCCTGCACCGGGTAGACGGCACGTGCCGGGGCCCAGCCGCGCGCATAGGCCCACGCCGCCGCCCCAAGCAGGGCGAGCGCGCCGAGGCCCATGGCGATGCGGACCAGAAACTGGCCTGAAGAACGCTGTCGGATGTCCCCTTACCCCTTGATATGCAACACGCAGATCAGCGTGAACAGGCGCCTGGCGGTATCGAAATCGAGTTTGATCTTGCCGTCCAACCGCTCGACCAGCATGTCGGCTGCGTCATTGTGAATGGCGCGCCTGGCCATGTCCACCGTTTCGATCTGTTGCGGCGATGCGTTGCTGATGGCTTGATAATAGCTGTCGCAGATCGCAAAATATTCGCGGATCGGCCGGCGGAAGCGGCCCAGGCTGAGGATGATCGCCTCTAGCGCTTCGCCATCCTCGCGCTTTATCTCTATCACCAGCCGGCCGTCCTCGACGCGCAGGAGGACGCGGTAGGGCCCGGCATAGCCGTCGGGATGCGACCGCTGGGGCGCGAAGAAATTGTCCTCCAGCAGGTCATAGATGGCGATGCGGCGTTCCTGCTCGACATCCGCATTGCGCCACAGGATCGTCCGCTCGTCGAGCGTGATATCTATGATGCGCGGGTCGGTCATGAAGGCTATCGTCAGTGCGGCGGCAGGCAGCGAAATGCAAGGGGGACTTGTCCACAGCTTTGCGGAAGTCCGCATGCCTTCGCCCTTGCGCGGCGCGGTCGCGTAACCGATGAGGAGCGGATGGTCGAACTGGTGCAGATGAACGCCGCCGTGGAAACAGGCGCCCTTGAACTTCCGCGAAATGTGGAGGCCGAAGCCGCGCTGCTGGGCGCGCTGATGATCGACAATCGCGTGGCGGAGGATGTGCAGCTGCGGCTTAAGGCCGAGCATTTCTTCGAGCCGCTGCACGGCCGGATCTACGACGCGGTGATGAAACTGGTGGAACGCGATATGGTCGCCAACCCGGTGACGCTCAAGCCGATGCTGGAGCAGGATCCGGCGCTGAAGGAACTGGGCGGTGTCAGCTATCTGGCGCAATTGACGGGCAATGGCGCGGCGCTGCTGGGTGCGCGGGACTTCGCGAGCCAGATCTATGACCTCGCCTTGTTGCGGCAGCTTGTGAATGTCGGACGGGAACTTGTTGAAAATGCGCTGGATACAAGCGAAGATGTAAACCCGCGTGAGCAGATCGAGCATGCCGAAGTCGCGCTCTACAAAGTGTCCGAAGGGGAGGGCGAGGTCGGCTCCGTCAAGAGCTTTGCCACCGCCACCACGATGGCGGTGCAGGTCGCCGAACGCGCCCTCAACAGTGGCGGCCATGTCTCGGGCATCACCACCGGCCTTAACAGCCTCAACGAGAAGATCGGCGGGCTTCACAATTCGGACCTGATGATCCTTGCCGGTCGTCCGGGCATGGGCAAGACGTCGCTCGCGACGAACATCGCCTATAATGCCGCTTCGCGCTGGATGCGCGACCATGCGGACGGGATTCCGCCGGAAAAGAATATGGGCGCCAAGGCGGCCTTTTTCAGCCTGGAAATGTCCGCCGACCAGCTTGCGACCCGCGTGCTTGCGGAACAGTCGGGCATCAGCGGTGAAGCGCTGCGCATGGGCAAGATCAGCCGCGCCGATTTCCAGAACCTGTCGCGCGCGGCGCGGGAGCTTCAGGAACTGCCGCTGTTCATCGATGATACGCCGGGCCTCACCATTGCTGCGCTGCGGACCCGCGCCCGTCGTCTGAAGCGTCGCCACGACATCGGGCTGGTCATCGTCGACTATCTCCAACTGCTTCAGGGCACGGGCAGGGGCAGCGACAATCGCGTGCAGGAAATTTCGGAAATATCCCGTGGTTTGAAGACGTTGGCGAAGGAGCTTAACGTGCCGGTGCTGGCGCTGTCGCAGCTCAGCCGTGCCGTCGAACAGCGCGAGGACAAGCGGCCGCAGCTGTCCGACCTGCGTGAATCAGGCTCGATCGAGCAGGACGCAGACATGGTCTGGTTCGTGTTCCGCGAAGATTATTATGTCGCCGCCAAGGAACCGGGTAACAAGGAAGGGCCTGAACATCTTGAATGGGCGCAGGAAATGGAGCGGATCTACGGGCTTGCCGAACTGATCGTCGCCAAGCAGCGCCATGGTTCGACCGGCCGGATCCGCATGAAGTTCGACGCCAAGATCACCCGCTTCTCCGACCTCGCCGAAGGCGGCTATGCGGGGGATTATGAATAGGCGCGTTCAGGTCAGCCGCTGACGAGCGCCTGAAAGAGGATACCCAGTCCGACCAGGCTGATAATATAAACGATCGTCCGCACGACAGGTATGCCCAGGCCATAGAGCGGCAGATAGACGGCGCGGGCACCCAGCCACAGCCAGCCGCCTAGCGCAGTCAAGTCACTGGTCCTGCCAGCGATCACCACGCCCAGCAGGGTGACGATCGCGATGGGATAGGTTTCGAGGAAATTGGCTTGCGCCCGGACCAGTCGGCCGGCGAGAGGATCGAGCGGAGGAAGCTCTCCGTCGCGGGCGCCCATATTCCATTTCGTGCCATATTGGCGGGTTTTGAGATGGGCCGCTGCGAAGATATGCACGAGCAGGAGCACGCAGCTCCAGGCCAGGATTTTCAATTCTATCGCCATAAGCGCCTGTTCTCCCAAGGATCAGCGGGCGCGACTATATCCTGCCGCTGGAGCGGGCGCCATGGGGAAGAGGCTTATCCCTCCACAGGCGTGGTTCGTCCGCGCTCCGGCCAGAAGCGGGACGCGCCACGTTGGGTCCGGGCACGGAACCGGAAATGTCGGGCACCCGCTCGGCGAAGGCCGGCTGCCTGGGATCAGAACACCGGCTGGTTCGCCGGATCCTCAGGATCGACGACGGGCACGGGCAGCGGCGTCACCGGCGCATGGATGCCGCACTCGACCTTGTCCCAACCGCGCCAGCGACCTGCGCGCGGATCTTCGCCCGGCAGCACCTTCGACGTGCACGGCTCGCAACCGATGGACAGATAGCCCTGCGCCTCCAGCGGATGGCGCGGCAGATTTTCGGCCTCGAAATAGGCTTCCAGATCATCCTTGGTCCAATCGCCCAGCGGATTGATCTTCAACCGCCCATCCTCGATTTCGAAGCGAGGCAGGTTCTGGCGCGTCACCGACTGGAACGCCTTGCGCCCGGAAATCCAGGCATCGAGACCATCCTTTGCCCTGGCCATCGGCTCGACCTTGCGGATTTCGCAGCAGCCGTCGGGATCGTAGGACCAGCGCAGGCCGGTTTCGTCCTTCTTCGCCAGCACCTCTGCATTGGGCACTACGGCCCTGCTGTCGGTGAAGCCCAGGGTGGAGATCAGCGTCTCGCGATAGTCCAGCGTCTCAGCGAACATCTTGAGCGTGTCGACGAAGATCACCGGCACAGTCTTGTCGGCCTTCGCGATCAGGGACAGCAGCACGGCGCTTTCCGTGCCGAAGGAGGACACGACGGCAACATTGCCCGCCAGCCCTTCGGAAAAGACGGTCTTGAGCATGGTCAATGTGTCGACGCCTTCGAAGCGCGCATTGAGCGCGTCCGCGTCCGCCTGGGTGAAGGCGGGGCGGGCATCGATGACGTCAAGCTGCCGCACGGGTTCAGCCATTTACAATCTCCGGGTGCCGCTTTGCCCACACCGGGCGGCGGCCATCGATCGTCTTCTGATAGACGTCGGAATAGCGGTTGAGAGCGCGTTCGACCGCGGCGTCATCCAGTTCCCTGGCGGGGTGGAAGCTGTCGAAGCCGCACCGGCGCATCGCGATCAGCTGATCGACCAGCACATCGCCGACGGCCCGCAATTCGCCCGTATAGCCGGCTTCGCGCAGGATACGCGCCGCCGAATAGCCGCGTCCGTCACCATAGGCGGGGAAGTTCACCTCGACCAGCGACAGCCGGTCAAGATAGGGCAGCAACTCGCGCGCATCCTCGCCTGCTTCGATCCGCACGGCGGTCGAATTGGACTGTCCGGTGAAGGATTCGACCGTCACCGCCGGCTCCTGCGTGGCTTCGCCTTCGCGGAAGGACAGGAACTCAACCATAGATCGCCTCCTTGAAGGGCTTCATGCCAAGACGGCGATAGGTGTCGAGGAAGCGTTCGCCTTGCTCCCTTTGCGCCAGATACAGGTCCGTCACCTTCTCGATCGCGTCGACCACGCCATCCTCCGAGAAGCCGGGACCAGTGATCTGGCCCACGGCCGCATCCTCCGCGCCCGATCCGCCGAGCGAGAGCTGGAAATTCTCCACGCCCTTCCGGTCGACGCCCAGCACGCCGATATGGCCGGCATGATGGTGACCGCAGGCGTTGATGCAGCCCGAGATCTTGACCTTCAGCTCGCCAAGATCCTTCTGCCGCTGGACCGAGGCAAAGCGTTCCGACAGCTTCTGCGCCAGCGGGATCGACCGCGCATTGGCCAGGCTGCAATAGTCGAGGCCGGGGCAGGCGATGATGTCGGTGATGAGGTCCAGATTGGCCTCCGCCAGGCCGACTTCGTCCAGCTTCTGCCAGATGGCGTAGAGGTCCGCCTTCTTCACATGCGGCAGGACGAGGTTCTGCGCATGGGTCACGCGCAGCTCATCGAACGAATAGGTCTCGGCCAGATCGGCCACCAGTTCGATCTGCTCAGCCGAAGCGTCGCCCGGAATTCCGCCCTTGGGCTTCAGGCTGATGTTGACGATGGCATGGCCCGCAGCTTTATGCGCCGCGACCTGCCGATCGACCCACAGGGCAAAGGCCGGATCGGTGCGATCGATCTCGTCGCTCAGGCCCGTTTCATAAGCCGGATTGGCGAAGAAGGGCCGGATGCGATCCAGTTCCTCGGTCGGCGGATTGAGGCCGAGGTCACGCATATGCGCATATTCTTCCTCGACCTGCCGCTTATATTCCTCGACGCCCAGTTCATGGACGAGGATCTTGATCCGCGCCTTGTACTTGTTGTCGCGGCGGCCGTAGCGGTTATAGACGCGCAGGCATGCCTCGAGATAAGAAATAATCTCATCTTCCGGGACGAAGTCGTTGATTTGCGGAGCAACCATGGGCGTACGGCCCATGCCGCCACCGGCATAGACCTCCGCGCCGATCCGGCCGTCGCGCTTCACCAGCTTCAAGCCGATGTCGTGCAGCTTCATCGCGGAGCGGTCTTCCTCGCTGGCGATCACCGCAATCTTGAACTTGCGCGGAAGATAGGTGAATTCCGGATGGAAGGTCGACCACTGGCGCAGCAGTTCCGCCCAGGGGCGCGGGTCCGCAACTTCATCCGCCGCCACGCCGGCATATTGGTCGGAGGAGATATTGCGAATGCAATTGCCGCTGGTCTGGATGGCATGCATCTCGACGGTCGCCAGCTCCGCCAGAATGTCCGGCGCATCGGCCAGCTTGATCCAGTTATACTGGATATTCTGCCGCGTCGTGAAATGGCCGTAGCCCTTGTCATATTTACGCGCGATCTCGCCCAGCTTGCGCATCTGCTTGCCCGACAAGGTACCATAAGGGATGGCGACGCGCAGCATATAGGCGTGCAGCTGCAGATAGAGCCCGTTCATCAGCCGCAGCGGCTTGAACTGATCCTCGGTCAGTTGCCCGGCCAGGCGCCGTTGGGTCTGGTCGCGAAATTCCTCGACGCGGGCGTCGACGATGGACTGGTCATAGCTGTCGTAACGATACATGGTTCAGATCACCCAGTTGCCGGCATCGGCATCATTCGGTTTCAGCGTCAGGTCGGGACGAACGGTCGGCCCCAAAGCACGGATACGGTCCTTGATATGCGCGGGACGCACCCCTTCCTGGGTGATCGTGGCGTCGATCACATAAGCGCCGACGACCCGCAGCGCGGCCTCTTCCGTCCGCGCCAGGTCATCGCCCTTGTCGCCCACATCGACGGCCTCGCCGACGTGCCGCGACCAGCCGTCGCCTGCCCACCAGATCACGTCCCCGGTGCTGAGGTCATTGCCGGTCAAAATCTTCACGAAAGCATCTCCGCCCCATTATTCCACTGCGCGGCCAAACCGGCCATCACATCCTGCGCCAGCGCATAGGCCGCCACGTCGCCGACCACAATCAGAGCCGGGCTTTTTACCTTCTCGCGCGCGACCATGTCGCCAAGGTCGGCGAGCAGGGTACGCAGCGTCCGCATGTCGGACCGCGTGCCGTTTTCCAGCACGGCGACCGGGATAGCGGGCGAAACGCCGTCGGCGATCAGTTTGTCGGCAATGTCCGTTGCCGTCGCCACGCCCATATAGATGACGAGCGTCCGCCCCGCGCCGGCGAGCCCCGACCAGTCCTGGTCCGTCAGCCCCTTGCACTGGCCGGCGACGAAACTCACGGCGCTGGCGGCGTCGCGGTGGGTCAGGGGAAGCTGCGCCTGCGCCGCGCAACCGATGGCCGCGCTGATGCCCGGCACGATCTCCACCGGCACCCCGGCTTCGCGGCAAGCCTCCATCTCCTCGCCGCCGCGCCCGAAGATGAACGGATCGCCTCCCATCAGGCGCACCACCGATCGTCCGGACAGGGCCAGGTCGACCAACAGCGCGTTGATCCCCTCCTGCGGCATCGAATGGCGGCTGCGCTGTTTCGCGACGGAGATGCGTTCAGCGTTGGGGGAGGCCATTGCCAATATCTCGTCCGACACCAGCCCGTCATGCACGATCACGGCCGCTCCGGCGATCAGCCGGGCAGCACGAAGGGTCAGCAGCTCCGGATCGCCCGGGCCCGCGCCGACGAGATAGACGGTGGCAGGTGATTGTTCGGCCATGGTGCGCACATGGCGAAAGCGGTCAAAGGTTTCAATTCAGATTGCTTTGTCCGCCGCGTAGGAAAATTTGGGTGCTCTCTATTCTTTCGGCGGTGGCTGGCTTTCGGAGCCATGCGACCGGCATTGGGGGTTCGAGGATTATTCCCCCATCTTGCTCGTGTCGATTTCCTTCAGCCCGACGCCGATCGTGGCGCGCGGCTGTTCTATCTCGGCCGACGCCACTGGATAGGCGCAATAGTCCGCGGCATAATAGGCGCTCGGTCGATGATTGCCCGAAATTCCCGCGCCGCCGAAGGGGGCGGAGGACGACGCGCCATTGGTGGGGCGGTTCCAGTTGACGATGCCGGCGCGGATATTCGCCCAGAACTGGTTATATTGTTCCGGCGATCCCCCGACCAGCGAGGCGGAAAGGCCGTAGCGGCTGTTGTTCGCCTCCGCGATGGCCGCGGGAAAGTCGGGCACCCGGATGACTTGCAGCAGCGGCCCGAACAGCTCAACGTCCGGCCGCTCCGCCATGTTGGTCACGTCGATAATGCCGGGCGTCAGGAAGGGACGATCCGCCACCGGCCGCGCCAGATGCTTGATCGGCCGTCCGCCATGGCTCATCAGGTAGAGGAAGCTTTCCGTAAGCTGGTCCGCCGCCTTGTTGTCGATGACCGGCCCCATGAAGGGCACCGGGTCGGCATGCGGATGATCGATGATCAGCCGGTCCGCGATCTTCTTGACCTCCCCGATCAGCAGGTCGGCCAGTTCGTCCTTGACGATCAGGCGGCGCGCCGCGGTGCAGCGCTGGCCGCTCGACAGGAAGGCGGACTGGACCACCAGCACCGCCGCGCTGGCTATGTCGGCGGTGTCCCACACGACGAGAGGATTGTTGCCGCCCATCTCCAGCGCCAGGATCTTCCCCGGATCGCCGGCGAACTGGCGGTTGATCGCAATGCCCGTCGGGGCCGACCCGGTGAAGAGGATGCCGTTGACGTCGGGATGCGCGGCGAGCGCCTTTCCCTCGTCCGGACCGCCCAGCACCAGGCGCACGGCATCTTCGGGCACGCCGGCCTCATGGTAGAAGCGAACCAGCATCTCGCCCACGGCAGGCGTCTTTTCCGATGGCTTGAACAGGACGCCATTGCCCGCGAGCAGCGCGGGAACGATATGGCCGTTGGGCAGATGGGCGGGGAAATTATAGGGGCCAAGCACCGCCATGACGCCATGTGGCTTGTGCCGCACCGACTGCCGAGCGCCCATCGCCGCTTCCAGCCGCCGCTGCCCCGTCCGTTCGGAATAGGCGGCGACCGAGATGTCGACCTTGTTCATGATGGCGGTGACTTCGGTCCGGGCGTCCCATAGCGGCTTGCCCGTTTCGCGAGCGATCAGGTCGGTCAGCGCGTCTTCATTGGCGCGCACGACATTGACGAAGCGGCGCAGCGTTTCGATCCGATAGGAAACGGGCTTGGCCGCCCATTGCGGCCATGCCGCGCGGACGCGCGCGACCTCCGCACCGACGTCGCTGGCTGTCCCCTGCCACAGGAGAGCGCCGGTGGCGGGTTCTGTCGAAGTCAGGGTGGCGGACATGGCCCCGATATGGAGGATAATGGCGCGTTAGGGAAGGGGCGGAGCGGCGCCGTGAGCTTCGCCCATCCGCCGTATCGCGGCCACCTTCGCATGCAGCGGTGCCCAGTCATCCTGGCCGTCGATGGCGCTCCAGATCGCCTCGACCTCATCGATATGCATGGAGCAGGGCGCGCCGTCGTTCCAATAAGGATGATCCCGTCGCCCGTCCGCTTCCAGACCGGCGAGGGCTTCCCGGAACGGCGCCCAATTTTCGCCCGAATAATCGGTCCCCCCACGGGGGCCTCCGCCGCGCCAGTCGAAGAAAAATCGGTCGATCGGCGTCCCGGTCGCCGCCATCCCGCGCACCGCTGCCTCGATCATTGCCGAAGCGTCGGCCGAGGGCTTTACCCCCAACCGCCAGCAGAAACGCTGGACCATCGCCTCTCCATAAAGTTGGGGGAAGCGCTCGAGCTGCTCGATCAGCGGCTCGGCCTCCACCAGCGGCCGCAGCGATACGGCGAGTTGTGCGACGTCCCAATGGATCGCTTCCGCCTGGCGCCCGAAGGCATACAGCCCGGCATGATCGAAATAAGCGGCGGTGAAGCCCGGCTCCCACAGCGGAGAAAAGCGCCACGGTCCGTAATCGAAGCTTTCGCCCGTCACATTGATATTGTCGCTGTTGAGCACGCCGTGAACGAAGCCCGCGACCATATAGCTCGCCGCGAGATCGGCGGTCCGCTCGACCACGCGCCCCAACAACTGCGCGGGCGGATTATCCCCTGGGGTCTCGCCATACAGCTTTTCCAGCGCATAGCCGGTCAGCCGCTCGAGCAGCGCCCTGTTGTCGAAATAGGCCGCGCGCTGGAACGATCCGATCCTTATATGCGAATGGCTGAGCCGCACCATGACCGCCGCGCGGGTCGGGGAGGGCTCGTCATTGCGTTCCAGCGCCTCGCCGGTCTCGATCAGAGAAAAGGTCTTCGACGTATTGACGCCCAGCGCCTCCAGCATCTCGGTGGCCAATATCTCGCGCACGCCACCCTTGAGCGTCAGCCGCCCGTCGCCGAAGCGGCTGTAGGGCGTCTGGCCCGACCCCTTGGTGCCCAGGTCCAGCAACCGCCCGCGATCGTCCCGCAACTGCGCGAACAGAAAGCCGCGCCCATCGCCGATGTCGGGATTGTACACGCGAAACTGATGCCCGTGATAACGCAGCGCGAGGGGCGCCGGCAGGCTGTCCGGCAGCGGATCGAACCGACCGAAATGCCGCACCCAATCTGCGTCGCTGATGCCGTCCAGTCCAACGCTCGCGGCGGCCCGGTCGTTGCGATAGCGCAGCACCGTGCGCGGAAAGTCGGCGGCGGCGACCTGGTCGGCAAAATCCGGTTGGATCGCAAAGATTTCCTTTGCCGGATTGTATCTGGTGGCTTGCGGGGAATTGTCCATGCGGCGATATGGGGGTGCAAGGCAGGAAGGATCAAGCTTGAGCAGCTATGCTGACGGATATTGGTGGTCCCCTGACGGCTTGCGGCTCCACTATCGGGATTATGCGGGCGGGACGGACGGCAGGCCGCCGCTGCTCTGCCTGCCGGGTTTGACGCGCAATGCTCGCGACTTCGAACCGCTCGCCGCGCGACTCGCCGGCGATTGGCGCCTGATCTGCCCGGACATGCGGGGCCGGGGGGAAAGCGCGCAGGCGAAGGATCCGATGACCTATGTCCCGCTAACCTATTTGCAGGATATCAGCCGTCTGCTGTCGGACCTTGCCATCACCCGCTTCGTCGCAATCGGCACGTCGCTGGGCGGGCTGATCACCATGCTGATCGCCGCCACCCATCGCGAATGGCTGGCCGGCGCGTTGCTCAACGACGTCGGCCCCAGGCTGGAGGAAGCCGGGCTCGCGCGCATCCGTGGCTCTGTCGGGGTCGGTCAGTCGCACCCCAGCTGGGTTCATGCCGCGCGCGCGCTGGAAGAAGCCAACCGCGACATCTATCCTGCCTATGACCTCGAACAATGGCTGGCGATGGCGAAGCGCCTCTATCGGCTGAACAGCGCAGGCCGGGTGGTGCTTGACTATGACATGCGGGTGGCCGAGCCGCTACGCGTGACCGATGGCAGCGCCGGGGTCGACATGTGGCCCGTCGTGGCCGCTTTTCGCGGCATGCCGACCCTGATCTTGCGCGGCGAGCGATCCGACCTTCTGAGTGCGGGAACGGCTCAGCGCATGATGGAAGAGATCGGGCCGGATGCGGAACTGGTCACCATATTCGATGTCGGCCATGCGCCGGTCCTGGACGAACCCGAGTCCGCGGCCGCGATCGATCGGCTGCTTTCAAGGGTCCTGCATGGCTGACCGCAATGGGCAGCCACCCCGGCTGCTGCACGTCCACGGAAGCTTCTCGCTGGGCGGCAAGGAAGCGCGCGCCGTCCGCCTCATGAACCTGTGGGGCGACCGGGCCCATCATGCCGTCATCAGCGCAGCGGCCGGAGCCATGAACGCGCGCGCCGCGATCGATCCGGCGACGCCCGTCTGCTTCCCCGATCCGCCACGGCTCACCGGCCTGCCGGGCCCGGCACGTTTCCATGCGATCGGCCGGTTCCTGTCGGAATTTGATCTCGTCCTTACCTATAACTGGGGCGCGATGGACGCCGTCATGGCCCACCGCTTCTGTTCCCCCTTCATGCACCTGCCGCCGCTCATTCATCATGAAGACGGGTTCAATGCCGACGAGACGGCCGGTCTCAAGCGCAAGCGCAACCTCTACCGCCGCATTGCGCTTCAGCGGGCGAGGGCGATCGTCGTGCCGTCGATCCGTCTGGACCAGATTGCCCGGTCGGTCTGGCGGCAGCCGCCGCGCAAGGTGCATCTGATCCGCAACGGCATCGACACCTGCCGCTATGCCGATCCGCCCGCGCCCGACGCGATCCCGGGTCTTGTCCGCTCGCCCGGCAAGCTTCTCGTGGGCACACTGGCGGGCCTGCGTCCGGTCAAGAACATACCCCGCCTGGTCCGCGCGGTCGCCACCCACCGCGACCGGCTGCAGTTGGTGGTGGTCGGTGATGGTCCTGAACGGGACACGATTTTGGCCGAAGCAGCCCGGCATCGCCTGGACGACGTCCACATGGCGGGGTTTCTACCCGATCCCTGGCGCTTTCTGGGCCTGTTCGACATCTTCGCCCTGTCTTCCGACAGCGAACAGTTTCCGATCTCACTGGTAGAGGCAATGGCGGCGGGCCTGCCGATCGCTTCCATGAAGGTGGGCGACGTGGCCCAGATGGTCGCGCCGGAAAACCAGCCCTTCATCGTTGCCGACGAGGACGCGCTGGGACAGGCGCTCGGAGCGCTGGCCGTCGACCCTGACCTGCGGCGGCGGCTCGGCGAGGCGAACCGTCATCGTGCCGAGCGGGATTTCGACGAAGCCGCAATGGTCGACGCTTATGCGGCGCTTTATGGTCAGGCACTATCCAGCCCCCACATTTTGCGGTAGGGCGCGCGCCAGATGTTCGTCATCGGCGTCGAAAGCTGCTATAGAGCGGCTTTTCCGTGGCCGGGGACCCAGCAGTTTTTGCGCGGGAGATTGCGTTGTTCAAGGGTTTGAAGCCCATCGTCTATGGTGGTCGCGAAGTTTGGCCGCTGGTCGAAGGCGGTAAGGGCGTGGCCGTTTCCAACCATGCCAGTTCCGGCGCCTGGGCGGCAGCCGGGGGCATCGGCACAGTGTCGGCCGTCAACGCGGACAGCTACGACAGTTTCGGCAATATCATTCCGCAACTCTATCACGGCCGCACCCGCCGGGACCGGCACGAGGAACTGGTCGCCTATGCCATCGACGGCGCCGTCGAGCAGGTGAAGCGCGCGTTCGAAATCGCCGGCGGCAAGGGTGCGATCAATATCAACATCCTGTGGGAAATGGGCGGGGCCCAGCGTGTCCTTCATGGCGTGCTGGAAAAGACCCGCGGCATGGTGGCGGGCGTCACCTGCGGCGCGGGCATGCCCTATAAGCTGAGCGAGATTGCCGCTTCCTACGGCGTCAACTACCTGCCGATCGTCAGTTCCGGCCGCGCCTTCCGCGCGCTGTGGAAGCGCGCCTACAGCAAGGCATCGGAATGGCTGGCCGCCGTGGTCTATGAAGATCCCTGGCTCGCCGGGGGGCATAACGGCCTTTCCAATGCTGAGGACCCGCGCGAGCCGCAGGATCCCTATCCGCGCGTCAAGGCGCTGCGCGACACGATGCGCGAAGGCGGCATTTCCGACGATGTGCCGATCGTGATGGCCGGCGGCGTCTGGCACCTCAAGGACTGGAACGATTGGATCGACAATCCCGAACTGGGCGCCATCGCCTTTCAGTTCGGGACCCGTCCGCTGTTGACGCAGGAAAGCCCGATCCCGCAGGCGTGGAAGCAACGGCTCACGCAGCTGGAACCCGGCGACGTGCTGCTGCACCGCTTTTCGCCCACTGGCTTTTACAGTTCGGCGATCCGCAATCCCTTCCTTCGCCAGCTTGAAGCGCGTTCGGAACGGCAAATCCCCTTCAGCACCGAACAGGCCGGCGATCACACGCATCAGCTCGACGCAGGCGTGAAGGGCAAGAATTTCTGGGTCACGCGCGGCGACCTGCTGCGGGCCCGCGAATGGGTGGGCCAGGGCTTCACCTCCGCGCTCAAGACGCCGGACAATACCCTGGTGTTCGTGAACGAGGAGGAACGGGCGGAAATCCGGAAGGATCAGACGGACTGCATGGGCTGCCTCAGCCAGTGCGCCTTCTCCAGCTGGATGGACAGCGAGACGAACTCGACCGGCCGCCTTGCCGACCCGCGCAGCTTCTGCATCCAGAAATCCTTGCAGGAGGCGGTGCACGGCGGCGACCTCGACAAGAATCTGCTGTTCGCCGGCCATGGCGCCTACAAGTTCAAGCAGGATCCGTTCTATTCCAACGGCTTCGTGCCGACCGTGAAGCAATTGGTCGATCGCATCCTGACGGGCGACTGATGGCGGACATTCAGGGACTGGCAGTACTGAAATATCACACGCCGCATTTCGATGTCGTGCGTCCGGGCCAATTCGTGCTTTGCGCGGTGTCCGGCGCGCGCATCGACCTGGACGACCTGAAATATTGGAGCGCCGAGTTTCAGGAGGCGTATCGCGGTCCGGAGGAGGCGACCCAAGCCTTTCTCCGTCATCGGGCGCAGGCCGCCAGCTAGTTCCGTTGTTCCAATGACGTGAGTGTGCTCCTCAAGACTTGGTTCAAGGATCGCGTCGCGCAACTCATCGTGGAAAACACTCGTTTCATCGCCCCTTCCCTGTTCCTTTTCTTTAGCGGGTGGTTTACTCTTTCTGGAAGGCGGCGGAGATCGCTAACCCTAGGAAGGATGTAGCGATGTCGCGTATCGACATTTTCGGTGATCGAGTGTGTGTGGTATCCAGCCTGCTGATAATCGGCTGGTTCATCTATAGCGTCGCATTCTAAGAGCGACGGCCGTCGAGGTCGGTCCTCTCGCGCGTCCTGACGGGCAGGCCCTGGACGCGCCTTGCGTCCAAATTTGGGTCATGACCCTCAAAGCAAAGCTTTCTTCCATATCTTCATAAACCGAGTAGGTATGACGGCGAGCGTTAAGCTCCGCGGCTTTTGACGGATGACAGCTTGCCCCGCGTCAACAAAGGCTAAAGCGCACGGCCTTATGCGACGACGCACGGTATCGTGTTCCCCCAGCAGGAAAAAACGATGACCCGTAAAACCGATCGCTCCCTTCGCCAGTTCCGCCGCGACCGTCGGCGCGAGATTCGCTTTCCGCATTCCTCCTGGTCGAACGCTCAGGATCCCGCAGGCACCAGCCGCTTGGCTCCAGAAGATTTCTGGGCTCGGTTGGGCCTTTGACGTCTTTAAAAAATCGGCCTGCCTGCGCTGTGCAGGCCGTCTTCAGCAGCCCGGGCGCCGGCAGATCCATTAAGGCGGCGGTGACCCGGCACCCGTCATCGCGAAGATGCCGGTCGCGTTGCCCATATCGAAGGCTAGGTCCATCCGTCCGGTTGCCGGATCGACGGCGCGATCGATAAATTCGTAGAAGGAGCCGGGCACCTCCCGCAACTCCTTGTGGGCGAAGAGTCTTTCGACCGGATCAGCCCGAAAGGCTGTCTGTCGCACGCGTCCGGTGCGGGATACCTCCAGTTTGTCCTTCACCGGCCAGTTGTCGGCCTTCAACCGCTCGGCAAGGGCTGCGACATCGGCTACCCGGTCGGTGGCATGGTTGAAGGCATTGCCTTCGGTCGCGATCCACGCCGCTTCATGCGAGCGGGAGAGGAGCAGTTCATAATCTTCGAGGCTTGCGACCTCATGCTGCCGGTCGAAGGCCGAGACGATGATGGGCAGGGCGGCCGCCGCATCGGCGAAGGGAACCGGTTCTTGCGCGGCATAACGGGCCAGCAGGGCGAGGGACCGGCTGTCGAGCGGATCGCGCGAGGTACCGAACACGCGTTGTGCCACCTGCACGAACTCTGGGTCGAAGCGATCTACATGCAGTTCGGAAAGAAAAAACTGGGGAATGTCTTCAGGAAGATCGGCATGGCGATAGGCGCGGCCGGTCATCTTCAACCGATCCAGCGGATAGACTCCCGCCATCGCATAGCCCAGCGGCAGGAGGATGCGAGTGAAGGCATCCTGGCCGGCAGGGAGAGCGCCAGTGGGACCATTGGGCAGGCGCACCGTGCGGAGCGCGCCATGATCGAACGTGATCCGGTCGCCGCGTGCCACTCTGCCCGCCACATAGGCCGCGCCGCTCGGCACGCGTGCGAGCAGGTCGTGGAAGAGCGCGACGTTCATCGCCATGGAAAAGACGGCCCGCGACACCATCGGCCCTCGATCGGCGGAGAGCTCGGGAGCAATGGACAAGGCGGTCAGCGCCTTTCCGGCAGCTTCCTCTCCCACCGCCGCTGCCACCAGCGCGGTCAACGTGCCTTCATTTTCTCCGGTCAGCATGGAGGCATTATGCGCCCTTGGCGGCAAATTCCAAGCCCCGCGATCGGCCTACATTTTGCGAGGCATGCAGTCGGCGCCCGCGGCCTTGATCGCGCCGCACAGCCGCTCGGCCTCCGCCGCGCTCGTCAGCGGGCCGGCCTGGAGGCGAGTCATCGCCCCCCCCTTCACCAGATAGAGTTGATAGGCGGACAGGCCGCTGACCTTGGCATTGAGCCGGTTCCATAGCTGCCGCGCGCGCGCCTCTTCGCTGAACGCGCCCAGTTGCACGCGCCAGTTGCCCGCTGCGGCTGGACGGGGCGCCGCAGGCTTGGCGCTGGCCGCCTTTGCTGGCGCAGGCTTCACCGGCGAAGGCTTCACCGCTGCCGCCTTCGCCTTGGGCGCAGCGGCTGGCGGAGACTTCGGCAGGCTTGGCGTTTCCGCTTCGGCCGGCGCAGGGAGTTGCGCGGTCTGCAGCGGCGGTGGACCTTCGCGTCCGACGGGTTCGGCGCGGCCTCCCGGCTGCAGCGCGGCGACGCCCTGCTGCTCCATCTCCTTCGCCAGCGCCAGACCCTGCTGCCTCTGATCGGCGGGGATGAATTTTTCCATCTGCCGGAG
>DATEDR010000110.1:0-6706 GCA_035281605.1 Sphingobium sp.
TCAATCCCCCTGTTCATGAGGATGCTTCTAGATGAGCGCTAAGCCGCAAATCCACGGCAGGCGCGCCTCGTTTTCCGCGTCTGTTGCGCTGTCGCAACTAGGCGAAGACCTGTCCGCCATCCGCAAGGAAGACGGGCTGACCTGGAAAGACGTCGGCCGCGTTCTGGGTAAGAGCGAAGACCGCGCCTCCAACTATGCGACGGCGCTGTCCGAAATGCCGGTCTCCGCCTTCCTGCTCGGTTGCCGGGAATGGAATGGTCGCTTCGCCAATGGCGTCCTGTCCCTGATCGGCATGAAGCTGACCGAGATCGGCAACGACACCACCGGCGACGGCGAAAAGCTCTGCCGCATCCTGCGCCTGGCACACCTGCTCAGCGCGGCAATGACCGACATGGAGACGCCCGGTTCGGTCGACGAGGGCGAGCTGCGCGAGATCGGTGCCGACGCATTGGACGAGGCTTCGCGCGCGATCGATGCGCTGCGCGCTCGTCTGGCCCGGCTGGATCAGGCCAAGCTGGAGGCGGTCGCTTGAACGCCGCGCTCACCATCTTCGCCGGCGCTGCCGTTTGGCTCGCCCTCGCAGGCGTCATCGGCCTGATCGGTGGCCACATCATCCATCGCGTTTGCGGGAGGGGCTGATGTTCAAATCCCTCCGCCAGCGCGCCGCGCAGAAGCGCCTCGCCCAACTCACCGCAGATTCCAAGGCCGCCAACGCGACCTGGAAAGCCAACCGCGACCGGCAGCTGTCCGGGGACCGGAAGGCCCACATCGCCGCCGTCATGGGCGGCTTCATCCGGCCCCGTACCAAAGGAGCAAACTGAATGTCTGACCAGCACGACCCCACTACCGGGGAGATTATAGAGCAGCGCGCCGCCGATGGCGGGCAGCGTTACCCGGCGGCATCCACCCTCTCTGACCTGATCCTGATGCTAAAGGATGGTCAGTTCAATGCGGACAGCTGCGAACCGCTGCGCGAATTCGCCAGCAAGCTGGAAGCGGTCGGCATCGACACCGGCAAGAAGGCCAAGGGCAAGATCACGCTGACGATCGAGGTCGATTATGACCACGACCGCGAGTTCTCGGTCCTGACGCCCAGCCTCGCCTTCAAGCTGCCGGTCGAGAAGCACGGCGCCACCGTGGCGTGGTTCACCAGCGATGGCCGCATGAGCCCGAACAAGCCGAACCAGGGAAATCTGTTCGGCACCATCCGTGAAATCAACACCGAAGCCCGCGTCGTCCGCGGCTGATTGAGGATATGACTATGACCAATGCCAGCACAGTTGCAGACCGCACCGGCGAGCTGATGGAAGCCGCCTTCTCGGTCGCTGAAGATCACATCAAGGCCCAGCCTGTCGAGCTGACCGACCCCCGCGACGGCACGAAAGCCCATTTTGCCCTGTCCCACGCCGGTCTCGCGCCGGTTGAGCCGAGCGCATGGGATGCCTTTCGCCCGTTCCCGCTCCATCGCACCGGCACCGTGGCGCTGACGCAGCTGCAATCGTTCATCGACCTGGTGAACCGCTTCAAGTTCCCGCATTCCGCCATCTTCGCCAACGACGATTTCGCCCGGCCCTCGCTGACCGCGATCTTCGATTACCACCCTGACA
Organism: Sphingobium sp.; assembly: GCA_035281605.1. Taxonomy (GTDB): domain Bacteria; phylum Pseudomonadota; class Alphaproteobacteria; order Sphingomonadales; family Sphingomonadaceae; genus Sphingobium. The sequence goes on from DATEDR010000110.1 coordinate 1,608, forward strand.
ATGCCGAGACCGACGGCGAAGCGTCGACGAATGCCGTTCAGGCCCGGCGGCATAAGGCAAGCTACGCGTTTCCGCTCTCCAAGGAATGGCAGGCTTGGATCGGCGGTAACGCGAAGCCGATGGGTATGGTCGATTTCGCCCGGTTCATCGAAGACAACATCGTGGACGTCTCGGCCGACCCGGTGGAAGCCTTCGCCAAGGCATCGCAGGATTTCGTGAGCGCCAATCGCGGCTCCCTCGCAACACCTTCGAAACTGGTCGAGATCTCGCGCGGGCTCCAGGTCTATGAACGGGCCGTCATCAAGGAGGCGAAGAACCTGTCGACGGGCGAAGCGCAGTTCACCTTCGACAGCGAACACACGGACGGCGACGGCAAGCCGCTAACCCTCCCAACGATGTTCTCCATCACCATTCCGGTTTTCGCGCGGTCCGCTGACGTGTTCCGCCTGATCGCCCGCTTCCGCTACCGCAAGACCAGCGACGGATTGCAGTTCTGGTATGAATTGTGGCGTCCCGATCTGACGTTCGAAACGGCGTTCAATGAGGCGCTCGAAGAGGTGGGCAGCAAAACCAGCCTGCCGATCTTCGTCGGCGCCCCCGAATAACCAGCTACCCCTATCGAGAGACAGCCCGGAATCCGCGTCGGAACCGGGTCCAAACAAGGTCGCGATGTCCCGCAAGGGGCCAAGCGGTTCGATCAGGGGATAGGCGTTCATTGCCGCAAATCGTGACCACCGACGCACATTTTTTGAGGGAAGACCATGACCGACAAAGACACCATCGACATGATCCAGCACTGTATCGAAGAGATCGAGACGCTGCGCCGGGAGATCGACCAGCTCCGCCCGAAGGCTGAAGCCTATGGCGCGATCACCGCGATCCTCGGCCTGCTGCCCCAGACGGCGCGAGGTTACGGCGCGGACATCGTTTGGCGCCTGCGGAAGCAGATCGAAGAACTCCAGCCCAAGCCCGTCGAAGCTGCTGAAGCCTGACTTCACCGGACCCCGGCCACGCGCCGGGGCGAGGATGAATTCAGCGGGTGCTATATGAAAATCGAACTGCCCTTCCCTGCCAAGATCCTGTGGCCCAACGGTCGCGGGCATTCCATGCGCAAGCATAGCGCCGCCAAGAAGCATAAGGGCTGGGCGCGTGCTGCCGCCCTCGCCGAACGCGCGCACGCTCCGGCCGGTGAGCATCTGCGCCTGATCGCCACCTTCTATCCCAAGCCCGCCGGGCCGTGCCCTGACAAGGATAATTCGTCCGCGTCGCTGAAGGCATATCAGGACGGGATCGCGTGGGCGCTGGGCGTCGATGATCGCCATTTCGGGGAACCGGAGATCCACTTCGCCGAGCGCGTGAAGGGCGGCAAGGTCGTGATCGAGGTGGTTGCGATATGAGCCTCTACCCCGAAACCGTCGAGCGCGCAGTTGCCGCTGCCGTCGACCATTATAGCCGGGCGCTCACCGCTGCCCTTCCGATTTATGACCGCCAGACGGAATCGCCGATCGAACTGGCGATGATGGTGTCGCTGATCGCGCTGTCCGCCGGTGAGCCTGACGTTCAGATCATGCCGCAGGTCCAGATCGGGCAGTATCGCGTCGACTTCCTGTTGCAGATGGGCGCGAATGCGCTGGTCGTGGAATGCGACGGTCACGATTATCATGAGCGGACGAAGCAGCAGGCAGCAGCTGACCGCAGCCGCGACCGGGCCATGTTGGAGGCCGGTTATCATGTCATGCGCTTCACCGGGTCGGAGATCTGGAAGGACGCCCTCGCCTGCGCGCGCCAAGCGCTGAACTATCTGGAAGACGCCCATTACCGCGCCGCCTGGTCGAAGGGGGATAGCGAAGCGTGAGCGATCTCCTCGCCCGCCTGATCGCCGCTGGCACACCTGCCGATCTCGTCGCCGAGGTCGCGCTGGAGCTTGCCCGCGCCAAGGCGGCGCAGGAAGCGATTGAAACCCGCCGCGCAAATGACCGGGAACGCTCGGCCCGTCGTCACGTGAAGTCACGTGACATCACGGGAGATAACGTGAAGACACGTGATGTCACGGGCGCCACCCCCTCTCCCGCCCCCTCCCCCCTTCTTCCCCCAGACCCCCAACAACCCCCCGCCCCCACCCACACCCCCGCCCGAGAACCGCGCGCACGTGAGGGGACCCGGCTGCGGGAGAATTGGAACCCGGCTCCGTTGGGCGGGAAAGCGGCGGAAATGGTCGCTCTCTGGCCGCCTGGAGCGCTGGAGCGGGAACTGGCGAAGTTCCGAAATTACTGGCTGGCGAAGCCCGGCAAAGACGCCGCGAAGGCCGATTGGCAGCGGACATGGATCAACTGGCTGATCTCAGCCGACGAAAGGATGCCCAAGCATGGATCAGGATCACGGTCAGTTCAGCCGACAGCCACGGACGGACGCAGCATGGGACGAACGGAGGCGGCAGCACGGGAAGCTCTTGCGCGCCTCTCTGGAGGCGGAGATTGCCGAGCTGGAGGCGAAGCTCGCCCCGCGCTCGCTGGGAGAGATCATGGCGGCCCTCTCGCGCTGTCTGACCCTGACCGCGCCCACCGGCATGACGAAGGAAGACCGGACCGAGTGGTTGACCATCGCCGCGCCGGAACTCGCTGACCTGCCGTCCATGATCTTCGACGATGCCTGTGCCCATGCCCGCCGCAACTGCGACCATCCGGCTAAGGTGATCCCGGCGATCCTGAAGTTTGAGCCGCCCCACTACCTCAGCGCTGGCTTTGCCCGGAAGCGTCTGGCCGATGCGAAGGCCAAGCTCGCCAACATCGATGCGCCACGCCTCCAGCAGACCGCCGACGAGGACGAAAAGAATGAGGTCGGGACGGGGATGAAGGATCTGCTCGCCGACCTGATGAAGCGGACGGAGGAGCGGATTTGAAGCGCATCCTCGAAATCGCCTGCCTGTGCGGCGCTAGGGAAACCGATACCGGCCAGCCTCTCCCGCGCCAGTGCTGGAACTGCAAGAAACCCGACGGAATGGGGGAATTTCCGAAGTGAGCAACGAAATCGCAGGGGTCGCAATCCTGCTCTTCTCGGCCGCATCCGTGCTGCTGGGCTGCTGGGAAAGGCGGAAAGCATGATGGATGATTTGTTCCCGGCGCAGGCGATCGATCGCTACGCCAGCCCGCAGGCTTTGGCGGAGGTGACATGTGCGCCCGTCGACGTCTGCAAGCTCGTCTTCGAGATGGGTGGATGCCGCGAAGGCGTCGAACTGCTGCGCTCCGATGCCCGTGACATGATCGTCTGCGAGCAGCGGCACGCGATTTCGTGGGTGGCCCGCAACTTCATCGGCGCGACCTTTGTGCAGATCGGCCGGGCGCTGAATCATGATCACAGCGTCATCGTCCGCAGCTTCGACCGGGCACGTCTGCTGCGGAAGATGGATCCGGACTTCTGCGATCTCTGCGACAGGCTGGTTGCCTCGATCAACCGCGCCACCGTGCAACGCACCGCTGCGCGTCGAGGGAGGGTGTAGGGCCAGATGGCGCTGACCGACAAGCAGGCCGCATTCATTCGGGAATACCTCGTCGATATGAACGCGACGGCGGCCTACAAGCGCGCCGGCTATGTCGCGAAGGGGAACGCGGCGGAGGTCAATGCCGCGCGCCTGCTCAGGAATGCTCAGGTCGCGAAGGCGATCGAGGAGGCGCAGGCTGCACTGGCTGAGCGGACCGAGATCACGCAAGAGATGGTTCTCAAGCGTTGGTGGGAGATCGCCACGGCCGATCCGAATGAGCTGATCCAGTTTCGCCGCACCTGCTGTCGGCACTGCCACGGCATCGATCATGAATATCAATGGATCGACGCCGACGAATACGACAAGGCGCTCGCCTTCGCAGCCATGGGTGAGGACGCCGATCCGCGCACCTTCCCCAAGGATGATGGTGGTTACGGCTTCAATAAGACGCTGGCCCCTGCCCGCGATTGCCCCAAGTGTTTTGGCGAAGGCAATGGCGACGTCCACGCCACCGACACGCGCCACCTGAAGGGCTCTGCCCGCCTGCTCTATGCTGGGGTGAAGCTCACCAAGGACGGCTTCGAGATCAAGATGCAGGATCAGGGCAAGGCGCTGGAAAACGTCGCGCGGCATCTGGGCATGTTCAAGGACAAGGTCGAGGTCACCGTCACCAACCTAGCCGATGTGATTGCAGAGCGCCGCAGGAGGGTCGCCGATGGCAAAAAGTGAAGTCCCCGCTGAAGATCCCGAGATCGTGCTGGCGGAGGATATTGCCAGCTTCACCCACGATCCGCTCGGTCATGCCCGCTATGTGTACCCATGGGGCGAGCGCGTGCTGGAGGATAGCGCCGGGCCGCGCACATGGGGCGTGGATGTGCTGCGCGCCATCGGCATCCACCTATCCAATCCTGAGACCCGCTTCGAGCCGCTGCGCATCGCGATCGCGTCCGGCCACGGCATCGGCAAGTCCGCGACCATCTCCATGATCATCAGCTGGGCGACCGACACCTGCGAGAATTGCCGCGTCGTGCTGACCGCCAACACTGAGGCCCAGCTGCGCACCAAGACATGGCCGGAGGTGCTGAAGTGGCGCATGATGTCGCTCACCGCCTCATGGTGGAAGATCACGAAGACCGGCCTGTTCAGCCTGTTCGACGGTTTCAGCGATAGCTGGCGCTGCGATGCCGTGACCTGGTCGGAGCAGAACACGGAAGCCTTCGCCGGTCTCCACAACAAGGGATCGCGCATCGTCATCATCTTCGACGAGGCGTCCAACATCGCCGATAAGGTCTGGGAAGTGACAGAGGGCGCGTTGACCGACGAGAATACCGAAATCATCTGGATCGCCTTCGGCAACCCGACGCGCAACACCGGGCGTTTCCGCGAATGTTTCGGCCGCTATCGCCACCTCTGGAAGACCCGCCAGATCGACAGCCGCACGGTCGAGGGCACGAACAAGAAGTTCCTGCAAGAGATGGTCGACACCTATGGCGAGGACAGCGACATCGTGAAGGTGCGTGTCCGTGGCATGTTCCCGTCCGCCTCGTCCATGCAGTTCATCGGCTCCGACCTGGTCGAGGCCGCGATGAAGCGCCAGCCCATCGTCCTCATCAACGACCCG
>DATEDR010000111.1:0-4069 GCA_035281605.1 Sphingobium sp.
GCTGCCGTCGTCGACAGCATCTCGCGCATGCCTGGACCGCCCTTGGGCCCTTCATAACGAATGATGATCACGCTGCCTTCGGCAATGTCGCGCTTCTCCACAGCGGCGAAGGCGTCTTCCTCGCAATCGAAGACACGCGCCGGCCCTTCGAAGTGCAGGCGATGCATGCCGGCAACCTTTACGATCGCGCCATTTGGAGCCAGAGAGCCCTTCAGCCCTACAACCCCACCGGTCGGAGTGATCGGGGCCTTGACGTCATAGATGACCTTCTGCTCGGGGTTCCAGGTGACTTCGTCGATATTCTCGGCGATCGTCTTGCCGGTGACGGTCATGCAGTCGCCGTGCAGCAGGCCGTTGTCGAACAGCGTCTTCATCAGCATGTAGATGCCGCCAGCGTCAAACATGTCCTTGGCGACATATTTGCCGCCCGGCTTGAGGTCGGCGATATAGGGCGTCGACTTGAATATTTCGGCCACGTCGAACAGGTCGAAGTCGATCCCGCACTCGTTCGCCATCGCCGGCAGGTGCAGCGCGCCATTGGTCGACCCACCGGTCGCGGCGACGATGCGCGCGGCGTTTTCGAACGCTTCGCGGGTGCAGATGTCGCGCGGACGGATATTCTTCGCCAGCAGTTCCATCACCTGACGGCCCGCGGCGACAGCCACTTCCTCGCGGCTCTTGTAGGGCGCGGGGGCCATGTTGCTGTTGGGCAGCGACAGGCCGATCGCCTCGCCGACGCAGGCCATCGTGTTGGCGGTGTATTGACCGCCACAAGCGCCATGGCCGGGGCAAGCCACCTTTTCCAGCGCAATCACGTCCTTGAGCGGGCAGGCGCCTGCGGCATATTTGCCGACCACCTCGAACACGTCGACGACGGTGACGTCGCGATCTTCGAAACGGCCCGGCAGGATAGACCCGCCATAAACGAAGATGGACGGGACGTTGAGGCGCAGCATCGCCATCATCATGCCCGGCAGCGACTTGTCGCATCCGGCAAAGGTGACGAGCGCGTCATAGCAGTGGCCGCGCACCGACAGCTCGACCGAATCCGCGATCACCTCGCGACTCGCCAGCGAGCTTTTCATGCCCTGATGGCCCATGGCAATGCCATCGGTGACCGTGATGGTGTTGAACCGGCGCGGCATGCCGCCGGCCTCGTTCACGCCCCGTCGGCACCAGTCGGCCTGCATGTCGAGCGTGGTGTTGCACGGCGCGCTGTCATTGCCCGCCGACGCGATGCCTACGAAGGGCCGGGCAATCTCTTCTTCGGTCAGGCCCATCGCATAATAATAGCTGCGATGCGGAGCGCGCTCCGGACCGACCGAGACGTGGCGGCTCGGCAGTTTCGACTTGTCGAATGTGTGAGACATAAAACCTACCCTTCTTGCGCGCGCATCTCTTTCAAAAAGGGGCGAGTCACGCAAGGCTATTGCGGCATTCTAGCACTACTGGACCCAATATGTCCGCAAAGCGGCGCTGCCCGGTCGCATCGGAGACCAGATCCTGCCGCATTTCGATGCCCAGATAGGGTATGCCGTTCGCCTCCGCATGCCGGTTCATCGTCGCGTTGAGCAGCTTTCCCGAATAAGGAAGCTGGTCGCCCACGAGCAACCCGGCCTGCTCCAACATCGGAATGGCGATACGCGCCGCGCGATCATCGCCATTGTAGAGGACGCCGATGTCCCATGGCCGCTGCACATGGGGATCGCTGGCAAGGCGAGGGGTGAAGCTGTGCACCGAAAGGATGAAAGCTGCCCCCGCTTCATCAAGAAAGCGACCGATCCGATGATGATAGGGATGGTGGAAACGGATCATCCTTTCGGCAAGGTCCGCGTCGCGATTGCCGGGAATCGCGTGGCCGTCGCTCATCACCGGCAGCAGGCCGGGTGCGTCATCCTCGCGATTGAGGTCGATGACCAGCCGCGAAACCCCGCCCAATATGGCCGTGCAGCCGAGCTGCTCCGCCAGGAGTGCGCTCACTTCCGCAACGCCGATATCGACGGCGACATGATCGCGCAGCAAAGCCGGATCAATGCCCAGATCGATATCTGCCGGCACATGGGCGGAGGCATGATCCGCGACGATCAACAGGTCCAGCTCGCCACCGCTTATCTGAATGAAGGCCTCGTTCACGCGCCTCTTATCTCCGTTTCCATGATCCACCAGTCAGGGCGCTGTGCACGCAGGCCGGCAGCGGCGGCAGCCCGATCGGCTTCCTTGTCGAACAGGGCAAAGCAGGTCGCGCCAGAACCCGACATGCGATGAAGCAGAACGCCGCCGCATTCGGCCAGCAAGGCCAGCACTTCTGCAATCTCCGGCGCCGCGGCGATCGCCGGGCGCTCAAGATCGTTGCGCCCCGCCCTTATCAGGGCGTTCAGGCTGACCGGAGGTAATCGCCCGCGATCAACCTGATCCCAGCCGGCGAAGACACGCGCCGTCGATACCGCAACACCCGGATTGGCGAGCAGCATCGGAATGCCCGCCAGGCCCGTGCCCTCCTGTTGCTCCAGCACCTCGCCGCGCCCACGCACAAGCTGGGTCCTGCTCGTCAGGCATGCCGGCACGTCCGATCCGATCGTCAGCGCGATTGCCTCGAGCGTCGCCAGCGGCACCTGAGCCCCCCACAACCGGTCCAGCAGGCGGAGGGCTGCCGCTGCGTCCGCGGATCCGCCGCCGATGCCCGAAGCGACCGGCAAATTCTTCGTCAACGTCAGCGCGGCGCCCCGCTGCGCGCCCAGATGGTTGCGTAGGGCATGGGCGGCGCGGACGACCAGATTATCGGGTCCGACATCCAGCTTCGAAGCAAACACTCCCTTCAGCGTCAGGCTTACCGTCCCGTCCGGCGTTTCCCGCCCCGTCAACAGGTCGCCATCGCGCGCGAAGACGAACAGGCTTTCCAGGGCGTGATAGCCATCATCCCGCCGAGTCCGAACATGAAGGGCGAGATTGACCTTCGCATAGGCGGTTTCGACCAGATCGCCCCCGTGCGGCGGAGCAGTAGGCAGTATATCCGCGTCAACGGGCGGCATATTCAGGCTTCATTCCCTCTCTGGTCTTCGCGTTGAGCCGCACGGCTGCTTCGCCGTCGGCAAAGGCCGCGGCTGCACGCCAAGCATAGCGCGCCTCGTAGCGCCGGCCAGCCGCCCAGAGCGCGTCGCCCAGATGTTCATTGATAGTTGCATCGGCAGGCGCGCCCTCGGCTGCACGTTCCAGGACTGGCACCGCCGCTTCCACATCGCCAGTCACGAACTGCGCCCAGCCCAACGAATCCGTGATCGCGGGATCGTCGGGCTTCAGCGCGCTGGCCTTTTTCAGCAGCTCAAGCGCCGCCTGCACATTCTGCCGCCGCTCGATCTGCGCATAACCGAGATGATTCAAGATCACCGCCTGATCAGGCGCGATCCGGGCTGCGCGTTCGAGCGCCGCGCGCGCTTCGTCCCAGCGTCCGGCCTGTTCCAACGCGCTCCCTTCGAACAGCAGCAATGCCCAGGGAACCGCGTCCGGCGCATAGCCGGCCTGCGCGGCGCGGAACGCATCGGCGGCGTTGCCGAACCGATCTGCCTGCGCGAGCAGCCGACCATATCTGACGTGGCGCTCCGCATCGGCGCCGGGCACCGCGGCAAGGCTATGGGCAAGCGCGATAGCGGCGTCAGCATCGCCGGATTCCGCGAGAGCATCGACGAGCGCAGATTGCGCCAGCGGTCCGAACCAGCCGTCGACGGACACTTTGCGCGCTTCCGCCGCGCCATAGGCGGCATGGCCGCTCTGTGTCAGCAGCTCGGCAAGGGCGATGCGGCTGTCGGCATCGTCGGGATTGGCGAACACCGCCATCCGCGCGAGGCGTATTCCCATGACCTGCGTGCTGCTGTCGGAGGAAATGTCCATCGCAAGCCGGGTCAGCAGTCGCCCCAGGCCCTGTCGCGGGGCGAGGACAGCTGCTCCGGGCCCGCCCTTGCCCCGCGTCAGGTCGGCGCGCGCACGGACATAGACCGCCTCGCCCTCCGGCAGCACCGCGAGCGCCTGGGTCCTGGCCCCTCTGGCGGCCAGTTGCGCGGCGAAGGACAGGCGA
>DATEDR010000112.1:0-10324 GCA_035281605.1 Sphingobium sp.
GGAGGTTTCAGCATCGGCGCGTTCGAGGCGCGAACTTTGGCGCAGGGCATGGGCGGGCGGATCGAGGTCGACAGCAAGCCGGATGTGGGCAGCCGCTTCACGCTGCACCTGCCGCTCGCGCCCCGGGGAAGGGAAGAAGGAAAGGCTGCCTGATGAGCGACACGCGACCCAAATTGCTGATCGTCGAGGATGATCCGGGCCTGCAGCGTCAGCTGCGTTGGGCCTATGAGGAATATCAGCTTTTCATCGCCGGCGACCGCGAGGAAGCGATCGAGATGTTGCGTGCCGAAGCACCCGACGTGGTGACGCTGGATCTGGGCCTGCCGCCCGATCCGGACGGCACGAGCGAAGGCTTTGCCACGCTGGCCGAGATATTGCGGATCAAGCCCGACACGAAGATCATCGTGGCGTCCGGCCATGGCGCGCGGGAAAGCGCGTTGAACGCCATTTCGGGCGGCGCCTATGATTTCTACCACAAGCCGGTCGACATCGACGAACTGGGCCTGATCGTCCGCCGCGCCTTTCACGTCCATGCGCTGGAGAAGGAAAATGCGCGGCTGGCGGAGGTCGCGCCGGAGGAAGCGCGGGTGCTGGGCCGATTGATCACGACCGCGCCGGAGATGACGAAGGTCGCGCGTACCATCGAACGGGTCGCGACCGCGCAGGTGTCGGTGATGCTGCTGGGCGCGAGCGGGACGGGCAAGGAATTGCTGGCGCAGGCTCTGCACGATGCCAGCCCTCGGCGTGACGGTGCCTTCGTCGCGATCAATTGCGCCGCCATTCCCGAGGCCCTGCTGGACGCCGAGCTGTTCGGGCATGAGGCGCCGGGAAAGATCGAACTGGCGCAGGGGGGCAGCTTGTTCCTGGACGAAGTCGGGGACATATCGCTGGCGTTGCAGGTGAAGCTGCTGCGGTTCCTGCAGGAGCGTCGGATCGACGGGATTGGCGGGCGCGAGGCCATTCAAGTCGATACGCGCATCCTGTGCGCCACCCACCAGAATTTGGAGGAGATGATCGCGGCGGGCACGTTTCGCGAGGACCTTTATTACCGACTGGCGGAGATCGTCGTTCGCATTCCCGCGCTCAAGGACCGACCGGGCGACCCGGCGCTGCTGGCGCGCCATTTCCTCAACCGCTTCGCCAAGGAAATGAACCCGCAGGTCAAGGGCCTCGCCCCTGACGCGCTGGCGGCGCTCGACGCCTGGAGCTGGCCGGGCAATGTGCGCGAGTTGGAGAACCGGATGAAGCGCGCCATCATCATGGCCGATGGAAAGCTCGTGACCGCCGCCGATCTCGACCTGGACGGCGACCGCGTGGGGGGGAGCGAGGTCGTGAACCTGAAGGCCGCACGGGAAATGGCAGACCGCCGGGCTATCCGCCGCGCGATCGCGCGGACCGATGGGAATATCTCGGGCGCGGCCAAGATGCTTGGGATCAGCCGGCCGACCCTCTACGACCTGCTCAAACAATATCAGATGCAGAACTGACGGGCGGATGAGGCGGAAGCGTCTGTTCCTGTTCGTCGCCGCTGCGGCTGCGCTGCTGTCCCTGACGGGGCTGTGGCAATGGCATCGGGGGCAGGGGGATGCGGCTTTGTCGCGTGGCATCGCGGCTCTGGCAAAGGGTGATGCGCGCACAGCGCGGGTCGAGCTGATGAACGCCGTCCGCGCGCATCCGCGATCCGTCGCCGCCCGGATAGCGCAGGCGCGGGCGTTGCTGGACCTGAGCGATGGCGAGGGCGCGCAAGCCGAGATCGAGCGGGCGCGCAAGCTTGGCGCCGCCGACGGAGCAACGCGGCACCTGATGGCCGAGGCACTGCTGCTTCAGGGCTATCCCGACAAGGCTTTGCAGGAGGCGCTGAGCGCCGATGTGCCGCCTGATGCCGCTGCGATGGTGGCGCGCTTGGCGGGGCAAGCCTGGCTGGCCAAAGAAGAAATGGCACCGGCGGCGGCGGCGTTCGACAGGGCGTTGAAGCTGGCGCCCAAGGATGCTGCAAACTGGGTAGCGGTTGGCCGGTTCCGCATGGCGGCGGGCGACCAGGCTGGCGCAATCACGGCGGCGGGACGGGCGCTCTCCCTCTCGCCGCAGGGCGTGAAAGCGCTGACCCTGCGTGGCGAGCTGATCCGCGAGCAATATGGATTGACGGCGTCCTTGCCCTGGTTCGAGCGCGCTCTTGAGCAGAGCCCCGACAATGTCCCGACGCTTGAACATTATGCAGCGACGCTGGCCGACATGGGTCAGGCGAGGCGGATGCTGAGCGTCACGCGCCATCTGCTCGCCATCGACCCCGACAACGCCCGCGCGTGGATGATGCAGGCGGTGATGGCGGCGCGAGCGGGGCGCGTGGATCTTGCCCGCAGGCTGCTCGACCGCATCGGCGGCCGGCTGGATGGCGAGCCGGCGACCCGGTTATTGCGGGGCGTGTTGCAGCTGGAAAATGGCAATGCCCTGCTGGCGGCGCAGTCGCTCTCCCCGCTGGTCGCCGACCAGCCGGACAACCGCGTGGCTCGCACGCTGCTGGGCAGGGCGTTGTTGGAAGCCGGCGACCACGCCGCCGCCGCCACGCTCGCGCCCCTGGTCGCGCAGCGGGATGCCGACCCCTATGTGCTGACGCTGGCGGCGCGCGCGCAGGAATCGATGGGCAGGTCGGACATGGCGCAGGACATGCTGGCCCGGGCGGCCTGGCCCACGCGCTCTGCCTCAGAGCCGATCGGCAGTCCCGGCGATGCTGCGATCGCGGCCGGTCCGGCTCCCGGCGACAGCGCGTCGGCCAGCGCGAATATCCCCTATATCCGTGCTCTTCTGACCATGGGCCGCGCTGGCGCGGCGGTCGAGCGGGCGCGCCTGCTCAACCGCGCGAACCCGGGCGCTCCTGCCGCCTGGCTGATCCTGGGCGATGCGCTGCAGGCGGCAGGGCGGCTGCATGAGGCGGTGCAGGCGTATGAAAGCGGCGCGAACATCCGATTTTCGCGCGATGTCGCGCTGCGCCTGGCCGCCGCATGGCAACGACTGGGCGACGCAGGCCGATCCGCCCAGATCGTGCGGCTGTTCCTGGCGCAAAATCCCAACGATGTGGACGCGCAGAGGTTGGCGGCGGCGATCGCGATGCAGGCAGGCGATTGGAAAGGCGCGTTGCGGCTGTTGCGGGCCGTGCAGGCGCGGATCGGGAGCAGCGATCCGCTGCTGCTCGCCGATCTGGCGCGCGCGGCGCTGGAATCGGGGGATGCCGGGAGCGCGCGCCGCTACGCCGCTCTTGCCTATCGTCTGATGCCGGCCAGCCCGGTCACGGCCGACATGTACGGCTGGACGCTGGTCGCTAGCGGGCAAAAGGGACAGGCCGCGGTCGATCTGTTGGAAAAGGCGGTAGCGCTGGCGCCGGGTCATCCGGTGCCTCGTGCGCATCTCGCCCGGGCTTATGCGGCGATGAGGGCGCGCCCGGAAAGGCTGGCGGCGCGCTGAACCGCTTCAGGCCCGCTGCAGGTCAAGGTCCTGGACGGAAATGCCGAGCCGTTTGATCTGATCCGCCAGCGGCGGCCAGACGGTGTCGAGAAAGTGGCGGCGCTCGGCTTCCCGCAGGCGGCGGGTCGCTCCATCGGCTACGAACATGCCGACGCCGCGCTTGACGATGATCAGGCCATCGTCCTGAAAACATTGATAGGCCTTCGCGACGGTAAGCGGATTTGCGCCCTGCTGCGCGGCCAGGGCGCGAACCGACGGCAGCATGTCGCCATCCCCATAGTCGCCGTCCAAAATGGCGGCCGCGATGATGTCGCGAAGGCGGAGATAGACGGGCTTGGAATCTTCAGCCATGGTGCATCAGTGGCATAATACAGCCACTCAGGTCAAGCGGCACTCAAAATGCGGATGACCCAAATCTGATAACTATCTGTCCCATACCGAAACTATGTTGTCATATTCTGGCCGGGGCCGTTCTTCCTGCGGTCGTGACGGCGTGCCGATGAAGATGAAGCCGGCCAGCCGCTCGTCCCCTGTGGCGAAAGCGGCGCGAACATCCTCATTATAGGCGGGCCAGCCGGTCAGCCACCCGGCGGCGAAGCCCATCGCGTGCGCCGCGTGCAGCAGGTTCATCGTCGCGGCGCCGGCGGAGAGTTGTTGTTCCCACACCGGTATCTTGCTGGGCGCGACCGGCGCGGCCAGAGCAACGACCAGCGTTGGCGCCTGATGCGCGAACTGGCGCATGGCGTCGAGTTCCAGCCGCCCCGCGTCGGGCTTTTCCTTGCGATAGGCCGCCTCGAGAAGCTGGGCCAGCGCCTCGCGGCGGTCCTGCGGCACGATCACGAACCGCCAGGGCGCCAGCTTGCCATGATCGGGCGTGCGCAGGGCGATCTCCAGCATCTGGCGAAGCTGGTCCGCGTCGGGGCCGGGCGCGATGAGGTCGCGGGGCTTGCCGGAACGGCGGGTGCGCAGGAGCGAGAGTGGCGTGGTGGCGTCGTTGAACATGCGCCTCAAATGGCGCGGTAAGCGGCGCGACGCAAGGGCTTGGCCGCTCTTTGACAGCGGGCTGAGTTCCGCTCTAGGCTCTCCTGATGACGGCCATTCGTGCTTCCACCCCGACCGGCAAGACCTGGCTCGGCCATCCCCGTGGACTGTTCCTGCTGTTCTTTGTGGAGATGTGGGAGCGCTTTTCCTTCTACGGCATGCGCGCGCTGCTGATCTTCTATCTGACGCAGCATTTCCTCTTTTCCGACCGTGACGCGAGCTACGCCTACGGCGCGTACATGTCACTGATCTACATCTCGCCGCTGATGGGCGGCTATCTCGCCGACCGGTATCTTGGACAGCGCAAGGCGGTGCTGTTTGGCGGCATCGTCATCGCCATCGGTCATCTGATATTGGGGCTGGAGGGCGACGACGCCGGCGTGATGGGGCTGGGCCTGTTCTGGCTGGGGCTCGCGACGGTCATCACCGGCACGGGATTCCTGAAATCCAGCGTGTCGGCGCTGGTGGGCCAGCTTTACCCGCGCAACGATATGCGGCGGGACCCGGCCTATACGATCTTCTACATGGGCATCAATGTCGGCGCGACGATCGGGCCGATCATTTGCGGTTATCTGGGCCAGCGATGGGGATGGCATTGGGGTTTCGGCGCGGCATCCGTGGGGATGATCGCCGGCGTCATCGGCTTCGTGCTGGCAAGGCCGCTGCTACAGGGCCGGGGTGAGCCGCCGGACTCCGCGCGCCTTGCCGAGCGAGTCGGCGGGATCGTCACCCGCGAATGGCTGGTCTATCTGTCCAGCCTGGCGTCGATCCTGCTCTGCTGGGTCATGATTCAACAGCATGCGATTGTCGGGTGGATGCTAGCCGCGGCGAGCGCACTCGTCGTCCTCTACATTCTGTGGGAAGCGTTCGGCCGGATGGAGCGGATCGGGCGGAATCGGATGCTGGCGGCGCTGTTCCTGCTGGTCGTGAACCCGATCTTCTGGGGACTATATGAGCAAACCGGCTCGTCGCTCAGCCTGTTCACCCACCGTCACGCCGACCGGACGATCCTGGGCTTCGACGTCCCAGCGTCTATGTTCCAGTCGGTGAACGCGGCCTATATCCTGCTGTTCGGGCCGATCATCGCCAGTCTCTGGATCTGGCTCGCCCGACGAGGATGGGAACCGTCCGCGCCGGCCAAGTTCGGCATCGCCCTTGCCTTGGTCGGGGCCGGCTTCCTGGTGCTGGTCGCCGGGGCAGGACCGCCGGGGGTAAAGACACCGGTGCTGTTCATCTTCCTGCTCTATCTGCTGCACACCTTGGGCGAGCTGTGCCTGTCGCCGGTAGGATTGTCTGCCATGTCGAAGCTGGCGCCGGCGCGCATGATCGGCCTTATGATGGGCATCTGGTTCCTGGCGATGGCGCTTGGCGAATATGCTGCTGGCATGATCGCCGCGGCGACCGGAGGGGAGCAGGGCGCGGCGTCGCGGGACGGCGTGCTGGTTGTCTATGGCCGGATCGGCTGGTGGTCGATCGCGATAGGCGTGGCGGTGATGGCGGTCGCGCCGCTGGTCAAACGCCTGATGCACCTCGATCGCCTGGGGGAAGAGGAGGGGGCCGAAGCGGGAGCGCAGGCGGACGCTTTCGCGATCGTCGACGGGAAGGGCGAAGAGCCGGCCTGAAGCGGCCTATTGCGTCGCGCCCCAGACGTCGTCTGCGCGTATGAACCCCTTCTGCCCTGCCACGTCGAAAAGGCACCAGCCCTTGCCGCAGGAATCGAGGCGTCCGACCACGCCCTTTTCGGCCCGGTAAAGGGTGCGCGCATCCTCGCTCCGGGCTTCCCGCATGGGCGCCACGGAGGCGGTGACGATGGCGGTCGCCGTGTCGCTCAGCAGCCGGACATGCATCCAGCCCTGCGTGCCGCTCGAATCCTCGACCTTGCGCCACAGGCCCAGCACCTGGACGACCTTCACCGGCAGGTCGCGGCGGCGATAGACCCAGTTGGATGGGTAATCGAGACTGGGACCGACGCGCATGCGCGCCTCGTCCTGGTTCAGCGAAGCCCAATAGGGAACTGGCTTTGGCGCCGCCCCCGCGCCGCTTGCGAAGCAAAGCGCGGCGAGGGCGCCCATGCCCAGCAGATAAGCCTTCATGCCTGAACCGTTCCCCTTGAAATCCCGGCGCGACCATAGCCGGTGGCGGGCGCAACCGACAACAGCTGTTTGGGGTGCCGGTATAAGCGCTTGACCATGGCCCTAACGGGGAATAGCGGCCAGACATGGCCAAGAAACCGCGCCCCGCCAAGCCGCGCGTCATCGTGACGCGTCGTCTGCCCCCCAATGTGGAGGCGCGCATGGCGGAACTGTTCGACGCTGTCTTCAATGTCGGCGACGTGCCGATGGACCGCACCGCGCTGACACGCGCGATGGCGCAGTGCGACGTGCTGGTGCCTTCGGTGACGGACCATATCGACGCCGCGCTCATCAACGCTGCGCCGGAACGGCTTCAACTGATCGCGAGCTTCGGCAGCGGCGTCGATCATATCGATCTGGCCGCCGCGCGCGAGAAGGGGGTCATCGTCACCAACACGCCGGGCGTCCTGACCGAGGATACGGCGGACATGACCATGGCGCTGATCCTGTCGGTGCCGCGACGGCTGGCGGAGGGCGAGAAGCTGGTGCGATCGGGCGCCTGGCCCGGATGGAGCCCGTCGGGCATGCTTGGGCATCGCATCGGCGGCAAGAAGCTGGGCATCATCGGCATGGGGCGGATCGGCCGGGCCGTAGCGAAGCGCGCGACGGCCTTCGGCGTCTCGATCGCCTATCACAACCGCCATCGCCTGCCTTTCGAGGTCGAACAGGAATTGCAGGCCAGCTGGCATGCTGACCTGGACTCGCTGCTGCGGGAAAGCGACATCGTGTCGATCAACTGCCCGCTGAACGCCGACAGCCGTGACATGATCGACGCGCGGCGCATCGCGCTCATGCGGCCCGACGCCTATCTCATCAACACCTCGCGGGCGGAAATCACCGACGAGCCGGCGCTGATCGCTGCGCTCGCCGAAGGACGGATCGCGGGGGCGGGGCTCGACGTCTACGCGCATGAGCCAGCGATCGATCCGCGGCTGCTCGAGCTGTCCAACGTGGTGCTGCTGCCACATATGGGGTCGGCGACCTTCGAGGGGCGCGATGCGACCGGCGCGCGCGTGATTGCCAATATCCGCAGTTGGGTCGATGGGCACCGGCCACCCAACCAGGTGCTGGAAGGCTGGGTTTAACAGATCGCCAGCGAAGCAAATTTGACGCGAAACTCTCTCCTCATGCCGACCTCACCCCCTCCTGCCATCGACCGCCGCAGCCTGATCCGGGGAGCCGCGAGCCTGGCCGGTACGCTCGCGCTTGCCCGCGCCTTTCCGGCCTGGGCGCAGAGCGGGACGGCGGGACTGCCCGCTGCGCTCAGCGGCGAGCATATCGCGTTGACCGTCGGCCGAAGTCACTTCGAAACCGGCGGGCGTTCCGCGCATGCGGTCACGATCAACGGGACGCTTCCGGCGCCGCTCATTCGCCTGAAGGAAGGACAGACGGTCCGCCTTGCCGTCACCAACGCGCTTGCGGAAGACACGTCGATCCACTGGCACGGCTTGATCCTGCCCTTTCAGATGGACGGGGTGCCCGGCATCAGCTTTCCCGGAATCCGGCCGGGCGAAACCTTCACCTATGAATTTCCGATCCGCCAGTCGGGCACCTACTGGTATCACAGCCATTCGGGCATGCAGGAAGCGATGGGTCATTATGGCCCGATCGTCATCGATCCCGCAGGCGTCGATGCGGTCGACGCCACGCGCGAGCATGTGATCGTCCTGTCCGACTGGAGCCCGGTCCACCCGCACATGCTGCTGAAGCGCCTCAAGCAGTCGGGCGGCTATTTCAACATGCAGAGGCAGACGCTGGCAGGGTTGCTCGCGGGCAAGGACCAAAGCGCGAAGGAGCGGCTCGAATGGGGCGCGATGCGGATGGATCCGACCGATATTTCGGACGTCACCGGGTCGACCTACAGCTTCCTCGTCAACGGCCATGGCACGGGCGAGAACTGGACGGGCCTTTTCACGCCGGGCGAGAAGGTGCGGCTGCGCATCATCAACGCGTCGGCCATGACCAATTTCAACGTCCGCCTGCCCGGTCTGCCGATGACGGTGGTGCAGTGCGACGGCCAGCATGTGCAGCCGGTCGACACCGACGAGTTCCAGATCGGCATCGCGGAGACCTATGACGTCGTCGTGCAACCGACTGAGGCGAAACCCTATGCCTTGATCGCCGAAGCCATCGACCGGTCGGGGCTTGTCCGCGCGACGCTGGCCCCCCGGATCGGCATGGCGGCCGAGGTGCCTCCGCTGCGGGAACGCCCGCTGCTGGGCATGAAGGATATGGGCATGGACATGTCCGACATGGACATGGGGCAGGGCGGCGGCACCGACCCCAGCCCACCCGACAATCATGGCATGGCCGGCCATTCGATGAAGATGTTGGACCCTTCGGTCGCGCCGCAGGTGAAGATGGGCCCCGGCGTCGCCACCCTTTCGCCCATGCCGGTCGACCGGACCGCCGACCGGCCAACCGGCCTTGAACATGTCGATCATCGGGTGCTGACCTATGCCGACCTTAAGGCCCTGACGCCGAACCCGGACAGCCGAACGCCGACACGCACGCTCGACATTCACCTGACCGCGAACATGGAACGCTATATGTGGTCCTTCGACGGGGTGAAGCTGTCGGAAGGGGTGGAGCCCATCGCCTTCCGCCATATGGAGCGGGTGCGGGTCAATCTGATCAACGACACGATGATGCCGCATCCCATCCATCTGCACGGCCATTTCTTCGAATTGGTGACCGGCGCGGGCGCGCATAATCCGCGCAAGCACACGGTGAACGTGCTGCCGGGGAGCAGGCTGAGCTTCGATCTTACCGCCGACGCGCTCGGCGATTGGGCCTTCCACTGCCACATGCTGATGCACATGCATGCCGGGATGATGCGCGTCGTCACCGTCCGGCATGGGGGCGAGGGGGCATGAAGACGCTCATCCCCGTCGTGCTGCTGGCTACCGTGCAGTTCCCGGCGGCGGCGCAGGATCATAGTCATCACGGCGCCGCAGAACAGCCGCCCACCGAGGATCACTCTACGCATCAGGCCCCGCCTGAGAAAGCGCCGGCCGATGATCCGCATGCCGGGCATGGTCCGGCTCCAGCGGAAGACGAGGTCCCCGGCGGCGTCGCGCCCGCCCCGCCGACCGACCATGCCGCGGATGCCGTTTATGACCCCGCCGCCATGGCCCGCGCCCGCGCCGCCATGATCAAGGAAGGCGGCGGCGGGATCTTCTCGCAGCTGATGCTCGATCGACTGGAATATCGGGCGGGCAAGGGTCGGGACGGCTATCATTGGGAAGGCGAGGGGTGGATCGGCGGCGACATCAACCGTTTCGCCTTCAAGA
This sequence comes from Sphingobium sp., assembly GCA_035281605.1. Taxonomy (GTDB): domain Bacteria; phylum Pseudomonadota; class Alphaproteobacteria; order Sphingomonadales; family Sphingomonadaceae; genus Sphingobium. Next base: position 9,926 of record DATEDR010000112.1, read on the forward strand.
CCGAGGGCGATGGCGAAGTCGGCGGCCCGTTGGAAAGCGCCGAACTGCAGGCGCTCTACAGTCGAGCGATCGACCCCTGGTTCAACCTGGAAGCCGGCGTTCGCCACGACATCCGCCCGGAGCCGAACCGCGCTTACGCCGTCATCGGCATCGAAGGACTTGCGCCCTATTGGTTCGAGGTCGGGGCGCAGGCGTTTCTGTCGACCAAGGGTGACGCGCATCTGCGGCTGGAGGCAAGCTATGATCAGCGGATCACCCAGCGCCTGATCCTGCAACCGGCGGCCGAGGTGAACATCTCGGCGCAGGACGTGCCGGAACTGGGGATCGGATCGGGTCTTTCCGACATCGAACTGGGGTTGCGCCTGCGCTATGAACTGGCGCGTGAGTTCGCCCCCTATC
>DATEDR010000113.1:0-42638 GCA_035281605.1 Sphingobium sp.
GAAACCACCATCCGCCCGCTCGAAGGGCTTCAGCTGAACGGCAACCTCACCTATCTGGATGCGCATTTCACGGCGGGTGCGCTGAGCGCGGTGCTGGTCGATTCCTTCGTGGCGGGATCGAACCCGGCAGTCGGGCTTGAAAATATCGACGGCAACCGGCTGACCCGCGCACCCAAATGGCAGGGCGGCGCGAATATCAGCTACGAAATGGCGGCAGGCGCGGACAACAAGATCCGCGCATCTCTGGGCGTTCGCTTTCAGAGCTCGGTCTTCTTCCTGGAAACGCGGCAGGACGCCGATACCTACCGGGCGAAGGCGTGGGGCGAACTGGACGGCCGCCTGTCACTGGTCAACCGCGCCGGGTGGGAACTGGCGGTCTATGGCAAGAACCTGACCGACAATCGTCACCTCTCCCAGGTGTCGTCGCTGTTCGGCTTGCCCGTCGCGGCCGTGAACGAACCACGCCGCTTCGGCGTTCAGGCACGCTTTTCCTTCTGATCACTCCAAATCGGGCAGACTTATGCGACTAGTGACTTTCGAGCATGGCGGCGCTTCACGGCTGGGGGCCATCCGGGACGGCCAGGATATTGTCGACCTGGCTGCCGCAGTCAGGTTGACGGGCGGCTCCGAACCCGCCTTCGCCTCCATGCAGTCGCTGATCGAGGAAGGCGAACGGGCGCTGGACCGCGCCCGTTGCCTGACGGCGTCTGCTCCGGGAGAGGCCGTTCGGTCCGCCTCGGCGGTCAGGCTGCTGGCCCCCCTTCCCCGGCCGGCACAGATCCGCGACTTTTCCGCCTTCGAACAGCATATGCTGCAGTCGGGGAAAGTCGTGTTCGCGATGAATGCGATCCGCGCGGGCAAAGTGCCGCCGAAAGGACCGGTCATCCTGCCCCAGGTCTGGTATGACCAGCCCATCTATTACAAGGCCAACCGTTTCGCCGTCGGCAATCCCGGCGACGATGTCGTCTGGCCCGCTTATTCGCAGGTGGCCGATTACGAGCTGGAGATGGCCGCCGTGATCGGCCGGACGGGACGCGACATCCCGGTTTCCGAGGCGAAGAGCCATATCTTCGGCTACACCATCTACAACGATTTTTCGGCACGGGACGCGCAGGGGCATGAGATGACGGGACCGTTCGGCCCGGCCAAGGGCAAGGATTTCGACGGCAGCATCATCCTGGGGCCCTGCATCGTCACCGCCGATGAAATGCCCGATCCCTACCAGGCCCGGATGACGGCGACCGTCAACGGCCAACTCTGGTCGGAAGGATCGATGAGCAGCATCCACTGGCGTTTCGAGGACATGATCGCGCATGTCAGCGCCAGCGAAACCATCTATCCCGGGGAGATATTCGGGGCCGGCACCGTGGGCGGCGGATGCGGCCTGGAGCAGGCACGGTTCCTGGGCGATGGCGACCTGGTGGAGCTTGAGATTGAGGGGATCGGCACCATCCGCAACCGGATCAGGGGCGCCCAGTTGCGCGGAGGAGCGCTGCGTTGAAGGCGTCGCTCGCAGAGGTCTGGAGAGGACTATGAGACACATTATTGACCTGTCGATCCCCGTCAGCGCGGAGGTGGTCAGCGATCCGGAGGTCATGCGCCCGCGCATCACCTATATCGGTCACAAGACCGGCGCGGCGCAGATGGCGGCCGCCTTTCCCGGCCTGCAGCCCGAAGATCTGCCCGATGGCGAAGGTTGGGCGGTCGAGGACATATCCCTCACCACCCACAGCGGCACGCATATAGACGCGCCATGGCACTATCATTCGACCACGGACGGCGGGCAGCGTTCGCCCACCATCGACGAAGCACCACTCGACCTGTTCCTGCGGCCCGGCGTCAAGCTGGACTTCCGCCATCTGCCGGACGGGCATGTCGTATCGGCCGCCGAGGTCGAGGCCGAACTCACGCGGATCGGCCATAGACTTGCGCCGTTCGACATCGTGCTGGTCAATACGACGGCCGGGAAGGCCTTCGGCCAGCCCCATTATATGGACAGCGGTTGCGGCATGGGGCGGGAGGCGACGCTTTATCTCACCGAGCGCGGCGTCCAGGTCGTGGGAACCGATGCCTGGTCCTGGGATGCGCCCTTTTCCCATACCGCGCGCCGCTTTGCGCAGGATGGCGACCCTTCGATCATCTGGGAAGGGCACAAGGCGGGTCGGGAACGCAGCTATTATCAGATGGAAAAACTGCACGGGCTGGAGGTGCTGCCGTCCCATGGCTTCACCGTCGCCTGCTTCCCGGTGAAGATTGAGCGCGCCTCGGCGGGCTGGACTCGTGCAGTCGCCATCGTCGAAGCACCGGACGCGCCATGACCGCCCGGACGGAATTCGCGAACGGCGGCGTCATGCTGGCGGCCAGCTTCCTGGGCCTGTCGGTCGGCATCTCCTCCCTCTTCTTCTATACGCTCGGCATCTTCATCCGCCCGCTTCAGGCGGAGTTCGGCTGGAGCCGCGCGTCCCTGTCCCTGGCGGTCCTGATTTCCGGACTGGTTCTCGCCGCAGCGTCGCCCTTTGTCGGCCGCCTGGTGGACCGGGTGGGTGTCCGTCCGGTTCTGTCGTTCGCGATGCCGGCGCTGGCGCTGGCGGCGGTCGGCATGTCGTTCTTGCCGGGCAACCTCCTTCTTTATCTTGGCGCCATCAGTCTGTTGTGCCTGGCTGGCGCCGGAACGTCGCCGGTGGTCTTCACCCGGCTGGTCGCCGCCCATTTCAAGGTGCATCGCGGTCTGGCGCTTGGACTGCTGTTGTCGGGAACCGGCATTGCCGCGGCGCTGGCGCCTGCCTTCTTCACGCCCTTCGTCGCGGCGCATGGCTGGCGCGAAGGCTATCGCCTGCTGGCCGGCGTCCTGGCGATCGCCATGCCCGTCGTATTGATGGGCCTTGGCCAGGACAGCAGATCGGCGCTCGGCGCCGGATCGCGGCACGCGGAAATGCCCCGAACCAGCTTCGCCACCCTTTTCCGCGACTGGCGGTTTCGGCTGATGCTGCTGTCCTTCTTCGGACTGGCGCTGGGCATCGGAGGTCTGATCGTGCACTTCGTTCCCATGCTGCTGGATGGCGGCATGGACGCCGCGATGGCGGGCCGGACCGCCGGGCTGATCGGCATCGCCCTGATCTTTGGCCGGATCGGCGCGGGCGCGCTGATCGACCGCGTCCATGCGCCTTTCGTGGCGTCCACCATGCTCGCCGCCGCCGCGATAGGCTGCGTGCTGCTGGCGAGCGGAGGCACACATCTAGCCGGGGTTGCCGCCATACTCATAGGCCTGGCGATGGGCGCGGAGGTGGACCTGATCGGCTTCCTCGTGGCCCGCTACATGGGATTGACCGCCTATGGTTCGGCCTATGGCATTCTCTACGGCACCTTCGTCGCCGGCTCGTCCATCGGTCCTTTCCTGGTCGGCCTGTCGTTCGATGTCACCGGCAGCTATCACGTCGCGCTGATCTGCGCCGCATCCCTACTGACAGGTGCTGCGATCCTGCTGTCGCGCCTTGGACCCTATCCTCTGGAGGCAGCTGAGTGAGCATTGATCGGGTAACGGTTGTCGGCTGCGGCCTTGTCGGCATCGGCTGGGCCGCAACATTCCTTGAGCAGGGACTGCAGGTCACATGCACTGACCCGGCCGCCGGCGTCGAGGCCCGCTTGCGTGACCGCGTGGCGGCAGATCTGCGCCTCATCGGGTTCGATCGCGAAGGGGTGGCGGACGCGCTCAGCAGCCTGCGCTTCGAGCCCGATCTTACCAGGGCGGTGCAGGACGCCGACTGGGTGCAGGAAAATGGCCCGGAGACGGTTGCCGCCAAGCGCGACCTGATCGCCGCCGTCTCCGGCGCGGCGCCCGATCATGCCGTCATCGCGTCGAGCAGTTCCAGCATCACCGTCAGCGCGATGCAGAGCGAGGCCAACCGACCGGAGCGGGTGGTGCTGGGCCACCCCTTCATTCCCGTGCCGCTGATGGCGCTGGTGGAGGTCGCCGGAGGCGAGCTGACCGTGCCCGCCACCGTGGACAGGGCAATGGGCTTCTACCGTTCCATCGGCAAAAGCCCGATCCGGTTGATGCGCGAGGTGCCGGGCCATGTCGGCAATCGTTTGCAGGCAGCGCTTATTCGCGAGGCATTTCATCTGTTGCAGGAGGGAGTCGCCACGGTCGAGGACATCGATCTCGCCGTGACGGAGGGGCCCGGTGCGCGCTGGGCCGTTTCCGGCCCATTCATCAGCCATCATCTGGCTGGTGGGGCGGGGCGCGCGCGCCGGGCCTTCGAAAATCTGGGGCCCGCCTTGCAGGCGATGTGGGGCAGCCTCGGCGCTCCTGCGCTCACCGCCGAATTGCAACAGGCGGCGATCGAGGGAATCGACCAATGCCTCGCCGCGCGCGGCGCGCAAGAACCGGCGGAGGAACGGGTGCACGTGCTGCACGCGATCCGTCACGCGAAGAAGACGTTCAAGGAGCGGGTGGACCATGATTAAGAGCAACAAGGCGATCATCACCTGCGCGGTGACGGGTTCGGTGCATACCCCGTCCATGTCGGACCATCTGCCGATCACCCCCGACCAGATCACCGAGCAGGCCGTGGCCGCGGCCGAGGCGGGGGCGGCAATCCTGCACCTCCACGCGCGCGATCCCCGCGACGGCAGGCCGAGCGGGGACCCCAAAATCTTCATGCAGTTCCTGCCCCGCATCAAGCAGCAATGCGACGCGGTGGTGAACATCACGACGGGCGGCGCGGTCGGCATGTCGATGGACGAGCGGCTCGCCGCCGCACGCCGGGCCGAACCCGAGCTGACTTCCATGAACATGGGCACGATGAACTTCGGCGTGTTCCCGGCGGCGGACAGGATAACCGAATGGAAATATGATTGGGAGAAGCCCTTCCTCGAAGGCTCCCGCCGCACGCCGATGAGCAACAGCTTCGAACAGATCGAGATGGCGGCGACCGAGCTGGGCGGACGCTTCGGCACGCGGTTCGAGTTCGAATGCTATGATGTGAGCCACCTCTACACCCTGGCCCATTTCGCCGACCGGGGCGTGGTGAAGCCGCCCTTCCTGGTGCAATGCGTGTTCGGCATATTGGGCGGCATGGGCCCGGAGCCCGAAAATCTGATCCATATGGTCGGCGTAGCCGACCGGCTGTTCGGGCAGGACTGGTATCTTTCCGTGCTGGGAGCAGGACGCCACCAGATGCCGCTGGCCGCAGTCAGCGCCGCGCTGGGCGGCAATGTGCGCGTCGGCCTGGAGGACAGCCTGACGCTGGGCCGTGGCCGGCTTGCCCGGTCGAACGCGGAACAGGTACGGAAGGTCAGGACCATCCTCGAAGAGATAGGCCGTGACATCGCGACGCCCGCCGAAGCCCGGGCGATGCTTCAACTCAAGGGAGGCGATCATGTCGCATTCTGAGGCCACTCCGATCGAATGGCCGATCACGGCTCTCGAATTGCGCTCCACCATCACGTCGGATGGCCGGCTGCTGCTGTCGCTGGAACCTGTGACAATCTCTCCGCCCCAAGCGGATGAGGTAGTGGTGGGGGTAGAGGCCGCGCCGCTGAACCCGTCCGACGTTGGCCTTTTGCTGGGACCGGCGGACCTTTCGACCATGGCCGTCGAAGGCACGGAAGAAAGTCCCAGGCTCTCCGCCTCCATTCTCAACGAGGCCATGGCGTCGCTGGCGGCGCGGATCGACCAGCCAATGAAGGTCGGCAATGAGGGCGCCGGAACGGTGGTGGCGGCCGGTTCGGCGGTGCGCGACCTGCTCGGGCGGAAGGTCGGCATGTTTGGCGGGGCCATGTATACAGAGTTTCGCAAGATCGCCGCCGCCGATTGCGTGCCGCTGCCCGAGGGGGTGAGCGCCGCCGACGGGGCATCGATGTTCGTCAATCCCCCGACCGCGCTCGCCATGGTGGAAACTATGCGCGCCGAAGGCCATCGGGCGCTGATCCATACCGCCGCTGCGTCCAATCTGGGGCAGATGCTGAATCGCCTCTGCCTGGCCGAGGATGTGCCGCTGGTCAACATCGTTCGCAGCGAGCGCCAGGCGGAATTGCTGCGTTCGGCAGGTGCGCGCCATGTCATCGACAGCAGCACCGACGGCTTTGCGCAGGATCTGGAGGAGGCGATCGCATCCACCGGCGCGACCATCGCCTTCGACGCGGTCGGCGGCGGGCGGCTCGCCCATGACATTCTCCACGCCATGGAACGGGCGCTCAACCGGAACGCCGGGGCCTATAGCCGCTACGGCTCCGCGACGCACAAGCAGGTCTATATCTATGGGTCGCTCGACCCCAGCCCGACCGTGCTCGACCGTACCTATGGCATGGCCTGGGCCGTCGGCGGGTTCCTACTGACGCCGTTCCTGCAAAGGATCGGCCCTGCCGGGGTCGCCCGACTGCGCGCGCGCGTCGCGGCGGAGCTCGGGACGACCTTCGCCAGCCATTATAGCGGGACCGTGTCCTTCCGCGAACTGCTGGACCCCCGGCGGTTATCCGCCATCGCCCGACGCGCGACGGGCGAGAAATATCTGCTCGACCCCAGCCTGCGGTAAAAGGACAATCAGATGAGAGGCGTTGTTCCGCCCGCCGACAGCCGGCTGATCGCCATGCAGTACGAGGCGGCGCCGGGCCTGTCCCGGCTGCGCGCGATCAGGGACAGTTTCAGCGCGGCGACGCCCGACCTGGTCGAGGCGGTGCTTGACGAAGCGGCGCGCTTCGCGTCGGGATTCCTGGCACCGCTCAACGATACCGGCGACCGTGAGGGATGCGTCCTGTCGGAAGGGCGGGTGCACACCGCGCCGGGCCATCACGCAGCCTATGACGCCTATGTCGCGGGCGGATGGCCGACGCTCGACCAGCCGACCACCGACGGCGGCCAGGGCCTGCCGCTCGCGCTTGCCTTCGCGGTGCAGGAGATATTCGACCGCAGCTGTCCCGCCTTCGGAATGCTACCGGTGCCGCAGCGGTCGGCGGCACGACTGATCGCCGCTCATGGCGACGCGGCGATGAAGGCGGAATGGCTGGCACCGCTGATATCCGGCGCCTGGGCCGCGACCATCTGCATTTCCGAAGCCGAGGCCGGGTCGGACGTGGGACGGCTGCGCACACGGGCCGAGCCGATCGGCGACGCCGAATGGGCGATTACCGGCGAGAAATGCTGGATATCTTTCGGCGATCATGACCTGACGCCGCGGATCGGCCATTGCCTGCTGGCCCAGACCGCGGGGGCGGACGGGCTCAGCCTCTTCCTCGTGCCCGACCGCATCGACGGAGCGCGCAACGGCGTGGTCGTGCGGCGGATCGAGGAGAAAATGGGCCTCCACGCCTCACCGACCTGCGCGCTCGGTTTCGAAGGCGCGCGCGGCCGCCTGATCGGCACGGAGGGGCGCGGCCTGCAGCAGATGTTCGTGATGATCACCAACATGCGGCTCGCCACCGGCGCACAGGGGCTGGCGATCGCGGCCGGGGCCGCCGACCTCGCGCTCGACTATGCGCACGAACGGCGACAGGGCGGAAACGGTGGCGCACCCGTCCCGATTCATCGTCATGCGGATGTGCAACGCATGCTGCTGGAACAAGCCGCCAAGGTGGAGGTGTTGCGCGGGTTGCTGCTGGCCACGGCGAATCTGGGCGATCTGGCGGCGCATGAGCCGGACGAGGAGGCGCGCAAGGATGCGGCGGCGCTGCTGCAATGGCTCCTGCCTCTCGTCAAGACGACGGGCGGCGAATTCGCCTGCGACGTCGCGAACGACGCCGTGCAGGTGCTGGGCGGCGCGGGCTACACGCGCGAATGGCCCGCCGAGCAGATGCTGCGCGACGCCCGCGTCCTGACGATTTTCGAAGGCACGACGGGCATCCAGGCGCTGGACCTGCTGCACCGCAGGCTGCGTGGCGACCGGCGCGGCCTGCGCGCCTTCCTGGCCCGGGCGCGCGAGGATGCGGCGACGACCGGCACGGCACGGACTCTGCGTCCCGTGCTCGATCTGCTGGAGGATGCCGCCGAGCGGCTGGTCCAGATGCCCGATCCACGCGCGGCGGAAGCCGGCGCGACCGCATTCCTGCATCTCGCGGCCCTGGCAGCGACGGGCTGGATCGCGGCGCGGCTCGTCGCCATCGCGGGCACGGGCGCCGCGGCCGAACGACTGCGTGCCGCCGGACGACACTGGCTGACGCTGATATCTCTTCGCGCTGCGGCATGCCATGCCGAAAGCATCCTGGGACTGGTCCTGATCGAAGAGTTCGCGAAAATCGACGCCCGCTGAAGACAATCGACCCGTAATAGCCGTTGGCGGACGCCTGTGCGCACCGCCCTTCCAAAAAAGGGGCCAGCGCCTGAATAGCACGGCGCCGGCCCCAAAAATCGCCACCATAGAGGAATTTGGTGGCGACTTATTGTCCGATATGGACGGTCAGGCGCTCATGGCCTGACCCCTCAGATCGCGAACATGGGCCGCCTTGCCGGTCGAGCGTGCAATCTCGCCGGCCTGCTTGAGGTCGATGCGAGCGGTGATGCCTATGACGTCCTTGATATAAGCTGCCAGCTGCCTGCACTGCGCCGCGCCACTTTCGATATCGGTCTCGGCCCTCAATTCCACATCGATGGTGACTTCGTCCATCCGGGATGGGCGACTGATCTCGATGAGATAATGGGGCGCCAACCCGGGGCATTTCAGTATCTGTTCCTCGATCTGGGTCGGGAAAACGTTCACGCCGCGAATGATGAGCATGTCGTCGCTGCGTCCCACGATCTTCGCGATGCGGCGATAGGGCAGACCTTCGCCGGGCAGCAGCCGGGTCAGGTCCCGCGTGCGATAGCGGACGATCGGAAACGCTTCCTTGGAGAGCGAGGTGAAGACCAGTTCGCCCTCTTCCCCGTCGGCCAGGACCTCTCCAGTCATAGGATCGATGATTTCGGGCAGGAAATGGTCTTCCCAGATTGTGGGACCCCTCGTCCCCGCAATCTCCTGAGCGACGCCGGGACCCATGACTTCGGACAGGCCGTAGATATCGCTGGCCTTGATGTCGAACGCCTGCTCGATTTCCGTGCGCATCGCCTCGGTCCAGGGTTCGGCGCCGAAAATGCCGTATTTTAACGACGACTTGCGCGGGTCGATCCCTCGGCGGCGATATTCGTCCAGGATACAGAGCATGTAGCTGGGCGTGACCATGATGATTTCGGGCTTGAAGTCCTCGATTATCTGGACCTGCTTTTCGGTCTGGCCGCCCGACATGGGAACCACCGCGCAGCCAAGCGCCTCGGCGCCATAATGTGCGCCCAGCCCGCCCGTGAACAGGCCATAGCCATAGGCGATATGCGCCTTCATGCCCGGGCGACCGCCGGCGGCGTGAATGCACCGCGCCACCAGGCTCGACCAGGTCTTGATGTCATTGGCGGTATAGCCGACGACGGTCGGCTGCCCCGTCGTTCCGGACGAGGCGTGGATACGCGATACCTGGTCCATCGGCACGGCGAACATGCCGAAGGGATAGTTGGCGCGCAGGTCGGCCTTTGTCGTGAAGGGAAGCAGCGCGACATCCGCCAAAGTGCGGATATCGTCCGGCGTCACCCCCTTGGCATCGCAGGCAGCGCGGAAGCTGGCGACATTCGCATAGGATCGTCGCACCGTCCATTGCAGCCGTTCCAGCTGCAAGGCTCCCAGTTCGTCGCGGGTTGCAGGCCCGTAGTTCATCTCTCTCCGTCCTACCCGTTAGAATGCGTTCATGGTCAGCAGTTCATACGCTGCCACCGTTTCGTCGCTGCTGTCGGAGACGGACACGGCCCAACGCACTTCGCCATATTCTTCATTGCGCCTGGTCTTCGCCTTGACGGTCAGGCTGACCTTGATAGCCTCGCCCGGCGAGACGGGCTTCACGAACCGCAGCGAATCCAGGCCGGTATTGGCAAGAACCGGGCCCGGCGCGGGATCCACGAACAAGCCCGCCGCGAATGAGAGGATAAGGTAGCCATGGGCCACGCGGCCGGGGAAGAAGGGATTGGCCGCAGCCGCTTCCTCATCCATGTGCGCGTAGAAGGTATCGCCGGTGAAGTGAGCGAAATACTCGATATCCTCCAGGGTGATGGTGCGCGGGGCGGTGTTGAAGGTCCGGCCGATTTCCAGTTCCCCGAAGCGGAGACGGAAGGGATGCGCGCCTTCGGTGGGCTGCGGCGCACCGGGCAGCCACTGGCCCGCGATCGCCGAAAGCGTGCGCGGATGACCCTGCAGGGCAGTGCGCTGCATATAATGTTTCACGCCGCGCACGCCGCCCATTTCCTCGCCACCGCCGGCGCGACCGGGGCCGCCATGGATCAGCATCGGCAGCGGCGAGCCGTGGCCGGTGGACTCCCGCGCGCTGTCACGGTCGATCAGCACGACGCGGCCATGAAAGGCCCCGGCGCCCAGAATGAACTGGCGCGCGACCTGCGGATCATAGGTGAAGAAGGACAGCGCCAGCGACCCCTTGCCGCGATTGGCCAACTGGATCGCATCATCCAGATCGCGATAGGGCATCAGGGTCGAGACCGGCCCGAAAGCTTCCACATCATGAATCAGGTCGGCGGCCCAGGGGTCATCCGCGCGGAACAGCAGGGGCGAGATATAGGCGCCCTTTTCCGCGCCTTCGCCCACGGCCTCGACGCTGTCGATCGCACCGAACGCCAACCGCGCCTGCGATCCGAGTTCCCGGGCCTTCGCCCGGACGTCTTCCAACTGCGAAAGGCTGGCAAGCGCGCCCATGGTCACGCCTTCGGCGCGCGGATCGCCGACAACGACCTGAGCCAGCCGGGCCTTGAGCGCCTCCTCGGCAGCGTCGAGCAAGGCCGCAGGCACGAAGGCACGACGGATGGCGGTGCATTTCTGGCCCGCCTTCACCGTCATCTCCCGCACGACCTCCTTGATGAACAGGTCGAATTCCGGGCTGCCGGGCGTCGCATCGGGGCCAAGCACCGACGCGTTCAGGGAGTCGCGCTCGGCCACGAAGCGCACCGATTCCTGCTGGATCACGGCATGGGACTGAAGCTTGATGGAGGTCTGCGCCGACCCGGTGAAGGACACGACATCCTGGCAGGTCAGATGGTCGAACAGGTCGCCGGTCGATCCCATGATGAGTTGCAGCGCGCCGGCGGGCAGCACATCCGCCTCGATCATGATGCGCACTGCATGTTCGGCGACATAGCCCGTCGAGGAAGCAGGCTTCACAATCGCCGGAACGCCCGCCAGCAGCGTCGGACCAAGCTTTTCCAACATGCCCCACACCGGGAAGTTGAACGCGTTGATATGCAGCGCCGCGCCCTGGAGCGAGGTGTAGATATGCTGGCCGATGAAGCTGCCCCGCTTGCCGATCGGCTCGACCGCGCCGTCCACCAGGACGACATCGTCCGGCAGTTCGCGCCGCCCCTTGGACGATGTCGTGAACAGCGTGCCGGCGCCGCCTTCGATATCGATCCAGGAATCGGTGCGGGTCGCGCCGGTGTCGACCGAAAGCGCGTACAACTCCTCCTTGCGCGCCATGATGGCTTGCGCCAGCGCCTTGATGATGGCGGCGCGCTGGTGGAAGGTCAGCGCCCGCAGGGCGGGGCCGCCAACCGTCCGCGCATGGGCGAGCATGGCCTTGAAATCCAGCCCGTCGCTGCCGGTCAGGGCCACCACCTCGCCGGAAACAGCGGAGCGGACCTCGGCCAGGCCACCAGCGGCAGGCGTCCACCGGTCAAGCGCGTAATTTTCAAGTTGTCGTGTCATTTTTCAATGTCTCCGTGCGATCAATGCCGCACTTATCGTCCGACGAAGGTCGGCTTGCGTTTTTCCATGAACGCGGCGACACCTTCGCGGTAATCGTCACTATAGCCCAGTTCACGCATCATATCGCGCTCGAGATTCAATTCATCCTCAAGCGAGAATTGCGATGCGCCACGGATCAGCCGCTTCGTGCTTGCCAGACCCCTGGTCGGCCCGGTCGCGAACCTGGCAGCAAGCGCATCGACTTCCGACAACAACTGGTCATCGTCGACGCACTTCCAGATCAGGCCCCATTGCTCAGCCGTCTCAGCGGGAAGCGGGTCGCCCGTCAGGGCCAGCCCCAGCGCCCTTGCCTGCCCGACGAGCCGCGGCAGGATCCAGGTCCCGCCCGAATCCGGGATAAGGCCGATATTGGCGAAGGATTGGATGAATTTGGCGCTACGGGCGGCGATGACGATATCGCAGGCAAGCGCAATATTCGCCCCCGCGCCCGCCGCCACGCCGTTGATCGCACCGATCACCGGCTTTTCGAGCGAGGTCAGGCGCCGAATCAGCGGCGCATAATAGCGCTCGACCGAGTCGCCCAGGTCGACTGCTTCCCCGCCCGGAGCGACCGCCCGGTCGGACAAATCCTGCCCTGCACAAAAGCCGCGGCCTGCCCCGGTCAATACCAGGACCCGGATCGCCTCGTCCTTGGCAATCCGTTCTAGCGCCTCCGCCACCTCCCCATGCATCTGAACTGTAAAGCTGTTCAGGCGATCCGGCCGATTGAGGGTAAGCCGCGCAATGCCGTCCACCAGATCCAGCCGGATTGTCTGGTAACCCATCTAACCTGCTCCTCTCGAATCTCAGTTTTAATAGACTGCCTGGTCGGACTATTATTGGCAAGAGGAAATTTCGGGACTAGAGTGCCGGCCATGGAGATTCGATCAGCAAGCCAGATCGCCGTTATCGGCGCGGGCACAATGGGCGTGGGCATCGCACAGGTCGCTGCGGCCTCAGGCCATCAGGTGGTCGTGATAGACCGCGTCGAAACGGCACTGACAAGGGGACGGGAGACGCTGAAAGCCGCGCTCGACCAGCTCGTGAAGCGCGGCCGCCTCGATCCGGAGCAGGCGGAGGCGACAATCGCGCGTATCCATTGGTCCCCTCAGCTTGAAGCGGCGGCCGACTGCGCGCTGGTGATCGAGGCAATCGTCGAACGCCTCGACGTCAAGCAGGGCCTTTTCGCCGAGTTGGAGAAGATCGTGAGCGAGGATGCCCTGCTCGCGACCAACACATCTTCCCTGTCGGTGACCGAAATCGCGACGCATCTGACAAGGCCGGCGCGCTTTCTGGGGCTTCATTTCTTCAATCCGGTGCCGGCCATGAAACTGGTGGAGGTCGTGGCGGGCGTCGCAACTTCGCCACGGTTTGTGACGTCTGTCACCGCGCTGATGAAAAGCTGGAGCAAACATCCAGTGACTGTGCGAGATGTCCCCGGCTTCATCGTCAATCGCATCGCCCGCCCCTATTATGCCGAAGCCTTTCTGGCCTGGGATGAGGGTGTCGAGCCTGCGGCGATCGACGCGGCGCTCACCGGCAGCGGCGGCTTCCGAATGGGGCCGTTGACGCTGGCCGACATGATCGGCCACGACATCAATTATGCGGCTGCCGTCTCCGTGCATGAGGGCCTCCAGCCCCGCACCCGCTTCCGCCCGCAAGCCGCGCAGGCAAGGCTGGTCGAGCAAGGGCATCTGGGGCGCAAGGCCGGGCAAGGCGTCTATCGCTATGGCGCGGACGTGCCGCCCCCTCCCCTGCGCGAGGCCAGCGCCGGCGCCGTCATCCGCCTGCCGGCGACGGCGGGAACGTCAGCGGACCTGATTGCCGCCCTATCCGCGCCCGTGGCGCCGGAGATGGCTCCCGGCATAGTGAGCGTGGACGGGCTGCGCGTCGCCATGGGCGACGGGCGATCGCTGCGGACACGCCTGGATGTCGACATGCTCATCGATCATGCGCTCGATTTCCGCGCCTCCTCCATTCTGGTCGCGACGGTTCGTGACGAAGCAGGCGCGCAAGCCGCCGCCGGCCTTGCCGGCGCGCTGGGCAAGCAGCTGCTGCTCCTTCCCGACCGGCCGGGCCAGATCGTGCTGCGAACCTATGCGCAGATTGCGAACGGCGCGGTCGATGCGGTGCGCGAGGGGGTCGCGAGCGCCGAGGCGGTCGACGAGGCCATGCTCTACGGCGCGAACTATCCGGTGGGTCCCATGGCCTGGGCCATCCGGAACGGGCCGGAGCGCATACGCGAAGCGCTGACCAATATCGCGTCGGAAACGGGGAATCCGCTCTACGAACCCGCCAGTGACTGGCAACCGCTATGACCGATGAAAGAGCCCGCCACATCGCCGACCTGCTGCAATCGCGGGAAACCATGGGCGCGGATTGGGGCATCACCATAGAGGAAGCGCGCTTGGGCTATGCCCGCATCGCCTGCACGGTCGGGCCCGACATGCTGAACGGCCACGCCAGCGCCCATGGCGGCGCGCTGTTCACCCTGGCCGATACCGCCTTCGCCTACGCCTGCAATTCGCGCGGTGAAAATACGGTGGCCTATGCGGCGAGCATCAACTTTCTCAGCCCCGCCAGACCCGGCGACAGGCTGATCGCGGAAGCGCAGGAACTGATGCGCGCGGGCCGCAGCGGCAGCTATGTCGTGAATGTACGGACGGAGGATGGACGCCCGGTCGCGTCCTTTCACGGATTGTCGCGCAGCCTGGGCAGCGCGATCGAGGGATTGGAGGATTGAATCATGGCTGAAGCTTTCATCTGCGACGCGGTGCGCACACCAGTCGGCCGCTATGGCGGGGGCCTGTCGGCGGTTCGTGCCGACGATCTCGCCGCCGTGCCGCTGAGGGCGCTGGTGGAGCGCAATCCCGGCGTCGATTGGGGCGCACTGGACGACGTCATTCTGGGCTGCGCCAACCAGGCGGGCGAGGATAACCGCAACGTGGCGCGGATGGCGGCCCTGCTCGGCGGCTTCGGCGATGGGGCGCCCGGCACCACGATAAACCGGTTGTGCGGATCGGGCATGGACGCCGTGGCCATGGCCGCTCGCGCGATCAAGGCGGGTGAGGCGGACATCATCGTCGCGGGCGGCGTCGAGAGCATGAGCCGCGCTCCCTTTGTCATGCCCAAGGCGGAATCGGCCTTTTCCCGTTCCAATGCGGTGTACGACACGACGATCGGCTGGCGCTTCGTCAACAAGCTTTTGAAGGCGGAATTCGGAGTCGATTCGATGCCGGAAACCGCCGAAAATGTCGCCGATGATTTCCTGATCAGCCGGTTCGACCAGGACCGCTTCGCCGCCGAAAGCCAGCGCCGCGCCGCAGCCGCGCAGACGGCAGGCCGGTTCGACGCGGAGATCGTGCCCGTCCATGTCCCCCAGCAGAGGGGCGACCCGATCGCGATCGACCGCGACGAACATCCGCGCGAAACCAGCGTCGAAACGCTGGGCAAGCTCAAGCCCATCGTCCGCCCCGACGGTACGATCACCGCAGGCAACGCATCGGGCGTCAATGATGGCGCCGCCGCGATCATCGTCGCCAGCGAAGCCGCGATCGCCAAATATGGCCTCACCCCCCGTGCGCGCTTTGTCGGCGCCGCCATGGCGGGCGTTCCCCCCCGGATCATGGGCATCGGTCCCGCGCCGGCGTCGGAAAAGCTGCTCGCGCGGCTGGGCCTATCCATCGCCGACATCGACATTGTCGAGCTTAACGAGGCATTCGCATCGCAGGGGCTCGCGGTTCTGCGCCGGCTGGGCCTGCCCGATTCAGCCGAGCATGTGAACCCCAATGGCGGCGCGATCGCGCTCGGCCATCCGCTCGGCATGTCGGGCGCCAGGCTCGTTCTCACCGCAACGGAGGAACTGCGCCTGCGCAGCGCGAAGCTGGCGCTGTGCACCATGTGCATCGGCGTTGGTCAGGGCATCGCGACCATCATCGAACGGGTGTGAAATAAATTAGTTGACCGGATGGTCGGTCAATTATATTATGACCTCCATCACGCAGCCAGGGAGCGCAGGATGTACACTACCGAGTTGAAGGATCGCAGCGCCACCTCCGCGCCTCTTTCGCTGGTCCATGAGGATCCGGAGCAGGTGGCGGCGTTCGAGGCGCGCGTTGCCGCCGACGAATTCATCGAGCCCAAGGACTGGATGCCCGAGGCGTATCGCAAGACCCTTATCCGTCAGATTTCCCAGCACGCGCACAGCGAGATCGTGGGCATGCTGCCGGAAGGCAACTGGCTGACCCGCGCGCCTTCCCTGAAGCGCAAGGCGATCCTGCTGGCCAAGGTGCAGGATGAGGGCGGGCACGGACTTTACCTCTATTGCGCCGCCGAGACGCTGGGCATCAGCCGGGAGGAAATGGTCGAAGCGCTGCATGCGGGGAAGGCGAAGTACAGCACCATCTTCAACTATCCCACGCTGACCTGGGCGGACATCGGCGCGATCGGCTGGCTGGTCGACGGCGCGGCGATCATGAACCAGGTTCCGCTGCAGCGCACCTCCTACGGCCCCTATGCGCGCGCCATGGTGCGGATCTGCAAGGAAGAGAGTTTCCATCAGCGCCAGGGCTATGAGATCATGATGGTCATGGCCCAGGGCACGCCCGAACAGAAGGCCATGGCGCAGGATGCGCTCAACCGCTGGTGGTGGCCATCGCTGATGATGTTCGGTCCGCCGGACGCCGATTCCCCCAATTCGGCGCAGGGTTTCCGCTGGCGCATCAAGCGCGACAGCAATGACGATCTCCGCCGCAAGTTCGTCAACGCCACCGTGCCGCAGGCCGAATATCTCGGCCTCACCATTCCCGATGCCGACCTACAATGGAACGAGGAACAGGGCAGCTATGATTTCGGCGCGATCGACTGGGACGAATTTTATGCCGTCGTGCGCGGTGAAGGCCCTGCCGCCAAGGAGCGGCTGAAGGCCCGCCAGGACGCCTGGAATGAAGGGGCGTGGGTCCGCGAGGCAGCCGACGCCTATGAAGCGAAGCGCAAGGCGCGCCTCGCCGCCTGAATTGGACAGAGTGACAGGAAATCAAGAATGAGCCACGATTGGCCCCTCTGGGAAGTTTTCATCCGCTCGAAGGGCGGCATCAGCCACAAGCATGTCGGTTCGGTCCATGCGCCCGACAGCGAGCTTGCGGTTCGCCACGCGCGCGACGTCTATACGCGGCGGCTGGAAGGCGTCAGCCTTTGGGTCGTGAAGTCCAGCGATATCGTCGCATCGGATCCGGCGCAGGCCGGCCCGCTGTTCGAACCGGCGGAAACGAAGATATACCGCCACCCCACCTTCTACGACATTCCCGACAGCGTGGGGCATATGTGATGGCCTCTCCCCTGCCCACCATCCAGCCGTCGGAGGAGGCGGACCTGCGCCCGTCGCTGTTCGACTATCTTCTGCGCCTGGGCGATGACAGCCTGATCCTCGGCCAGCGCCTGACCGAATGGTGCGGCCATGCGCCCGCGCTGGAAACGGACCTCAGCCTCGCCAATATCGGCCTTGACCTCATCGGCCAGGCGGACCTGTTCCTGAACCTTGCCGGCAAGGTCGAGGATGCGGGCCGCGACGGCGACCGGCTGGCATTTCATCGCGATGTGCTGGCGTTCCGCAACTGCCTGCTGGTCGAACAGCCCAATGGCGACTTCGCCCAGACCATCGCCCGGCAATTCCTGTTTTTCACCGCGCAGCTTGGCCTATTCGAGGCGCTCGAGCAGTCGGCCGATCCGCGTATCGCGGAGATTGCGGCCAAAGCCGTGAAGGAAGTCCGCTATCATGCCGAAATTTCGGCCGACTGGGTCATTCGCCTGGGCGATGGTACCGAGGAAAGCCATCGGCGCATGGTCGCTGGTCTCGACTGGTTCTGGCGCTTCGTCGACGAGATGTTCGAGATGGACGAGGTGGAGCGGCCGCTCGTCGAACGCGGCATCGCGGCCGACCGCGCGCAGCTTCGCGGGGCGTTCGATGCCCGCGTGGCAGAGGTGTTGAGCGAGGCGGCGATACCGCTGCCTGCCTATCCGCGCGGCGTGAAGGGCGGACGGCGTGGTCATCATACCGAGCATCTGGGCCATCTGCTGGCCGTCATGCAATATGTGCCGCGCACCTATCCCGACGCCAAGTGGTGAGCATGATGGCGACCGCACCGATCGATGATACCGCGAAAGATCGCATCATGGCGATATTGTCGAAAGTGCCGGATCCGGAAATCCCCGCGGTCTCCATCACAGATCTGGGTATCGTGCGGTCTGTTCGCCAAAATCCTCCCGCCGTTCTCATCACGCCGACCTACACCGGATGTCCCGCGACAATTGCCATTTCAGCCGCAGTCCGCACGGCACTGGACGAGGCGGGTTTTGACAATGTCGCTGTCGAGACCATTCTCTCGCCGCCCTGGACTACCGACTGGATCACCGCCGAGGGCCGGGAACGGCTGCGGGCCTATGGCATAGCCCCGCCCCGGACGGGCGCAGTGGAATGCCCCCGCTGCGGATCGCGCCACACCCAGGAAGTAAGCCGCTTCGGTTCGACGCCCTGCAAGGCCCTCTGGCGTTGCCTCGACTGCAGCGAACCTTTCGACCGTTTCAAATGCCATTAGGATCACCGATGTCGACAGCCTTTCATCCCCTGAAGATTCTGGACGTCGCCCACGAAACCGATGAATCCATCGCGCTCACCCTCGCGCCCCAGGCCGACGTCGCCGATCAGTTCGGCTTCAAGCCCGGCCAGCATCTCATCTTTCGCGCCGACATCAACGGCGAGGATGTCCGGCGCAACTATTCCCTCTGCGTCGCCCCCGATGAAGGCGCGCTGAAGGTCGCGATCAAGAAGATCCACGGCGGCCTCTTTTCCAACTGGGCGGCGGACTCGCTCGTCAAGGGCGGCACAATCGAGGCGATGACGCCGCGCGGCCATTTCACATGGGATTTCAACCCCGAGGCGCGCCGGCACTATCTCGCCTTCGCGGCAGGCTCGGGCATCACGCCGATCCTGTCGCTGATCAAGACGGGACTGGCGGCGGAACCCGGCAGCCGCTTCACCCTGCTCTACGGGAACCGCAGTTCAAGCTCGATCATGTTCCTGGAGGAACTGTCCGACCTGAAGGATCGCTATCTCGGCCGCCTGCAGATCTTCCATTTTCTCACGGCCGAGTTCGGCGATGTGGACCTGTTCAACGGGCGTCTCGACGCGGAACGGATCGGCGAAATGCTTTCATCGCTGATCGATCCCAAGTCGGTCGACGCGACCTTCATCTGCGGGCCGGGCCCGATGATGGACGCCGCGGAAAAGGCCATGCTGGAAGCGGGCCTGCCCAAGGAACAGGTCCTGGTGGAAAGATTCACCACCGAAGAACTGTCGGAAGCCGACCGGGAGCGGGCACGCGTGCTGCGCGAGAAGGCGCAGGGCCTGAAGCTGGAGGTGAGGATCGACGGTCGCCGCCGCGTCATCCCCTTCGACGCGGAAAAGGGCAATATCCTGGAAAGCGCGCGCGCATCCGGCCTCCCCGCCCCCTATGCCTGCAAGGCGGGCGTGTGCGCGACCTGCCGCGCCAAGCTGGTGTCCGGCTCTGTCGAGATGGGGAAGAATTACGGCCTCAGCGCCGAGGAAGTGGCGGACGGCTACATCCTGACCTGCCAGGCGGTTCCGAGTTCGGACGACGTGGTGCTGGACTATGACGCCTGACGCCGCGATCCTGCTGGAGGAGCGCCAGGCCAATGGCGTCCTCCTGCTGACGCTCAACCGTCCGGACCAGCGCAACGCGTTGGCGACGCCGCTGCTTGAAGCCATTGCCGATGCGCTGGTTCGTGCTGACGGCGACAGCGGCGTCCGCTGCGCGGTCATAACCGGCAACAGCAAAGTGTTCGCCGCCGGCGCCGACATTGGCGAGCTGGAGCGCGCCGACGGTTCGGAACCGGTGGAGGGACAACGCTGGATTGCCTGGAACACCATCGCCGCCTTTTCCAAACCGCTGATCGCCGCATTGGAGGGATGGTGCCTGGGCGCGGGATCGGAACTCATGCTGCGCTGCGACATCGTGGTCGCGGGGCGCAATGCGAAACTGGGCCAGCCCGAAACCAATCTGGGCATCATTCCGGGCGCAGGTGGCACCGCCATCCTTCCCCGCAAGATCGGCATGGCGGCGGCCATGGACATGGTGCTGACCGGAGACCCGGTCACGGGGGAACGCGCCTGGCAGCTTGGACTGGTGGCCCGATTGGCGGATGACGGACAGGCGCTGGCATCCGCGCTGGAGTTGGCCGACCGGCTGGCGAACCGGGCGCCTGGGGCCTTGCGCGCCGCGAAGGCGAGCATCCTCGACAGCGGCAAGGGCACGCTTGCCGACCATCTGAGGGCGGAACGGGAGCGCTTCCTTGGCCTGTTGACAGGCGCGGAAAAAGCGGAAGGCATCGCCGCTTTCAGGGAGAGGCGGCCCGCCGACTGGTCACGCTTTTGACCGTTCCGATTGACCTCTTGGGCATAGTGGACCATGTGCTGGGGACCGGGCGTCCCGCCATTTCCTGGCGCGCGTCCGGCTTTGGGGCATTGAAGTAGGCGGGATGGCATATGGCACGGACGCAGGCAGCGGATTACGAACAACGGCGTGAAGCCATAGTCGACAAGGCTGCCGAATTATTCGCGTCCCGGGGCTTCAACGGCGCATCTGTCGCCGATCTGGCGCACGCCTGCCAGACATCGAAATCGCTCATCTATCATTATTTTCCTTCCAAGGAAGATATTCTTTTCGAGGTCATGACGTCGCATATCGACCAGCTGATCGACGACACGGAAGAGGTGATGGCGACGAAGGGAACCGATGCCGAACATTTCAGCAGGCTGATCCACGCCTTCCTGCATCATTATGCGGGCGCGGCGGACAGGCAGAAAGTGCTTCTCAACGAGCTGGCCAATCTACCTGAATCCGCCCGGACCACCATCGTTTCCAAACAGCGCCGCGTCATCGACGTCATGCAGAAGCTGGTCGTCGCGCTGTATCCAGCCCTTGCCACGGACAGGAAAAAGGCGCGCGTCCAGACCATGCTGATTTTCGGCATGCTCAACTGGACCCACACCTGGTATGATCCGCAAGGATCGATCGATGTCGATGAACTGGCGGAGATGATCCTGAAGACGATTATGGCCTGACTTCTGCTACCATTCTGGTCGAGCACAGTCGAGACAGGCTACGCACCGGTTCTCGACTTCGCAAATGCCTATGAGCCGGTTCTGAAGTCATCATGGCCCAATGCGCGATGAAACCTGCGTTTCATCGGCGAAAAACAGCCTGGTGGTCTTGGATCGAGCGAGCGATCGCCTCCTGCCGCGCGAGGATGGGCGCGCAGATTTCGGGATGGGTCCAGATGTACAGGCGGTTGCTGCGGATGCCTTCGATCAGCATGTCCGCGGCGAGCCTGGCATCCAACCAGGGCACGGCGATATTTTCGAAAGCTGCAAGCTCCTCCAGCCGTGTTCCCGCCAGATTGCCGGGCTCATAGTCGGCAGAGCGGTGTTGCACCCCTTCATGAATATGGGAACGGACCGGACCGGGCAGGAAAACGCTCACCTTGATGCGCCCGCCTTCCTGCTCCAGTTCGGCGGACAGGGCCTCGGAAAGGCCCACTACGGCATATTTGGTGGTCGAATATCCGCCCAGTCCCGGGAAGACCGACATGCCGTTGACCGACGAGGTGTTGATGACATGCCCTTCGTTCGTGCTGTCCCGCATCAATGGCAGGAAAGCTTCCAGGCCGTTGATCACGCTCCACACATTGGTGTCCAGCAGCCAGCGCCAGTCCGACTGCCGCATGTCCGAAAGCAGGGCCATGGGCCCGATGCCGGCATTGTTCACCAATATGTCGAGCCGCCCGAATTCGGCCCTGATCCGGTCCGCGATCGCCGCCAGCTGATCGACCTTCGTCACGTCGCCCGGCATGGCGGTTCCGTCGATTTCCGACGCGACCTGGTCGAGCGCCTCCCGATTGCGGCCGATGACGATGACCTGCGCCCCGTTGGCCGCCAGTTGCCGGGCGATGCCCTTTCCGATGCCGGAGGATCCCCCGGTCACCACCGCCACCTTTCCCTTGACCTCCGTCATGACGTCCGCTCCCCCCGCTAAAGCGCGATGATGACCGTTTTCTGTTCGGTATAGGCCTCGATCCCGGCGCGGGCCTGCTCCCTGCCGAGGCCGGATTCCTTGTAGCCGCCGAACGGCAGCGACGGATCGATCACCGCATGGCAATTGCCCCAGACCGTGCCGGATTTGATCTTTGCGGCCAGCCGGTGCATCTGCGCGACATCGCGTGTCCATATGCTCGCGCCCAGGCCATAGGGCGTGTCGTTGGCGGCCCGGGCCACCTCATCCAGATCGTCATAACGCTGCGCGACCAGGACCGGGCCGAAAATTTCCTCGCGCACGACCGTCATGGAGGCGTTCACGTCCACCATGACGGTGGGATTCACATAATAGCCGTTCGCGACCGGGGCGTCGCCGCCGGTCAGCACGCTGGCGCCTTCCTGCCTGCCGATTTCGATATAGCGCATCACCCGGTCGCGCTGTTGGGGCGAGACCAGCGGTCCCAGGCGGGTTTCCGGTGACAGTGAAGGACCGGGACGCCATTGATTGTCCGCCGCCGCGACCACCCCCTCGACCAGCTTGTCGAAGATCGAGCGATGTGCGTAAAGACGCGAACCGGCGACGCAGATCTGCCCGGCGTTGAAGAAGATCGCGCCGGCGGCCCCTTGCGCAGCCGCGCCGACGTCGACGTCGGGCAGCACGATGACGGGCGATTTCCCGCCCAATTCCAAGGTCACGCGCTTCAATGTGTCGGTCGCCGAGCGGTTGATCATCTTGCCCGTTTCGGTGGAGCCGGTAAAGGCGACCTTGTCGACATCGGGATGGCGCACAAGCTGGTCCCCGGCGCTGCGGCCCAGCCCCGTGACGACGTTGACGACGCCCGCGGGGAAGCCGGCCTGCGCCACCATGTCGGCCAGGCGCAAGGCGGTCAGCGACGTCTGCTCGGCGGGCTTGAGGATCAGGGTGCAGCCCGCCGCCAGTGCCGGAGCGATCTTCATCGCCGCCATCAGCAGCGGGAAGTTCCAGGGCACGATCTGCGCGGCGACCCCCACGGGTTCGCGGCGGACATAGGCATGGTAGGCGCCGTTCGGCATGGCGGAAGGATCGATCATCTCGCCGCCCAGCTTCGTCGCCCAGCCGGCCATGTACCGGATCAGATTGACGGTCGCGGGAATATCCATGGCAGCGGCAGCCGTGGCAGGCTTGCCATTGTCGATCGCTTCCAGTTCGGCAAATTCGTCCGCATGCGCTTCGATAAGGTCGGCAAGCTTGTGGATCAGCCTTTCGCGCGCCATCGGCGGCAAGCCGGTCCATCGCCCGTCGTCGAAGGCGCGGCGCGCCGCGGCGACCGCCCGATCGACTTCGGCTTCGCTGGCATCCGCGATCTGGCCAACGACCTTGCCGTTAGATGGATCGACGACGTCCAGCGTCTTTCCGCTGTCCGAAAGAACCCATTCGCCATCGATGAAATGCGACGGCCTGCGCGCCAGCGCCCGCAGCGCGGCATCGGAATATCGGATCTGCTCAGGCACCATATTGGAACATTGGTTCATAAACCTGTCCCCTCCAGAATGTTTCGACTGTGTGAAGGCTGCCATCCACTATGGTGGCGCAGCCCCGTTCAGGCCATTTCGAAAAATCGCCGAAGCCATGCAGACGACACATAGCACGCGCCGACGGCAGCGGGGTCGGCCGCTGTCAGGGGCACGTCCTGCAGGCGCAACCCATGCAAGAATATCGCAAGGCCATGCTCTATTTGCATTGGCCCGGATTTATCGGGGAATATATTTCGGAAAGTCATATTCTGGTCGATGGGCTGACCATAGCCGATGCCCGTCCTCAATCAAAGGCTGCACTGATAGCGATCAACGATGCAGCTGATAATATTGCCGGAGAATTGCCATGTCGGCTCACTATACCGATTCAACGATTGCCTATGCCTCTGCATCCGAAACCTTGGCGCTCTTGCGAAGCGGGAAGATCGGTTCGGTCGAACTTCTCCGCATCTATGAGGCACGCATCAATAGATGGAACGGCCGGCTGAATCTGGTCGTCGCGCAGGACATGGAGGCCGCGATGGCGGCGGCCCGCCGGGCGGATGACCAGGGCGGCGAAAAGGGGCCGCTCCATGGCCTGCCGATGACGGTGAAGGACACCTGGGACGTCACCGGCATGGCCACCACCTGCGGCATTCCCGCGCTCGCCGACAACCGGCCCGCCAAGGATGCCGAAGTGGTGCGGGCGTTGAAGCAGGCCGGCGCCATCATCTTCGGCAAGACCAATGTTCCCGAGGGCGCCGCCGATTACCAATCCTACAATCCCCTGTTCGGGACATCGAGCAACCCCTGGGACGAAAGCCGCTGCGTCGGCGGCTCTTCGGGCGGGTCGGCGGCCGCGCTTGCCGCCGGTTTCACGCCCGTGGAGGTCGGCAGCGACCTTGCCGGATCGATCCGCGTGCCCGCCCATTTCTGCGGCGTCTATGGGCATAAGCCCAGCTTCGGCATCGTGCCGCTGGCCGGGCATGTCCCGGTCATGCCCGGCCGTCATGAGGTGATCGACATGGGCGTCGGCGGCCCGCTGGCGCGCAGCGCGACGGACCTGGAATGGATGCTGGACCTGATGAGCCGCCCCGGCATCGCGCAGGCGGCGGCCTGGTCGGTGAAGCTGCCGCCCAGTCGCCATGAGCGGCTGCAGGACTTTCGCGTGGCGCTCTGGCTTGGTGATAACTCCGCCTACGTCCTGGACAGCGCATATCGCGTCGCGATCGAGCGATTTGTCGATGACCTGCGCGGGATCGGCGTCGCCATCGACGTCCATGGCCGGCCCGGATTCGATTTCAACGATGCCTTCGCTCTCTATTTCGACGCGCTGGGCGCCGTGAATGCGGGCCAGCTGCCACAGGACGTCTATGACCATATTCTGGCCGAAGCGCAGCGGCAGGCGGACAAGGACGAGATGATCGACAGCTTCGCCAGGTCGCTGCGAATGAGCCATCGCGACCATGTCCTTCTGTCCAGCCGTCGCCTGCACATGAAGGCGTTGTGGGCCGAGTTCTACGAACGCTACGATATCTTCCTTTGTCCGGTGAGCAACTCCACCGCCTTCCCCCATGACCATAGCTTCACCGAACTGGGCACGCTGGGGCATTTGCTGCGGACGACGCAGATCGACAACCAACCGTGCAGCTACGCCATCCGCTATCAGTGGCCGTCGATCGCCAATGCCGCCGAACTGCCGTCGACAGTGATGCCCACCGGGCATATGGTCGGCGGGCTGCCCGTCGGCATACAGGCGCAGGGCCCGTTCCTTGAAGACCGCACCCCGCTGCGCTTTGCGCAACTGGTCGAGCGGGAACTGGGCGGGTTCACGCCGCCGCCGGGCTTCGCCTGATGGGAACGCGCGTGATGGACATTCTCTCCACCCTTATCGAAGCCCTGCCCGCGGGCGTCATGACCGGCCCCGACGACATCGACCCGCGCTATTCCGGGGACTGGATGGTGCGCGAGGAAAATGCGCACCCGGCCGCACTCGCGCGCCCGCGCACGACCCAGGACGTCGCGGCGCTGTTGAAGATATGCCATGCGCAGGGCGTGCCGGTCGTGGCGCAAGGCGGACGGACTGGCTTGGCGGGAGGTGCGACCCCCGTGCCGGGCTGCGTCCTCCTGTCGCTGGAGCGCATGCGGGCGATAGATCCGGTGGACAGCGCCTCCGCCACCGTCCTGGTCGAATGCGGCGCCGTGCTGGAATCGGTGCAGCAGGCGGCCGATGCGGCGGGCCTTCTCTTCGCGCTCGACATTGGCGGGCGCGGTTCCTGCACGATCGGCGGCAATATATCCACCAACGCCGGCGGCAACCGGGTGCTGCGCTATGGCATGATGCGCGAACTGGTCCTTGGCCTTGAAGCCGTGCTGGCCGATGGCACGATCATCACCTCGCTCCGTCCGATGCAGAAAAACAATGCGGGCTACGACCTGAAACAGCTTTTCATCGGCAGCGAAGGAACGCTGGGCGTCGTGACACGCGCCTTGCTGCGCCTGTATCCCAAGCCGTCGACGGTCCAGACCGCCCTCCTTGCGGTGCAGGATTATGCCGCCGTGCTCGACCTGCTGGCGGCGGCGAAGGCGCATCTGGGCAGCAATCTGGCCGCTTTCGAAGTGATGTGGCCGCATTTCTATGAATCGGGCACAAAGGGTCTGGGCCGGCAGCCGCCCCTGCCCCCCGGCCATGGCGCCTATGTGCTGGTGGAAAGCATGGGGACCGACAGCAGCCACGACGACCCGCATTTCGAGCGATTTGTGGAGGCGGTGTTCAACCAGGGCATCGTCGCGGACGCCGTCATCGCCCAGTCGGAAGGCCAGCGCCGGCAGATCTGGGCCGTCCGCGACGCGTCAGGCGAATTCCCGCGCACCTTCTGGCCGAATGTCGGCTATGATGTCAGCCTGCCGATCGGCGAGATCGGCCGCTTCATCGAGGCATGCGATGCCCGGCTCGCAGCGCGCTGGCCCGACGTTCGCACGATCTGGTTCGGCCATGTGGCGGACGGCAATGTCCATATCGCCGTTCAGTTGCCGGGCACCGCTGTCCAACCCGAACCGGCATTCGACGACATCGTCTATGGCTGCGTCGAGGACTTCAACGGATCGATTTCCGCCGAACATGGCATCGGCCTCCTGAAAAAGCCCTATCTGGGCAAGAGCCGCACCGGTGTGGAAATCGCGACGATGCATGCGCTGAAACAGGCATTGGACCCCAAGGGCATCCTCAATCCGGGAAAGATATTCGACTAGGGGCTGCGGGACGGGACGGCCCACGACAGCTGCCGTCCTGCTTCCCCGGAAATCCGGGCCAATCCGATGCGTCCCAACGGGATGCACGCCGTTCGATCGTTTATCCCACATGAATTCATATTGTATGAACGGCTGACCCCGTTAAGGAAGTCATATGGCGTTTGATCATCGCGAGCTTCAGGCATTCATCGCGGTTTGTGAGAGCGGGAGCCTGGGGCGCGCCGCATCGCTCGCGAACATGTCGCAACCAGCGCTCAGCCGCCTCATCCAGCAGATGGAGCGCCGTTTCGGCCATCCGCTCTTCGACCGGCATAGCAAGGGCATGACGCCGACGACGACCGGGCAGGCGCTGCTCCCCTTCGCCCGGCTGCTCCTGTTCGAGATGGAGCAGGCATCCGAAGCGCTCAACTTTCTGACCGGGCACAGCCGGGGAACGGTACGCGTGGGCGCCGTCTCCTCGGTCGCGCGCGACATGTTGCCGGGAGCAATGACCAAACTGCTATCCCAAATTCCCAACATTCGAGTGGAACTGCTGGAATCGACCGATCGTCGACTGCTGGACGCCCTGGTCAATCGGGAAGTGGACATCGTCATCGCCCCGGACCTGCCGCCGCATGACGACATCATGTCGGTGGGGCGATGCGACTATAAAGATGAATATGTCGTCTTCTGCTCGGTCACCCACCCCCTTGCCGATGCGGAACCGGAGCTGGATCAATTGTTGACCCAATCCTGGCTCATGACGCCGCCGGGCACCACGCCGCGCTACCTCTTCGAAAACCTGATCCATCGGGCGGGACGTACCACGCCGAAGATCGACATCGAAACGTCGGCGCCCGGCGCGCTCATCGCCTTTGTGCTGCATTCCGAAATGTTGGGATGGCTGCCCAAGCCGTTGATCAGGGCGGAACTGGAGGCCGGGCGCGTCAAGCTGCTGCCGACCCCCGAACTGGTGCAGCGTCGCTCGTTTTTCGCCTATATGCGGCGTCGGGGAAGCGTTCCATCGCCGGTTCGACAGCTGCTTCGGATCATCACCCTCCCCGAAGGCTGACAGGGCGCCGCCGGTCCGCTCGGACGAACGGCATGCTCCCCATCATCCACAGCATGAAACAGCGCAGCACCGCTCCGGCCCCGGCACGACCGCGTGCAGGCGCGCCCGTCGTCGCCGTCGGGCCTCGTTCCGGCAAGCCATCCATATTCGACATGACTTTGCTATCATTCCGGATTGGAGTCGCCCGGCAATGATATTCATAATGGTGGCAACTCTCCATCTATTCGACTGAATAGTCTCGGGGGAAAGAAGTTATAGTTGTCCACGTCCAAGAGGCCTTCAGGCGGTGGAAGTTCAGAGGAAAAATTGGTGAGGGAAGAAAAATGCCGAATTTGAGAAATCTTGCTCTGCTGGCTTCGGTTTCCTTGGGATCGATGATGCATTGCTCAGCGGCCTTCGCCGCCGTCGAAGCCCCTGAACAGGCGGACCAGGCGCCGTCTTCGGCCAGCCCCCAAGGCAGCCTGGAAGACATTGTCGTCACTGCGCAAAAACGGTCTGAGTCGATCAACAAGGTCGGCATGTCGATCAACGCCGCAAGTTCCGAGCAACTGGTCAAGCTGGGCGTGACGGACATTTCGCAGCTGGCCAAGATCGTGCCCGGTTTTGCCTATAACGTGACCGCCTTCGGATTGCCGGTCTATACGATCCGCGGCGTCGGCTATCAGGAAAGCAGCCTTGCCGCCGGCCCTGCCGTCAGCGTCTATGTGAACGAAGTACCCCTGCCCTACGCCGCCCAGACACTGGGCGCGACCCTGGATCTGGAACGCGTCGAAGTATTGAAAGGCCCGCAGGGCACCCTGTTCGGTT
Source organism: Sphingobium sp. (assembly GCA_035281605.1). Classification (GTDB taxonomy): domain Bacteria; phylum Pseudomonadota; class Alphaproteobacteria; order Sphingomonadales; family Sphingomonadaceae; genus Sphingobium. Next base: position 28,469 of record DATEDR010000113.1, read on the forward strand.
CGAACGCAACCGGCGGCGCGATCAACTATATCGCGGCCCAGCCGACCGATAGGCTGAGCTTCGGGGTGCGGGGAAGCTATGGGCGGTTCAACACCACCGATCTTGCCGGTTTTGTCAGCGGGCCGCTGACCAGCACATTGAGCGCGCGCCTGGCGCTTCGATCGGTCCAATCCAATGACTGGCAGAAAAGTTACAGCCGATCGGACACCAACGGGTCGCAAAACCAGCTGTTCGGCCGGTTGCTGCTCAACTGGCAACCGACCGACAGCCTCAAGATCGGGCTGAACCTGAATGCCTGGCGCGATCGTTCGGACACGCAGGCGCCGCAGCTGATCGGCAAGATTTCCGCGCTGGGCGTTCCGGCACTGCTGGCGCCCGAATTCGTCGCCTTCCCGCTCGCCCCCGAAAGGGCCCGTGCCGCCGATTGGGATCCCGACCGGTCGTTCCGCAACAACAACCGCTCCTATCAGGCGGCGCTGCGTATCGATTATGATCTCAGCGACGACATAACCCTGACGGCGCTGTCCTCCTACCAGAAGTACAAGCGGTTCCAGCCCGTCGACGTCGACGGCACGCCTTTCGATCTGTTCTACCTGGAAAACAGCGGCCATATCGAGACGTTCTTCGAAGAATTGCGGCTGGCCGGCAAGATTGCCGATCGGGGTAACTGGCTGATAGGTGCCAACTACCAGCATGATGACGTATTCGACAATACGGATGTATCGATAACTCGTGCGAGCCAGCGCGTGATCTCCAGCGGCGTCGTCAACCGCAATACGCAAAAGATGAAAACCTACGCCGCCTATGCCAATGTCGATTATGAAATATTGGACGGCCTGAAGCTGCTCGGCGGCCTTCGCTATACCAAGGCCGATCGCTCCTATGTCGGGTGCAGCCTCGATCCGGGCGACGGTTCCTTCTCCGCGGCGGTGAATGCGATTCTCCCGCGAGCCAATCCCGCCGTGCCCGGCGGCTGCATATCGACCAACAGCAGCGGCGAGTTCGGACTGATCAGCGATACGCTGAACCAGCACAACATATCCTGGCGTGCCGGCGTCAACTACGAACCCCAGCCCGGCACGCTACTGTATGCCAATGTCAGCAAGGGCTACAAGGCAGGTAGCTTCCCGAACCTGACCGTTCTTCTTCCCGAACAGGTCCGGCCGGTGACCCAGGAAAGCCTGCTGGCGTATGAAGTCGGCTTCAAGGCCGCCTTGTTCGATCGCAGCCTTCAGCTGAACGGCGCGGCCTTCTATTATGACTATACCAACAAGCAGGTGCGCGGCGTTACCGAAATACCGCCGATCGGGACGCTCGAAACACTGGTCAACATCCCGAAATCGCATGTCGTCGGCTTCGAATTGAGCGCCAACTGGCGTCCCTTCGACGGGCTGACAATCGCCCCATCGATCACATTGACCAAGTCCAAGATCAAGGGCCCGTTCATCAACGGCACGTCGGCATCGACGACAGTCGATTTCGGCGGCCAACCTTTCCCCTACACTCCCAAATGGTCCGGCAATACCGATGCTGAATATCGCTGGAACGTGAACAGCGATCTGACGGCATTCGTCGGCGGCAATGTCAGCTACCAGACCTCCACCAACGGCAGCGTCGGCCAGCCGGAACTGTTCCGCCTGCGCGGTTACGCGCTGCTTGACCTGCGTGCCGGTATATCGGGCCCGAACGACAGGTGGACGGCCAGCATCTGGGGCCGCAATGTGACGAACGTCTATTACTGGACCGCCGCCACGCGCGGATCGGATGCGGCCGTGCGCTATGCCGGCATGCCGGTGACGTACGGCGTGTCCTTCAACTTCCGTTACTGAGCGGGCCGGTCGCATCGCGGCCGGGACATCGCGGGCGCCCCTGGCGCGCGGTCAACATGCGCGGCTTCTCCCCAGAACAAATCCCCGCCTGCAGCTGCACCGCATGCAAAATCGACATGACTTGCGCAATTCATTCGAATGGTCAGGTCCTCGCCGCTTGTTAAACAGGCGACCCATGAAAGGGTTGAAATGGCGACCGTAAGAGATGCAACCATAGATTTGCTCCGGTCCTTCGGGATGAACCGGATTTTCGGCAATCCAGGCTCGACAGAATTGCCGCTGTTCCGCGATTTCCCGGCCGACTTCCATTATCATCTGGGGTTGCAGGAATCGGTCGTGCTGGGAATGGCCGATGGTTATGCGCAGGCAAGCCGGAACGCCGCCTTCGTCAATCTTCATTCCTCCGCGGGCGTCGGCCATGCCCTGGGCAATCTGTTCACCGCCTACAAGAACCAGACCCCGATGGTCGTCACCGCGGGGCAGCAGGCAAGATCCATATTGCCTTACGAACCCTATCTCTTTGCCGACCGGGCCACGGAATTCCCCCGGCCGTTCGTTAAATGGGCCTGCGAGCCGGCCCGGCCGGAGGACGTTCCTGCGGCGATAGCGCGCGCCTATCATGTGGCGATGGAACAGCCTTGCGGGCCGACATTCGTCTCGGTGCCGGTCGACGATTGGGATCAGCCCTGCGAGCCGCCGGAAATCCGGCACGTGGTCGCCCTCAACCCGGGCGATCCGCGTGCGCTGGCCGACGCGGCGGAAGCCCTTGCCCGGGCAGATAATCCGGCTTTCGTTCTGGGTGCCGGAATCGCGCGCGACGATGCCTGGGGCGATATCGTCACGCTGGTGGAGCGTCACCAGGGCGCGGTTTGGGTGGCTCCCTTGGCGGCGCGCAACGTCTTCCCGGAACGACACCCGCTGTTCGCCGGCTTTCTGCGGGCGTCGCGGGAAGCCATCGTCCGGGACCTGGACGGCCATGACCTGATCCTGGTCATCGGCGGCCCGCTGTCGCTTTATCATATCGAAGGGTTCGGGCCCCATGTCCCCGAAGGCGCGCAGGTGATCCAGATCGTGGATAATCATGCCCAGGCGGCCTGGTCGCCGAGCGGCAGCGCGATCGTCGCCAACGCACGGCATGCGGTCCGTTCGCTGCTGGCTGGCCCCCGGCCCATGCAACGGCCGGCCCGGCCGCCGCGCGTGGCCCCGCCGCCGCTCGACGGTCGCATCCTGACCGACGCTTATATATGGCAGCAGATCGCCCGCCTGCGACCGAACGGCTCGGTCATTGTCGAAGAGGCGCCCTCCAGCCGCGCGGCGATGCACGACTATCTGCCGATCCACGATCCCGACGGCTTCTACACCTGCGCCAGCGGCGGGCTGGGCCACGGATTGCCCGCGGCCATCGGCGTGGCGCTGGCCCGGCCGGACGCCAAGATCATCGCGGTGCTGGGCGACGGGTCGAGCATGTATGCGATCCAGGGCCTATGGTCGGCGGCACAGCTGGGCCTGCCGATCAGCTTCGTCATCATCAAGAATGGCCGTTATCAGGCGCTGCTGGAATTCGGACGCCATTTCGGCCTGCAAAGGGTGGAGGGGACGACGCTGCCCGACATGGATTTCGTATCCATGGCTCGCGGCCAGGGGCTGGATGCGGTACTGGTCACCCACGCGGAGGAACTGGACGCAGCGATGGCGGCTTCCTTTTCCGCCGGCAGACCAACATTGGTCGAAGTGCAAGTGGATTGACGCCATGGCAGGACAGGACAGTCGGTTGAGATCAGCGCCCCGCATTTCCGCACGCGCGCGTCGGTTGGCCGAAAGCTGCGTGAGCCATGAAGATTTCCGACGGGCGGCCAAGCGCGCCCTGCCGCGCGTGATCTTCGACTATGTGGACGGCGGCGCGGGCGAGGAACGCGCCATGGCCCGGAATGTCGACGCATTCGCGGGGGCATTGCTGCTACCCCATGCGTTGCGGGACGTGTCCGAACGGGACCAGAGCGTCGCGCCGTTCGGACGGCGCTGGAACAGCCCCTTCGCCATCGCCCCCATGGGCCTGACGGGGCTGGTCCGGCCGCAGGGCGACCTCATCCTTGCGCGCTGCGCGCGTGAGGTCGGCATCCCCTTTTGCCTGTCCACCGCTTCGACCAGCAGCGTCGAAGATGTCGCCCGGGAAATGGCCGGCGGCGATCTTTGGTTCCAGCTCTATGTGCTGGAGCGCCAATGCGCCAGCGCGCTGGTAAAGCGCGCCGCCGCTGCCGGCGTGTCGACGCTGGTCCTTACCATTGATGTCGTGGTGAACGGCGATCGGCGGCGCGACGCGCGCAACGGCTTTGCCCTGCCGCTCCGTTTGTCGCCAAAGCTGGCCAGCAGCATAGCCGCACGCCCGCGCTGGCTGTTGCGTCAGGCCATGCACGGCTTTCCCAAGGCCGCCCATTTCGCGGCACAGGCGCTCGACATCGAAGCGCAGATGCGCCTCATGCGCCGGGAACTGGACCCCGGCTTCGATTGGCAGGCATTGCGGCGTCTTCGGGATGAATGGCAGGGCACGCTGATCGTCAAGGGTCTGCTGAGGACCGACGATGTTCAGCGCTGTTTGCAGGCCGGCGTGGATGGCGTCGTCCTGTCCAACCATGGCGGCCGGCAGCTGGACGAGGCACCCGCGCCGCTCGACCAATTGCGCGCATCCGGCGCACCATCCGGCGGCGTCCTGTTGCTGGACAGCGGCGTCCGCGACGGAGGAGACATACTCAAGGCGCTGGCCCTGGGAGCCCATGGCGTGTTGGTGGGACGCCCGCTTCTCTATGCCCTGGCGGCGGCGGGCGAGGCAGGGGTCGCACATATGCTCTCGCTGCTCCGGTCGCAGCTGGATGGACGGCTTGCGCTGACCGGATGCCCGCGGGCGCGGGACGCGGATCGCGATCTGCTGGCAGACGGGGCAGAAGGGTAGAGGTGACGGGCCGTCGCGGGCGGCTTTATCCGCCCAGGGGCGGGTGCGGACGATGCCAGGCGATCGGCGGGATCATCTTGATACGGTCTGCGGCGCGGGCACCTGAACGAATTGCCTGACCAATTGGGCGCGCGTCCGCGCCACGTCGGTCATGCGGACGCTGCGATAGGCGGCAACCTCGTCCGCGGTATAGGGTTGGAAGCGGCCAGGTTCCGGCCTGCCCATGGTCGTCACGATCCAGTTCATCACATCGGCAAGATCGGCGTCGCTGAGCTTCGAATTGGCGGCGCCCGGAACCTGGATGATAAAACGCCGTCCGCCCTCCACCTCCAGGAACCGCGCGATTTCGCCCTTCATCGAGGGCACCTTGCCCGCCATGCCGCTGCCATCCGGCAGATGGCAACCCTGGCATTCCGTCATATAGTTGACGCGCGGGACGCGCCCGTTTCGCGCGTGGTTGACTTCGCGCGGGCTGGCTTGCCCCGCAAGCGCCGAAACGGCAAAGGTCAGGCCAGCGACGGCGAGCAGGGCCCACTTCCCCGTCATAAATTGATCAAGCCTCTCCCAATACCACGGAGGTCGAACAATCAAGGCGGTGGATAGAGAGCAATCCGACACGACCATTCTCTTTTTCAGCCTCTCGGTCATGCGGCATCGCCAGATCAACCAGGAATATGAAGAGGAAGCCGTTCGGGCGACAAATGCTTGTCTGGCCCTCTACCTTCCCGCCTTTCTCCAACCCGCCTAGTCGACGGCTCCGGAGTGAAGGCAAGACCAGCCGATCGCTGGTTCGCGATCATTCCATGGCGGCGGCATTCTCCGGGATCACGGATCCCCCATCGACGACAATTGTCTGACCGGTGACGAACGCTGCCTGATCGGATGCGAGATACAGCATCGCATAGGCTATCTCCTCCGGCGTACCCAGACGCTTGAGCGGGATGGCGTTCACCATTTCCGCGATCTCGGGCGGCTCGGCGAGGACGTTCAGAGCGTCGGTCTGAATCAGGCCAGGCTCCACCCCGTTCACGGTGATCCGGTCCCGGGCAAATTCCATCGCCGCTGCGCGAATGAAGCCGTTCAACCCCGCCTTCGACGCGGCATAGTGAGCGAGACCCGGCATGGCGACCCTCGGGCCCGTCACCGACGAGGTAAACAGCAATCTTGGAGAGGGCGCCGCCCGAAGCAGACCGACCGCCGCCTTCGTCAGCCAGAAAGCCGCCTTCAAATTGACGTTGATCGTCTCATCCAATTGCTCTTCGGAAAGATCCTCGATCGTCGTGATGGGAAAGACGCCCGCATTGTGGACGACGATGTCCAGCCTGCCATATTTGTCCGCGACCTTCCCGACCAACGCGGTTGCTTCGTCCCGATTGGCAAGATCGACCACCATCAGGGTCGCGTCGCCGCCGGCCTGCGTGATCGACTGCACGGTCTCTTCACCCGGTCCGGCCGTGCGCGTGGCGACCACGACCGTGGCTCCCGCATCGGCAAAGACCTTCGCAATTCCCCGCCCGATGCCGCGACCGGCCCCGGTCACAATCGCCACTCTGTTATCAAGACGGAAAGGAAGTGCCATGGACGATCCTCGCTGATTTGCATCGTCATCTTGCAGGGACATGCACGCATCCGCTTGCCGTCCCGAAGATGACTCATTGAAAGGGAAGCTCACATAGTCCGAACGGACGGTCAATATATTTTCTGACGTCAATGTTGCCGCGCCATAACCAGTGGCCGTCATCGCGGCCGCCGCCGACCTGCCGTCTGGAAGGCGCGCTTATCCGACCATATGCGCGGACACGGCGTCAGCCTCGATCGGCAAACCGCGCGCCTGAATGAAAAGCAGCAACGAGGCGAGGGCCGCACAGAGGAAGAGGAGGCTGACGATGACGATCAGGGTCAGCACATGCTTCTCTCCGCCGGCGAATGCGCCCAGAAACGGTCCCATCGCTAGGCCGCAGGATTGCGACGCCACCATCTGCGCCACCAGCCGCCCTTCCCGGTCCAGGGCGCTGGCAACCGCCAGATAGACCGGCTGCGCCACGTTCCAGGCGAAGTTGAACAGGCAGACCAGCAAGCCGAACAACAGGGCGGCGCGCGCATCGACGATGACGACGGCCGCTGTCGAAACCGCACATAGCAGGGTCGACATCTGCAGCGGAGCCGCGCGGCCAAATCGGGACCCGATCAATCCGGCCGCCAACGCACCGGCCAGTCCGGTAAACTGCGAGAGGCTGAGCGCATTGGCCACCGGCTGGGCGCCCAACCCTTCCACATCGCCGATCAACGACACATAGGCCCAGAATATGCCGCATGCCAGGAAGAACAGGAATATCGAGAGGTTCGCCACCCAGCGCACGGAGCGCGAAAGGGGAAGGCGTTGCGCATGCTCGTCCATCGTGACGCGGCCATGCGCCGGCATGAAACGGATGAGCAGCAGACTTGCGAGGGTCGCGATCAGGACGGCCATATGGAAGCCATGCAATCCGACCGCGGCAAAAAAGGAGGGCAGGCAGAACAGCCCTATCGCACCATAGGCGAGAATCCACATGATGAAGAAGCCGAATTCCCGGTCGGGATTTCGCGTCAAACCGATGGCGGTGAAGCTCAGCGACGAAAGACCTCCTGCACCCAGGCCCGCGACGAAGCGGCCCGTGCCCAGCAGCCATGCATCCGATCCCCAGAGGCAGATGAAATTGCCCAGTGCCTGAACCAGCACGCAAGCCGCCAGCATGGGCCGCCAGGGCAGGCGATGCGACAGGAAGCTCATCAGGATCACCGTTGCCGCATAGCCGGTCATTTCCGCCGACGCGACATAGCCCGCCTGCTGTCCGGTCAGACCGGCGAGATCGACCAGGCCCTGCACGTAGCCGGGCTGTATGATGAAGACCAGAACCGCCACGATGCCGAATATCGTGGCGGACGTGACAGCGAAGCGTGCGTCCATCGCCCTTCCACCATCGGCTTCGTTCAACGTCATGGCAGCATCCTTTCCGCAATTGGTCTTTTTGCGGCGCGGCGGCGATGTCCGACTATCCTGCGCCCGTTCGTCGCCGTCCCGGTCCGATCGCCAATCAGTTGTCGCCTTCCTTGAGCAGCTCTTCGGCTAGGTTGCAGGCCCTGTCGATCAGGAAGGCTTCCAGTTCGCGCGCCGTTTCGGTTTCCGCGCGGGTGTACACCCACCCCAGATAGGTCGTGCTGCGCAGGAACAGGAACAGCGGCAATTGGTCGATGCTCGCCTTGCCAGGACGTTCCCCCTCATAGCCCGCGAACAGGGCATCGCGGATCGCCGGATAGGCCGGATGATCGAGCAGGAAGAAGAGCGCCGTCGCCAGTTCGAACATGTGCCATCCGAAACCCGCATCGTCGAAGTCGATCAGCGCCAGCGCATCGCCATCGACGAAGACATTTTCCGGCACCAGATCGGCGTGGATCAGGCTGTAGACCTCCGGCCCCGCGCCGATCTGGCGCAGCCGATCCCGGGCATAAGCGCGGGCGCGACCGAGCAGATCGACTTGCGCGGCGGTGAGCGCCGGCAATTCCCAGAACCGTCCCCAGAAGGGATCCGGGCCCAGCAGCCCGGCTTCATCCCAGGCATGGCGATCGAACCGATCCGGCAGGGTCCAGCCGGACGAAAAGTCATGGATACGGGCCGCCACCACGCCAATCGCGCCATAGGTGCGGACCAGCCCTTCAATATCGTCGACCGGCATATTCTCGATCGCACCGACCGGCCTGCCAGGCACCCAGCCCAGAATGTCGACCTGCCGCTGTTCCGGCACCTGCGGATGGGTGACATGGACGAAGGTGGCGCCATCGCGGGCGGAGATGACGGCAGGCACCGTCACCCCCGCCCGGTGCAAGGCACGCATCCACTCCAATTCCGCCTCAAGCGCCCGATCACTATGATAGGCGTGGCGATGAACCCGCAGCACGGCTTTGCGACCGTCGGCATCTTCCACCGAAAAGACCGCATTCTCACGGTGCTTGATCAGCTTCGGCGCGCTCCAGCCGCCGTCCCACTGGCGCAGAGCCGCCCCGGCGAGCGCCTCCAGCCGTTCCGCCTGCTGCTCGGGAGCCAGTGCGTAGAAATCCTCTGCTGTCATCGTCAATTCTTCATCTCTTCCAGAACGTCGTCCAACGTGGCGAGCAGCAGGTCGGCATGTTCCCGCTGGAAAGTCATCGGCGGCCTCATTTTCAGGATATTGTCATGCCGTCCCACCCGGCTGATCAGCACGCCATGCTCCTTCATGTTGTTGATCAGGCGCTTGGTGAAGGCGGCGTCAGGAGCCCGCGATTGGCGGTCGCGCACGATCTCGATGCCGAAGAACAGGCCCTGGCCGCGCACCGACGCGATATTGTCGTGCCGGTCCATCAGTTCGTGCAGCCTTTCCTGCAGATAGGCGCCTTGCACCCGGGCATTTTCGATGAGGCCCTGATTTTCGATCACGTCGAGCACGGCGTTACCGACCGCCGCGGAAACCGGATTGCCGCCGAACGTATTGAAATATAGCGCGTCCGCCGCGAACCGATCGACGATGGCTTCGGTCGTCACCAAGCCGGCGAGCGGATGGCCGTTGCCCATCGGCTTGCCCATGGTGACGAAATCCGGAACCAGGCCGTGGAGCGCATAGCCCCACATGCCCTGGCCGGTTCGGCCGAAGCCGGGCTGAACCTCGTCCGCGATGAAGAAGCCGCCCGCCTCGCGCACGGCGGCGACCGCCTGGGCGAGATAGCCCTGCGGCACCGCCGGCAGGCCTTCGGTCGAAAAGATCGTGTCGAAAAGCGCGGCCGCGACGCCATGGCCGGCTTCCTGAAGCGAGCGGATCGCGTCCTTGACCCGCTGGACATAGGCCGCGCCCACGGCTTCGGGATCCTCGCCCGGATGGGCATGCAGGTCGGGAATGGTGACGGCGCGGACATGCGGCGCCAGCGCTTCGGGCGCGGGCAGGCCGGTCGTGGCCTGCGCCAAAGTCAGCGAATTGCCATGATAGGAATAGTCGCTGACGATCATGCCGCTGTTCCCGGACAGATGCCGCGCCATCCGCAGAGCCAGTTCATTGGCTTCCGTGCCCGTGCAGGTCAACAACGCGATGGAGAGCGGGTCGTCGAACGTCGAGGTCAGGCGTTCGGCGTAGCGGACCATCTCTTCATGGAGGTAACGGGTGTGGATGTTCAGTTCGCGCGCCTGGCGGCACATCGCGGCCACCACGTGCGGATGACAATGGCCGACATGAGGCACATTATTATATACGTCCAGATAGCGGCGACCACTCGTGTCGAACAGCCACACATCCTCGCCCCGCGCCAGTTCGAGCGGCTTGTCGTAGAAGAGCAGCGTATTGCGCCCGGTAACACGCAATCGACGGTCGAGAAGACTGGAACCCATGCCATTTACTCACAATATTGGATGCGACGACAAGTTGACGATGTGAGGCCGCGATGGATTTCCGTCATGGCACATTGCCGGGCAGGCGAAAATCATGAACGAACCAACGACAGGAATCCGCCACCGATCCCGCCTGCCCTCTTGTAAAACGGACCGATCGGTCGGTCAATTAGATTAATATGTATAGGTCAGGCTGCCGCCGAACCAGCGCGGCCGGGCGTAGGTTGCCTGGTCGATGCCCCTCGGCCGAAGACACGTCCAGATTGTACAGCCTGTATTCCTTGTCGGTCACATTGTTGATAAAGAAGGCGCCGGTCCAATGCCGGTCGCCGGTCGTGTAGCTCAGACGGACATTGCCGTAGAGACGGCCCTTCTCGTAATCCACCGGTGCGTTGAAGGTGGAGAAATATTGGGCCGATTCATATTTCCAGTCCGTTTGCGCAGAAAGCGACCCGCCCAGCACGTCGATTTCATAGCGCAGCAGCCCGCCGACGCTCCAGCTGGGAACCTGCGACATATCCCGGTCCGTGACCCGGCCGGCCGGTAGGGTATTATCCTTCACCCTGGCATCGAGATGCGAAACGAACGCGTTCAGCAACAGGCCGCGATAGGGCCGGAGGCCCAGTTCCACTTCGAACCCCTTCACCGTCGCCGGCTGGTTGGTCACGAATTGCGAAAGGCCGACCAGCGAGAAGGCCTGATAGCCCTTATAGTCATAATAGAATCCGGCCGCACCCAGCGTGACCGCGCGATCGAGCAGCGACAGCTTGACGCCTGCCTCGTAATTGGTGAGCACTTCCTGGCCGTAGGGCAGGGTCTGGGGATCGATCGGCGGGAAGGCCTGGACACCAAAGCCCCCGCTCTTGGTCCCGCGATTGACGCCGGCATAGATGAGCGTGTCCCCCGCCGAGCGATATTCGAGCTGCACCTTGCCCGACCAGTTCTTGTAGGTCTGCTTGGCCAGATCCGGAAAAGTCGTCGGATTGAAGACGAGGTCCGTCACGCCATGTTCGGCATGAGAGAAGTTGAACCGTTTCCAGTCCCAGCTGTAACGTCCGCCGAGGATGGCCGTCAGCTTGGGCCGAACGACATATTCGACCTGGCCGAAGACTGCGAGCGATTCGGTGGCCTGCCGCCCGCCGTAATTTTCGATGAAGCCCAATATATCCGACCCGTCGAGCTGATAGTCGTTGTCGGTCCTGATCTTGAGCCCGTAGATGCCGGCGATCCAGTTCAGCCGATCCGCCTTCCCGGCCAGCCGAACTTCCTGCGAAATCTGGTAGAGCTTCTGGCGGGTATCATAGTTGATCGCATTGAAAGGACCGGCATCGCTGTCCTCGCCGAATATCTTCCGCAGATCCTGATAATCGCTGATGGACGTCAGGGTCGCACCGCCGAAATCATGCTCGTAGCGCAGCGTGGCGCTCCAATATTTCCGGTCGAAATAGGGAATGCGGTTGAAGGCGCCGGTATGCGGATCATTGTCGGCTGGTCGACGAATATCGGGCGACGGCCGACACGATCGCGACGCTCACGCGCTGGCCGCGCGAACCCTCCATGTCTGAGACCAGGTAACCGCTAGGGCGATGGAGCGCCGAAGGTCCGGTAAAGGATATCGCGCCACCAACCGCGCATTTCCCGGCAGGCACAATCGAATATCCAATCGGCGCTGTCCCTGCTATGGGGTCATGCGTCATACCCGATCATGAGATACACCAGTTCCACCGTGCCGAGCGAGGCAGATATTTCGGACAGCTTGATGCGCCGATGGCAACCGGCGCTCAAAGCCTATTTTCTGCGCCGGGTGCGCAATCATGCCGAAGCAGACGATCTGACGCAGGAAGTGCTCGTTCGGCTGCTGGAACAGGATGTCGCGCGGGGCGACAGCTATGTCTTCCAGATCGCCCAGAACCTGCTGGTCGACCGGCAACGAAGAAACCTGGTGCGCGGACGATACCGGGACGCGGCATTGGCCGACCAGGACCGGGATCGCAACCCGCTCGACGCGCATGCGATATTGGAGAGCCAGCAGCAGTTGGTGATCGCCATCTCGGCCCTGAAGGACCTGCCGGAGCGGACACGAACCATCTTCGTGCTCTATCGCTTCGAGAAGATCAGCCAGGCCGATATCGCGCTGGCGTTCGGCATTTCGACAAGCGCTGTGAAACAGCAAGTGGCGAAGGCCATGTCGGCACTGGCGCGCGCGATGAGAGAGCAGCCATGAGGATCGTCGAGGACATGGGCGCGCCCGACCGCAATGAAGAAGCAGCGCTCTGGTGCCTGGAGCTGTCGGAAGGCAATTTGCCGCCGGAACGCAGGCTTGAGCTGGATCGATGGATGAAGGACCCGGAGAACCACGAAGCCTTCCAGCGCGCCGCCGAGGTCTGGGATGTCACCGAAGCCATTGCGGGCACGCCCGAGGTCGTGCGCATGCGATCGGAGGGGCTTGAGCGCTACCGGGCCGCGAGCGCGCGACGCTGGAAAAAGCCGCAGTCGTTCGGCTGGCGGCGGTGGGGGATGCTGGCCTCCGCGTTGGCCGCCGCGCTGGTGATGGCAGTCTGGCTCGCCCTGCCGGCCATGAAGGCTTATCAGACGGGGATCGGCGAAACGAGGGTCGCGATGCTCCAGGATGGGTCACGCCTGTCGCTGGATGCCGATACGCAGGTCAACGTCAGCTTCGACAGCAAAAGGCGCATGCTTGTCCTGGACAGGGGGCGCGCCAAATTCGACGTCGCGCACAACCCGCTCAAACCCTTTACGGTGGTGGTGGGCGACAAGATGGTCGTCGCCACCGGCACGTCGTTCAGCGTCGAAAAGGTCGGGGGTGAAGCGCATATCGTCCTGTACGAGGGACGTGTCGCAGTGCTCGACAAGGACGGCCAGTCCATCACCGGCAGCAGGCAAGGGACGGCGATGGACGAACTGCTGAAGCCCGGCAGCGAACTTGTCCTTCCCGCGCAGGGTCCGGGCGCCGCATCCGTGGACCCGGTGGACCTCAAGACCAGCTGGCGCGAGGGGCAGCTGAGCTTCGAAGACGAGCCGCTGTCGCTGGCGGTCGAGCGAATGAACCGTTATCTTTCACGCCCACTGGTCGTGGCGGACGCGGAAGCCGCCAGGGTCAAGGTGACGGGCCTGTTCGACGACCGCGACTCCCGGGGTTTCCTCGAAGCCATGCGCCAGCTCAATGGGGTCCAGGCCGAGCAACGGGACGGAAAGGTGCTGCTGACCCGGCCATGAACGGATGCCTGCCGCCTCTTGTCGGGGACGAGGACGATTGATGCACGGTCGTGGGCTGCTCGTCGGGGCATGTCTGGTGTCGGCGCTGTCGGCTCCCTCACCGGCATGGTGCCAGACCCGACCGGCCAGCTTCGACATCCCGCCGCAGGAACTGGGCATGGCGCTTCGCGCTTTCGCCCGGGCCGCGCAATCGCAGGTGGCCTTCGATGCGGCAGCCGTAAATGGCCGCAGGTCAAAGCGCCTTCGCGGCACCATGCCACCCGAAAAGGCTTTGCGCCAACTTCTGGAAGGCAGCGGACTGACATTCGCCCGGCCCGGGCTCGACATCTTCATCATACGGCCCATCGATGGCGACAGGCCGGCCGAACATGCCCAGCCGCTGGGACAGGAACAACCTTCCCAGATCATCGTCACCGCCCGCAAGCGCGAAGAGCGCGCCATCGACATCCCCGTGTCGGTATCCGCCGCCAGCGGCCGGGCGGCGGAACGCCGGGGCGCGCGGAACATCTCCGAATTTTTGCAGGAATTCGCTGGCGTTGGGACCTATGATCGAGGCGACGGTTCCCAGAAGATCACCATCCGCGGCGTATCCACCACGCTGGGTTCGAATGAGAACGGCTATTATCTGGATGACCTGCCCTTCACCGGCGTGACCGTGCCGATCGCCCCGGACGTGCGGGCATGGGATCTCGATCGGGTCGAGATATTGCGCGGGCCGCAGGGAACGCTGTTCGGCGAGGGGTCGCTGGGCGGGACCGTCCGCATATT
>DATEDR010000114.1:0-4267 GCA_035281605.1 Sphingobium sp.
CGCCATCCTGTGCACCCATACCCATCGCGACCACAGCCCCGCCGCCCGTCCGCTGTCAGAGAAGACGCGCGCGCCGATCATCGGTTGCGCGCCGCTGACGCTGGAAGATGACGGACCGCGCGCCGATGCCGCCTTCGACCCCGGCTACCAGCCCGACCGCATCCTTGCCGACGGCGAGAAGGTGGAGGGCGAGGGCTGGACGCTCGAAGCCGTGGAAACGCCCGGCCATACGTCCAACCATCTCTGCTTCGCGCTGGTTGAGGAGGGTGTGCTGTTCACCGGTGATCATGTCATGGGCTGGTCGACCAGCGTGATTTCGCCGCCCGACGGCGACATGACCGACTATATGCGATCGATGCAGCGCCTGCTCGACCGGCAGGACCAGGTCTATTATCCGGCTCATGGCGAACCGGTGGAAAATCCTCAGCGGCTGGTGCGCGGCATGATGGGCCATCGCAAGCAACGCGAGGGGCAGATCGTGCGTTTCCTTGAACGCAATGGCGCGTCGCAGATCCCGGACATGGTGGCGGAGATGTACAAGGGCGTCGACCCGCGCTTGTACAGTGCCGCGGGTCGGTCGGTCCTCGCGCATCTGATCGACCTGGATGGGCGCGGCATCGCCGCCGCGACGCAGGACGGGCGCTGGCAGCTGCGCTGAACGGGACATGGAGCAACAGATACTGGCCAACCGCCGCGCCGCCCGCTAGGGGCGCCGAACCAAGGCCCGTCGAGGAGTAGGGACATGAACGCCATCACCGGAATCCCGCAGGGGATCGACCTGCGCGCGGAGATCGACCGGCTGCGCAAGGAGCGCAACGCCGTCATCCTGGGCCATTATTACCAGAAACCCGAAATCCAGGACCTTTCCGATTTCGTCGGCGACAGCCTGGAACTGTCGCGCAAAGCTGCGGAAACGGATGCCGAGGTCATCGCCTTTTGCGGCGTTCGCTTCATGGCGGAAACGGCCAAGATATTGTCGCCCCAGAAGATCGTCGTCCTTCCCGACATGGACGCGGGCTGCAGCCTGGAGGACAGCTGCCCCCCGTCCCAGTTCAAGGCCTTTCGGGAGGCGCATCCCGATCATATCGCGCTGAGCTACATCAACTGCTCGGCAGAGGTGAAGGCTCTGTCCGACATCATCGTCACCTCATCCTCGGCGGAAACGATCCTGAGCCAGATCCCGAAGGAGCAGAAGATCATCTTCGGCCCCGACAAGCATCTGGGCGGTTATCTGAAACGCAAATTCGATCGCGACATGCTGCTGTGGCCGGGCGTCTGCATCGTCCATGAGGCGTTCAGCGAAACTGAGCTGCTGAAGCTGAAGGCCGAGCATCCCGACGCGCCGGTCGCGGCGCATCCGGAATGTCCGCCCTATATCGTCGATCATGCCGATTATGTCGGGTCGACAAGCGGCATCCTGCAATATGCCAAGACGATGGGTGGCGACACGCTGATCGTCGCCACCGAGCCGCACATCATCCATCAGATGCGCAAGGCCGTGCCGGAAAAGAGCTTCATCGGAGCGCCGGGTGCCGATGGCAACTGCAACTGCAACATCTGCCCCTATATGGCGCTCAACACGATGGAGAAGCTCTATCTCGCGTTGCGCGATCTTCAGCCGCGCATCGAGATGGACGAAGATCTCCGCCTCGCCGCGAAGAAGAGCCTCGACCGCATGCTCGACATGGCGAGCGGCACGATCGGGCAGGGGGACGTGGGCAACCGCTAAAGGCGCACACGGGATTCGAACTCAATACGTCATCCCGGCGAAAACTGGGATCTCAGGCAGAATAGCGCGACCAGCCGCCCGAGATGCCAGCCTTCGCTGGCATGACGATAACCTTCAGGGCGGCACTATGACCTTCTCCCTCCCCGGCTTCGACCTCGACGCCTTTGTAGCCTCCACCCTGGCGGAGGATCTTGGCCCTGAGTCTCGCGACGTCACCAGCGAGGCCGTAATCCCGGAGGACGCGATCTTCGAGGGCGTGATGGACAGCCGCGACGCGGTGACGCTGGCGGGCCTGCCAATCGCCGCGGCCTTCTTCCGCGCGCTCGACCCGGCTGTCGAGATCGAACTGCTCAAGCGGGATGGCGATCGCGTCGCCGCAGACACCGATGTCATGCGGATACGGGGCAGGGCGCGCGCGATGCTTACCGCCGAGCGATCGGCGCTCAATACCGTGCAGCACCTGACGGGCATCGCGACGATGACCCGCGACTATGTCGATGCGATACTGGGCACCGGCGCGACCCTGCTCGACACCCGCAAGACCATTCCCGGCCTGCGCCTGCTGGAGAAATATGCGACCCGCATGGGGGGCGCGACCAACCATCGCATGGGGCTGTGGGACGCGGCGATGATCAAGGACAATCATGTCGCCGTCGCGGGATCAGTCGAGGAAGCAGTGCGCCGCGCCGCCGCCGCCGGGATAGAGCGCATCATCGTCGAGGTCGACCGCGTCGATCAGATCGAACCCGCGCTCGCAGCGGGGGCGACCCATTTGCTGCTCGACAATATGGACGCGCCTACCCTGCGCGGCGCGGTCACGCTGGTCGACGGGCGCGTGCCGACCGAAGCGTCGGGCGGCGTCACGCTCCAGACGATCCGGGCCAAGGCCGAAACAGGCGTCACCTACATCAGCGTCGGCCGCCTGACCCAGTCGGCACCCGCCGCGGACATCGGCCTCGACTTCGCCTTTGCCTGAAGGCTGATCCTTGTCCGACAGCCGGCTTGACCCATATAAGGCCAGCCGGTCAGCATGACTGTCCTCCACAAAAACCGTTGGGAGATTCTATGATTACGCCTTCCCGCGCGGTGACGCGCGACGTCGAGCCGCTGTTCGTCGAACGCTGGTCCCCTCGCGCCTTTGACGGGTCCTCCATGCCGCAGCAGGATCTCGACACTATTTTCGACGCGGCGCGCTGGGCGCCGTCCGCGTTCAACTATCAGCCCTGGCGGTTCCTGTACGCGCATCGCGACGGTGCCGACTGGCGGCGTTTCGTCGACCTGCTGCTGCCGTTCAACCAGGCCTGGGTCGAACGATCGTCGGTGCTGATCTACATCCTGTCTGACACGTTGATGAGCGCGCCCGGATCGGACGAGGCGAAGCCGTCGCACAGCCACAGTTTCGATACGGGCGCGGCCTGGGCGCTGATGGCGCTGCAGGCGACGCGGTCGGGGTATCACAGCCATGCGATGACTGGCGTGGATTTCGATCGGGCACGGAGCGAGCTGGGCGTGCCGGACCGTTTCCGCATCGAAGCGGCCGTCGCCATCGGCCGGCGGGCCGACAAGTCGGTGCTGCCAGAGGCATTGCAGGCCCGGGAAGAACCGAGCGGGCGCAACGATATCGGCAGCTTCGCGGTGGCGGGCAATTTCGCGAGTGGAAAGTGAAAAGGTGAATAGTTGAAAAATGTGGCGGGTTGGCGTGGACAGCCAGGCTTGACCCGCCCCAAGCAAAACTGAGTTCCCTTTTATTTCTCTATTGGATAGATAGAGATTGCCTGTGATGGCGTGGCTGGTCACCGCGCCAGATGACAATCGGCACAGACCCGCGGCTTTTGATCGGGATGCAGCTTGCTCCGCGTTACGAACGGCTAAAGCGCACGATGCCAGGGCGACGACGCCAGGATCGTGTTCCCCCAACCAGGACCGGGGAATGAAACGATGCGCATGATACAATCGTCACACTGACCGCTTCGAGGCTGTCATTCGGGAGCGCGGGACCGGCGCGGACCTCAGACGGTTCGCACGGAGGGCTCGCGCCATCCATCCTGTCATTCCGGTGCTTGCCGCCGGACAAGGAGGCTTCATGCCCGTATATACCGACGCCGACCGCTCAGCGAGCCGGCCCGCCTATTCCGCTTCGTTGCTGCAGGCCGCAGCCGCCCTCTATGGCGCAGACGCCGCCGCGACCCTTGCCGTGGTCCCGCCGGGAAAGGGTCCGGCACCCAAATCGCGCGGGACATTCAGGGAGTAAGCCTCATCCGGGCTCGTCCCGCCAGCCGTGGGTTCCGATCAGCGGGACGAAGCGCACCGCTTCGAGCGCCTCCAGCGCGAACCTGTCCTCCTCCGTCCGCACCAGACGGACCAGCCGTTGCTCGCCGGCGCCGCCGACGGGCATGACCAGCCGTCCGCCGATCGCGAGCTGCGCGCGAAGCGGCGGGGGCACGGCCGGTCCCGCGGCGGCGACCAGTATCGCGTCGAACGGCGCCATGTCCGGCCAGCCTTCCGTCCCGTCGCCGTGCGCCAGGAAAACATTGTCGA
>DATEDR010000115.1:0-9196 GCA_035281605.1 Sphingobium sp.
CCGTTCTTCCCCGGTCAATAATCGCCGCCGCGCCATGCTGCCTCCATCCGAATCCTGAGCAGCAGGCTAGCGTCAATCTGGAGTATAGCCTAACCGGACGTCAGGCGGCCCGGCAATTTCTGTCAGGATAGGATCGAGACAAGCATTTGTTGACGCCTGTCGCGTGGCATCATAGACTTCAACCTGACAGATTGACCGGGGGTGACGATGAAAGGTCAAAGGATCGGGTACATCCGGGTGAGCACATTCGATCAGAATGTCGATCGCCAGTTGGAAGGTCAGTCGCTCGACCGGGTCTTTACCGACAAAGCATCGGGCAAGGACATCAATCGGCCCCAGCTCGACGCCATGCTCGCCTTCGCCCGCGAGGGCGATACCGTCGTGGTGCACAGCATGGATCGACTGGCGCGCAATCTCGACGATCTGCGCAAGCTGGTCCAGTCTCTCACGAAGAGAGGCATCCGCATCGAGTTCGTGAAGGAGAGCCTTGCCTTTTCCGGCGAGGATTCCCCCATGGCCAATCTGATGCTTTCGGTCATGGGCGCGTTCGCCGAATTTGAGCGTGCCTTGATCCGGGAACGGCAGCGCGAAGGAATTGCGCTTGCCAGGCAACGCGGCGCTTATCGCGGACGGAAACGGTCCCTCTCTGACGATAAGGTCGCCGAGCTACTCCGCCGCATTGCCGCCAGCGAACGTAAGGCCACCATCGCCCGCGACCTGGGGATCAGCCGTGAAACCCTATACCAGTATCTCCGCGTCGCCGCCTGACGCCTATGTTCCCACAATGTCCGGCAAATCGTTGTCTGGCGCACAAACCTTGAGGTGACGCCCTCTAGCGGGCGATCTTCCCTTTGAGGGGATCGCCCGCTGGAGCATGTGGGGATTCGGCTTGGCCGTTTTCTTTGCCGGCCTCCCGAAACAGGTTCAGGATGAGGTTTTGGTGTGAGGCGGGATCAGGGCAACCGGATTGTCGCGCTCGCCGAGTTGACGATGCCGCGATCGACGCTTTCCAACGTAAGGGAACAATGGACCCGGCTATCTTCGACTGCGTCGATCACGCCCTTAGCGACGATCCTCTCCCCGCCATAGACATTGTCGAGGAAGCGGGAGGTCATCTTTTCGATCCGTCCGCCGGGAAAGGCCGACAGCAGGCAGTTGATCATATAGGCGACGTTGATCGGCCCCTGGTTGATGACCCGGTCGCCCAGCCCCCTAGCCTTGACGAATTCGACGTCGAGATGGATCTGGTTGGGGTCCGCGAGGAACACGGCCCATTGCTTCATGGCTTCAGGATCGACGGCTTCGATGATGAAGGGCGGCAGTTCATCGCCCACGGCATAACTCATGCCAGTTCCCTTCGTGGCAAGACCCAGACATTGTCGGTTTCCAGCGCCGCGCCGCCGTCCGGGCCGTGGAGGCGCAGGCGGTAGGTCAGCACATCCATGACGCCCAGCTTGCGGCTGCGCTTGCGTTCAAGCCCCAATATCTCGCCGGAAACGGTATAGGGGAGTCCGGTCCGCAGCGGCGTCGAAAAGCGCACCTCGCTGCTGCCCATCATCGGGCCCTCATCGACATCGAAGTCGCAGGCGGCGCAGAGGCCCGCCACGTTCTTGCCCATGGCGACCTGGGTTGCGACATAATAATAAATGGGGTGCGCTGTGCCGTCGCCCGCCGGATCGATCCCGGTCGATCGGCAGAGCGCGGCATTGTCCTCGGCGGAGATAATGTAGCTTTCCGTGCCGTCCAGCCGAATCCCGGCGACCTTGGGAGGCGGCGGCAGATCGTCGCTATCGGGCACGGATCGTCACCTTTTCAGAACGGCGCGCAGGTCAGAAGGAGCGCGGCAGGCCGAGGCTCTCGGCGATGGAATTGCGCACCATCTCGTTGGAAATGGGCGTCATGCGCAGGATGCGATGGTCGCGCCAATAGCGCTGCATGTCGGTTTCCGCCGAATAGCCCATGCCGCCCATGATCTGGATGCCGAGGTCCGCCGCCTTCACGGCATTTTCGGTCGCTACCATCTTGAGCATATTGGCCTCGACCCCGCACTGCTTTCCGGCAGCCTGAAGGCTGGCGACATAATAGAGCAGCAGCTCGGTAGTCTTCTGCCAGGTCGCGATGTCGGCGATATAATGCTGGAGAATCTGGAACCGGCCGATGATGCCGCCGAACGCCTTGCGCTCCTTCATATAGGCGAGCGCATCCTCCAATATGCCGTCCATGGCGCCCAGGCACTGCGCGCCGACCATGATCCGCTCGTTATTGAGCGTCGGCAGCATCATGTACCAGGCGTTGCCGGGCTCGCCCAGCACGTCCTCGTCGGGGATGAACACATCGTCGAACGTGACCGAACAGGAGCCCATGGCCCGCATGCCCAGCTTGGGCAGGAGGGAGGCGGTGATGCCCGGCGACTTGGCGTCTGCGAAAAACAGGGTCAGGCCCTGATGCCGCTTCTCCACATCCTTGTCGGTGCGGGCGAGCAGCAGCAGGCGGTCGGCGACCTTGGCGCCGGTCGTCCACATCTTGGCGCCATTGACCTTCCAGCCGCCATCGACCTTGACGGCGTTGGTTTTCATCGCGCCCAGCACGTCGGTGCCGCCGTCAGGTTCCGTCACGGAGATGGCGACGCGCAGATTGCCCTCCGCCATCGGCCGCAGCCAGCGTTCCTTCTGTTCAGGCGTGCCGTAGAGGCCAACCGATTTTGCGCCGGCGAAGGAGGTGACGCCCCAGGTCCAGATCAGGCCGCCAGCGGTACGGGCGAGTTCACGCGCGAAGATCATCTGCGTCATGACATCGCCGCCCAGGCCGCCAAATTCTTCCGGGATGCCGATCCCGAAGAAGCTCTGTTCCTTGAGCTTGTCCCAGAGGGGGAAGGGATAATTTTCCTCGTCCGCCTCCAGCTGGCGCATGAGGTCCTTGGGCGCCTCAGCATCGACCCAGCGCCGCACCACGTCGCGGAACGCTTCCTGTTCTTCCGTCAGCGAGAAATCCATTGTCGTCTCATCATGGCTTTTGTGTCGGGTCTACCATCGGCGCAAAGCGCGTCGCGACAACCTATCGGAAGTCAGGCGATGCGGATCAGCGCAACATGTCCCGCGCGACGATCATGCGCATGACCTGGTTGGTGCCTTCCAGGATGGAATGGACACGCAGGTCGCGCCAGAAGCGCTCGACCGGATAGTCCATCAGATAGCCATAGCCGCCATGCAGCTGGAGTGCGCGGTCGACCACCGACGATCCGGTGTCGGTGGCGAAACGCTTGGCCATGGCGGCGAAGCGGGTCTTGTCCGGCGCATTCTCTGTCACCTTGGCGGCGGCGGCGTAGAGCAGCGAACGAGCCGCTTCCAGCTCCGTCTGCATGTCGGCCAGCATGAACTGTGTGTTCTGGAAATCGGCGACCGACTGGCCGAACTGCTTGCGGTCCTTCGTATACTGCACCGCCTCGTCGATGCAGCGCTGCGCGCCGCCCAGCGAGCAGGCGCCGATGTTGAGCCGTCCGCCGTCCAACCCCATCATCGCGATGCGAAAGCCTTCGCCCTCGGCACCGACGAGATTTTCCACCGGCACGCGCACCCCGTCGAAATTGACCTGCGCGGTCGGCTGCGAATGCCAGCCCAGCTTGCGTTCTGGCGCGCCGAAGCTGACGCCGGGCATGTCCCGCTCGATAACGAGGCAGCTGATGCCTTTGGGCCCCTCGCCGCCGGTGCGAACCATGGCGACATAGACCTCGCTCTCGCCGCCGCCGGAGATGAACTGCTTGGAACCGGTGACGACATAATGATCGCCCTCGCGCACCGCCTTCGTCTTGAGCGCGGCGGCGTCCGAGCCCGATCCCGCCTCGGTCAGGCAATAGCTCGCCACATGCTCCATCGGCACGAGCGTGGGGAGATATTTGTCCTTCACCGCCTGTCCGCCGAAGCGGTCGATCATCCAGGCCGACATGTTGTGGATGGAGATGAAGGCGCTGGTGGACGGGCAGCCATAGGCCAGCGCCTCCATGATGAGCGCGGATTCCAGCCGCCCCAGGCCGATGCCGCCCGCTTCCTCCGATACATAGATGCCGCCAAAGCCCAGCGCGCCCGCCGCGCGGATCGTGTCGCGCGGGAAGACATGTTTTTCATCCCAATCGGCCGCATGCGGCGTGATCGCATCCGCCGTGAAGCGACGGGCCATTTCCCGGATGGCAAGCTGTCCGTCGTTCAGGTCAAATTGTGACATGGCTACCCCTGTTTCTCGATATGCTCTCGGGAAACATCTATTCAGAGGGAGGGGTGGACGGCCCTATCTCTCGGCGGGGACGAGCAGATCAAGATAATGTGCGACAACTTGCGCCAGGATGGAGAGCCCCAGGGTGCGGGCGTCCTTTACATGGGGGATGAGGCCGATCGGCCCGTGCAGGCGCGCCATGTCCGCGTTGCTGACCCCCAGCCGCCGCAACTCCGCCTGGCGTCCTTCGGACGTGCGCGCGCCGCCCATGGCGCCGACGAAGAAAGCGTCGGATGCGAGAGCCCAGGGCAGGATGCCGGATTCCCACTCATGTTCGTGGAAGAGGAGGATGATCGCGGTCCAGGGATCGACGGAGAGGTCGGGCGGGCTTCCGAGCCATAGCGGCTCGGCGCGGGGCGGCATTCCCTGCCTGCCTGCCGGCCAGAAGCTTTCCACCTGACAGCCATGGACCTGGGCATAGCGGGCGACCGCGTGCATTTCCGGGCCGATGCCCAGCAGCAGCAGGCGCAGGCGGGGATGGAAGATGCGGGTGAAGCGGCCGCCATCTTCCTCGAAGCCGGAGACGCGGCCAGGCTGCGCTGCTTCTAGCCGATAGTCCGCCTTGCCCTCTTTCGTCGTGAAGGACAGGGCGACAGGCGCGCGCGCCTCCAGCCGGGCGAGCGCGTCGGCGAGGAGCACGCGGTCGGGAGCGGGATCGATGAAACAGTCGACGCCGCCGCCGCAGGGGAGGCGGATGTCGATGAAGGGGGAGCCGAGGCCATAGCGCACGCTGCGTGCCCGGCCGATCGCGCGGGCATCCTGCGCCTCCGTGATGAGCGCCGCTTCCAGGCACCCGCCCGTCATGTCGCCCACGGTGGAGCCGTCCGGCCGAACCGCGAACTGCGCGCCGACGCTGCGGGAAAATCCGCCTTCCACCCCCACCAGCGTGCAGAGAACCGCGCCGTCGAACGCGGCGGCGCGCAGGGCGTCCGTGTCGGCGGCGAGCATATAGGGTGCCGCGTCGATCATGACGGAATGAGGGCGCGGCCGACGGCGCCTTCGGGCGGATGATAGGACAGGACGTAGCGCACGTCGCGCGGCGAAATCGGGCCGTGGCAATGGTCGCAGACCAGCAGCGGCTGGAAATCGCGACCGCATTTCCGGTGCGTCAGGATGAGCGGCGGGGGACCGTCCATCCAGCGATCGCCCCAGCGCAGCATCTGGATGAGCGGCAGATAGAGGTCGAGGCCAGTCGGCGTCAGCCGATATTCGAAACGGGGCGGATTGGTCTGATAGGGATGCTTGGCCAATATGCCCGTGGCGACCAGAGTATTGAGCCGGTTGGCAAGAATGTTGGGCGCGATCGCCAATGCCTCCTGAAACTGGTCATAGCGCTTTACGCCGAAAAAACATTCGCGCAGGATTAGGAAGGACCAGCGATCGGCGAGGATCGCGACGGTGCGCGACACCGACGAAGGCCGGCCACGCTCGAACGCGCCGGCCTTGCTCGACCGGCGGCGCTGGGGAAGATGGGGCGAGAGCGATTGGCCCGCCCCAGGGCCGTCACGATAACTGACCTCAAGCGCGGTGACGGGCTCCTTGCATTCGGAGCAGACCGTCTGCGGTCGGAAGTCATGGCCGCATTTGATGTGATGCAGCCGCAGAGGCGGCGCGTCCTCGCCAGCCAGATGATCGTCGCCGAAGCGGAGCAGCGCCAGCATGACCAGATAGAGATCGAGCCCGCGTTCCGTCAGCCGATATTCGGGGCGGCCGGCGGGCGTCGTCACACGCTGCAATATCGCCGCATCGATGAGGCGGGTCAGCCGGTCGCTCAGCGTGCTGCGCGGGCAGTGGAGGACCGTCTGGATCTGGTCGAAGCGGCGCGCGCCCATGTAGAATTCGCGCAGCACCAGAAAGGACCAGGCGTCAGACAATATGTCGATTGTCCGGGCGACGGAACAATTGCGGACAAGCTGGGACGCGGACAATGACTTCACCTCGTTTCTGGCGCGGGATACGGAGGGCCGTGCCTTTAAGATCGACAGCACGGCCCCCGTCATTCGCGCAGATGCTATATGTGCGGGCGGATCAGTCTGCGCAACTCGGGTCAGCCTTTCCGATCGAGCCTTTCGATCACCATCGCAATGCCCTGGCCGCCGCCGATACACATGGTCATGAGCCCATAGCGGCCGCCGATGCGCTCCAACTCATAGAGCGCCTTGACGGTCAGGATCGCTCCGGTCGCGCCGACCGGATGGCCGAGCGAGATGCCCGAACCATTCGGATTGACCTTTGCCGGGGGGAAGGCCAGCACGTCCGCCACCGCGCAGGCCTGCGCCGCGAAGGCTTCGTTGGATTCGATCACGTCGATCTGGTCGAGCGACAGCCCGGCCTTGTCCAGTGCGATCGGAACCGCCTTGATCGGGCCGATGCCCATGCGGTCGGGCTGCACTCCGGCATGGCCCCAGCCGATGATCCGGGCCCAGGGATCGAGGCCGGCGCGCAAGACACCCGCCTCCGATGCCAGCAGCACCGCCGCCGCGCCGTCATTGATGCCCGACGCATTGCCCGCCGTGACGCTGCCGTCCTTCTTGAAGACGGGGCGCAGCGTCGCCAGGCCGGCCACGTCCGTTTCGGCGCGAACATGTTCGTCGGTGTCGAACAGGCGCGTTCCCTTCTTCGCCTTGACCTCTATGGGCAAGATTTGTTCGGCGAAGCGGCTTTCCGACTGGGCGAGGGCGGCGCGGCGGTGGCTTTCCGCCGCCAGTTCATCCTGCCTTTCCCGGCTGATGCCATGGTCGCGGGCGACATTTTCGGCGGTGATGCCCATGTGCATGCCCTCGAACGGGTCGCTGAGAACCGTCAGTAGGGCGTCCGTCATCTGCACATCGCCCATCTTCTGGCCGAAGCGCGCCGCGCTGACGATATGAGGCGAGCGCGACATCGACTCCGCGCCGCCCGCGACGGCGATGTCGCAATCGCCCGTCGCGAGCATTTGCGCCGCCGAGATGATCGCCTGAAGCCCCGATCCGCAGAGGCGGTTGAGCGTCAGCGCCGGCACTTCGACCGGAAGGCCCGCGCTGATCGCGGCGACGCGCGCCAGATAGGCGTCCTTCGCTGTGCTGGGGATGACATTGCCCATGACCACATGGCCGACCTGGTCGGGAGAGGCATTGCCACGTTTCAACGCTTCGGCGATCACCGCCGCGCCCAATTGCGCGGGCGGGATATCCTTCAGACTGCCGCCGAAGTCGCCAATGGCGGTCCGCACGGCGGAGATTATATAGATCGGCGTCATAAGATCCTCGATAGTTTCAGTGCGCCGATGGCCGTCAGACCATCGCGAAGCCGCCGTTGATGCTGAAGGTTTGGCCCGTGATCCAGCTGGCGCCTTCCGACGCGAGGAAGGCGACCATCGGCGCCACGTCGCCAGGCTGCCCGATGCGCTTCAGCGGATAGTTCTTGACCATCTTGGGCATCATTTCTTCCAGCCATTTCGGGTCGGAGTGCGCCGACTGAATCATGCCCAGAGTAATGGCGTTGCAGGTGATGTCGTATCGGCCGAATTCCTTGGCCAACGATTTGATGAGCGCGATCGTGCCGGCGCGCGCCGCGGCCGCCATGGAGAGGTTCGCCTCGCCCACGCGGGAGCTGTCGCCGCCCAGCGAGATGATGCGCCCGCCCTTGCCCGCATCGACCATATAGGGCAGCGCGGCGCGTGAGGTGTAGACCGTCGCCAGCATGCCGATGTCGATATGGCGCTGCCACTGTTCGTCGGTCGTCTCGAGGAAGCGGGCGCGCTGGGCGACGCCGGCATTGTTGACGACGATGTCGATGCCGCCGAAGGTCTTGACGATATCGTCGACCATCGCTTTGGTGTCGGCGGAGCTGCCGACATCGGCCTTCCACGCCTTGGCCTTGCCGCCAGCCGCTTCGATGTCCTTCACCACGCCTTGCGCCGCGTCGCCGCTCGACTGATAGTTGACCGCGACCGCAGCGCCCTCCGCCGCCAGCGCCAGCGCGATCTGCCGTCCCACGTCTCGCGCCGCGCCGGTGACCAGAGCGACCTTTCCTGCAAGCTGTCCCGTCATGTCATTGTCCTTCCTGTTGATGCGTGGCCCGGCTCTGCGCGACTAGCCGGAACAGCCGGTCGGGGGTTGCGGGCAGGGTCTGGATTTCGATGCCGATCGGCGAAAGCGCGTCGGATATGGCGTTGGCGATCGCGGCGGGCGCACCGATGGTGCCGCCTTCGCCCATGCCGCGAAAGCCGCCGACATTGTTGGGCAGGTCCGCCTCGATATGGACGATGCCGATATCGGGCACGTCGGTGGCGAGCGGCAGCAGATAATCGGCGAGGCTGGCCGTTACCAGCTGGCCGTCATCGTCATAATGGATTTCCTCCAGCAGCGCCGCGCCGATCCCCTGCGCGACCGCGCCATGCACCTGCCCATCGACGATCATCGGGTTGATGATCCGCCCGCAATCCTCCGCCACGACATAGTCGGTGACACGCACGCCGTAGGTTTCCGGGTCCACCTCCACCACCGCAACATGGCAGGAGGAACAGGCAGTGCCGAGATAGGGGTCGTAGGATTCCGAACCCGTCAGATCTTCCCGTTTGTCGTGCGGGATGCGGCCCATCTGCATGTAAACGGCATTGGCCAGTTCCTTGAAGGTCATGGTCGCGTTGGACGATCGGGCGCGGATGATGCCGCCCGATGCATCCAGATCGTCGATCGGCACGTCCATGAGCAGGGAGGCGGCGCGCAACACTTTGGTCTTCACCACGCGCGCGGTCTTGGTCGCGACGCCGCCCGCGATCACTGCCGAACGGCTCGCATAGGTGCCGGTGCTCATCGGCACGAGCGAACTGTCGCCCTGCTTGATCTCGATATCTTCCAGCGCGCAGCCCAGTTCGTCCGCGATGATCTGCGCCCTGCTTGATCTCGATATCTTCCAGCGCGCAGCCCAGTTCGTCCGCGATGATCTG
>DATEDR010000116.1:0-8365 GCA_035281605.1 Sphingobium sp.
GGTCAGCCCGACCGCGCTGCGGGTCGCCTGCGCGCGGGTCGCGGGCGCCGCGCCCGCCGCCATGCTCGACGAGCGGGCCTTGCTGGAGGCACGTCGGTTGCTGCTCTATTCCAATCTCTCGGTGACGGAGATCGCTTTTTCGGTGGGGTTTGAAGACCCCGCCTATTTCTCGCGCTTCTTCACCCGCCATGTCGGCCAGCCACCCCGCGCCTATCGCGCCGGGCGGGGCCAGGACGTGAGCAACTGAAGCCGCCCACGTCAGCCTTGGTCAGCCCGCCAACTGGGTTTCCAGCTCGCCCAGCACGCGATAGCAATCGAACACCTTGGCCACGCTCGAATTGGGATCGCGGCCCTCACGGATCGCGCTGATGAATTCGCGGTCCTGCAATTCAATGCCATTCATCGACACATCGACCTGCGACACGTCGACCTTCTCTTCCTTGCCATTCACCAGATCGTCGTAGCGCGCGATATAGGTGCCGGTATCGCCGATATAGCGGAAGAAAGTGCCCAGCGGCCCGTCATTGTTGAACGACAGCGACAGGGTGCAGATCGCCCCGCTTTCGCTCTTCAACTGGATCGACATGTCCATCGCGATGCCCAACTCGGCATGGATCGGTCCCTGCATCGCATGTGCCGACACGATCTTGCCCGCCTGATAGGCGAACAGGTCGACCGTATGCGCGGCATGATGCCACAGCAGATGGTCGGTCCAGGACCGCGCCTCGCCCTTGGCATTGATATTCTTCCGCCGGAAGAAATAGGTCTGCACATCCATCTGTTGGAGGTTGAGTTCGCCCGCCTTGACGAGATTGTGGACATATTGATGGCTCGGATTGAACCGTCGCGTATGCCCCACCATGCAGACAAGGCCGGTTTCCTGCTGCTTGGCCAGCACCGCCTGCGCATCCACCCAACTGTCGGAGAGGGGAATCTCCACCTCGACATGCTTGCCCGCATTCATGCAGGCGATCGCCTGTTCCGCGTGCATCTGAGTGGGCGTGCACAGGATGACCGCATCGACATCGTCGCGCGCCAGCGTCTCGGCAAGATCGGTCGTCACATGGCCGATGCCATATTTCGCCGCGACGACCCTTGTCGGCTCCAGTTCACGCCCGATGATCGAAGTGACGGTGACGCCCTCGATATTCTTCAGGCCATCAAGATGTTTTTCGCCAAAGGCACCGGCGCCGGCGAGGGCAATACGCATAAGTTACTCCTTGCAATCTATGTCAGGCCACCGGTTCGAGCACGATATGCCCGACCGCGGTGTTGGAAGCGGGCACATGATAATGGCGATGCAGCGCCTTGACCTTGCGCCCCAGCGCCCCGCGCATGATGAGCCACATGACCATTTCGATACCTTCGGACCCCGTCTCGCGCAGATATTCGATATGCGGGATGGCGCGCAGAGCCTGCCCGTCACCCTCACTCAGCATGTCAAGGAAGCGATTGTCCCATTCGGCGTTGATCAGCCCCGCGCGCGCGCCTTGCAACTGATGGCTCATGCCGCCCGTGCCCCAGATCTGGACGTTGATGTCCTGCGGATAGCTCTCCACCGCCCGCGCGATCGCCTCGCCCAGCATCCAGCAGCGGTTGCCCGTCGGCGGCGGATAGGTGACGACATTGACCGCCAACGGCACGACCTTGCACGGCCATGCCTCGGGCTGGTTGAACATCAGGCTCAAGGGCACGGTCAGCCCATGGTCGACATCCATCTTGCTGACCATGGTCATGTCGAATTCGTCGAGGATGCAGCACTGGGCGATGTGCCAGGCCAGATCAGGATCGCCGATCACGTCGGGCACCGGACGCGGTCCCCAGCCCTCATCGGCGGACTTGTACCGCTCGGCGCACCCGATCGCGAAGGTCGGGATGATATTCATGTCAAAGGCGCTGGCATGGTCGTTATAGACCAGGATCACGACATCGGGCTTTTCCGCCGCCTCCCAGGCACGGGTCCAGTCGAAGCCGGCGAAACAGTCCTTCCAATAAGGCTCCTGCGTCTTGCCATGGTCGATCGCGGCGCCCAGCGCCGGAACATGGCTGGCCCCAACGCCAGCGGTGATACGCGCCATCAATAAGGATCCTTCTTGGACCGCAGGCCGACCGGCGACCGGCCTCCCGCGATCATCATCGCCTGATAATCCTGCGCGCTCATGCCCGTCATCGTGCCAACCGCCTGCAGGAAGCTGATTTCATCGGTGAAGAATAGTTTGGCGAGGAAATAGATGTTCCCGCCCTCATCCAGCGCCGCATTATAGTCGCGGTCCAGCACGGCCTGCTTCTGCACTTCCGTCATCGGCCATTCGTCGAGATAGGCCCGCTCATCCGCCTTGAACCGCGCGCGATTCTCCGGCTTCATCAGCGTCATCGCGAACTGGTTGAGCCAATATCCCTGCCGCGCCCGCGCAGTCGTAAAGACCCGCGTGCCCGGAATATCCTCCAGCTCGGCCAGATAGTCATGGATATCCTGCCGTCCGGGTTTCTCACTGGTCCCGGGCTTCTCACTGGTCATAGCCCACGCCCCTGCAACTGCGCGTCGAGACGCGGGAAGACGCGGCGCGCATTCCCCTCGAAGATCGCGGCGCGTTCCGCATCACTGATCTCCAGCGCATCGACATAACGCTTGGTGTCGTCGAAATATTGGCCTGTCGTCGGATCGATGCCGCGCACCGCGCCGACCATTTCCGATCCGAACAGGATATTCTTATTCTCGATCACATCGGCCAGCAGATTGATCCCCGGCTGATGATAGACGCAGGTGTCGAAGAAGATATTGTTCATCAGATGCGTCGACAGGTCGGGCTTCTTGAGCATGTCCGCCAGCCCCCGGTAACGCCCCCAATGATAGGGCACCGCGCCGCCACCATGCGGAATGATGAAGCGCAGCGTCGGGAAATCAGCGAACAAATCGCCCTCCAGCAACTGCATGAAGGCGATGGTGTCGGCGGCGATATAATAGGCCCCGGTCGCGTGCATCGCCGGGTTGCAGCTACCCGACACATGGATCATCGCCGGGACGTCCAGCTCGACCATTTTCTCGTAAAAGGGGTACCAATAACGGTCGGTCAGCGGCGGATGTTTGAAATGACCACCACCCGGATCGGGATTGAGGTTGCAACCGATGAAGCCAAGGTCGGTCACGCAGCGTTCCAGTTCCGCGATCGAGTTGCTCATGTCGGCATCAGGCGATTGCGGCAACATGCAGACCCCTGCGAAGATGTCAGGATACAGCCCCACCACCCGCGCGATCAGGTCGTTGCAGCGCGTCGCCCATTCCTTCGCGATTCCTGCGTCGCCGACATGCGGCGCCATCGCCGACGCGCGCGGCGAGAAGATCGTCATGTCCGCCCCGCGCTCTTTGATCAGGCGCAACTGGTTCGCCTCGATCGTCTCGCGAATTTCATCGTCGCTAATCTCGGGATAGGGCGGCACAGGCTCGCCCGCTTTATGGGCCGCCTTTTGCGCTTCCCGCCACGCATCATGCCCCTTGGGCAATACGGTGTAATGGCCGTGGCAGTCGATTATCAAGCTCATGCCGCGTCGGCCTTTCCTATGATATTGCTGTCATATTGGGTGATGGCGGCGACCTTGGCGTCCAGCCCTTCGGGCGGAGCCTTGACGCCCAGCGCCCCGAGCGCGCGCTGCCGTGTCACGGTGCCGCGCGTCAGGTCCGCGCCGGCACCCAGCCCCTCCAGCGTCTTGACGACTTCCTCCATTTCGGCGGCGCGGCGCAGGCCATGCACCAGCATCCGATCGAGAACATAGTCGGCCCGCTCGCCCCACGACTTCGCCTTCTCGCTGGCGTCCAGCGAGGCCAGCACTTCGGCCCGCACCCCCGCCGCATCGGCCGCCAATATACATTCCGCGGTCAGCGCCTCCATGCCCTTGACCATCACGGACCGGATCATCTTGATGGCGGAGGCGCGGCCGACATCAGCGCCCACGATCCGCATATTCGCAAAGCCGAGACGGGAGAGCGCCGCAACAGCAACCTCCGCCCGCTCCCCGCTCACCAGCAACGGCACGTTCAGCCGCGCCGGATCGACCGGGGCCATCACCGCCACATCGACATAATGCGCGCCCGCCGCCTCTATGGCGCGGGCCGCTGCCTGCTTGGTCTGGGGGGCCACGCTATTGAGGTCGCAATAGAGTGCGCCGGGCTTGATGCAGGCAGCCCCGGCTTCCGCTACCGCCAAGGCCTGATCGGCGGTCACAAGTGACAGGATCAGGCCCATGCCTTGCAGCGCATCGCCTAGGGCATAAGCGGGTGAAATTTCAGCGGCGGCATAGGCGTCCAGCAGCGCCGCGCGCGTATCAGCACCGTCACTCTTGATATCAAACACATGCGCGGCGGCACCCCAATCCCCTTCGGATGCAAAGGTGGACCCTGCCTCGCCAAACCCTATCAGACCGACTTGCTGCTCCATGTCCGTTCCTTGAACCCGATGGTCGCCCGCCGCCAATCCAATCCAGTGACATGCTATAAGAAAAGGCGAATAGACGCTTCTACAGCTGCGCCGCCGCAACCTGTCGCAGCGCCGTCAGGAAATGCTGCTGCATCCGGGTCGGCCGCCAGTCGGAGCGTGTCGTAATGCCGATCATCCGGCTGACGTCGCCGGGCGCCGGCCCGACCTCCACCAGCCATCCCGCCTCCAGTTCCAGCACCACCTGGTCCGCCGACAACAGGGTGAGGAAGTCGCCCTGCATCAACAGTTGGCGGATGGTCATCACCGATCCGCATTCCACCGGCACGCGCGGCGTGTCGCCGCCGATCGCCGCGAACATACGCCGCCACAACAACCGCAGCGGCGTGCCTTCGGGCGGCACGATCCAGGGATAGCGGCGCAGATCCTCGACACGCATCCCCGCCGCCAAGGGATGCCCGGCGCGCGCCACGATGACGGGCGTATCTGCGAACAGCGGCATCTGTTCCAGATCGCTGCCGGGTGAGGGATCACGCAGCGCCCCCACCATCATGTCCACTTCGCCATCGCGCAGCGGCGCGGTCAGTTCCGCATGCGACCCTTCGACCACCGCGACGTCAATCTGCGGATGGCGCGCATGGAAAGCGATGATCGCGTCCGGGATCAATCGCGCACGCGACAGCGGCATGGCCCCCACGACGATCTTGCCGATTTCCGACCCGCGCAATTCGGCCACATCGTCCAGCGCCGATCGCAGTTCCGACAGCGCCAGCCGCAACCGCCGCGCCAGCAGCGCTCCCTGCCGCGTCAAAACCAGGCCCCGCCCCCGCCTGTCCACCAGCCGATGGCCCAGCGCCAGACCCAGGTCCCCTACCGCGCGGTGGAGCGACGGTTCGGCGATCCCCATGTCGCTCGCCGCTCCGGCATAGCTACCCGCCCGCGCCAGCCCCACAAAGGCGCGGATCTGCGCCGCCGTCACCCGGCTGCTGCCGATCAGCCGCAACGCCACCTCGACGCGCGGAGTCAGGCGCAGCGCGGCTTGCGTCGGGGTCATGCCGCCCGGTCGCCGCTCAAACAGCTTGAGGCCCAGTTGCGCCTCCAGCTTGGCGATCCCTTGCGTGATCGCCGGTTGGGTCAGGCTGACCACCCGCGTCGCCAGACTGACGCTGCCAAGCTCGACCACCGCCGCCATTGCGGCCAGATGCCGGATATTCAACTGGTCTGGCTTCATGCCCCAGACTTAGCAAAAAATTATGGTTGCCGCATAGATCGCATTTGCCCTCTCCCGCGCCAATGCCCATCCCACTCAGATACGAAAAAGGCTATTGCGAAAGAAGGCAGAGCATGTCCGGCATCGTCGTCCAGAATATCGAACGCGCGCCCCTTTCCGTCATCGATGGCCTCGCCAAATGCGGTGTCGCAACGGTGCATGAAGCGCAGGGTCGCACCGGCCTGCTCGCCCCCTATATCCGCCCCATCTATTCCGGCGCCCGCATCGCCGGCAGCGCCGTCACCATTTCCTCGCCGCCGGGTGACAACTGGATGGTCCATGTCGCGATCGAGCAGCTTCAGGAAGGCGACATATTGCTGCTGGCGCCCACCAGCCCCTGCACCGACGGCTATTTCGGCGACCTGCTCGCGACCTCCGCGCAGGCCCGCGGATGCCGGGGCCTCATCATCGACGCTGGCGTGCGCGACCTGCGCGACCTCAAGGAAATGAACTTTCCGGTCTGGTCGAAGGCGGTTCATGCGCAGGGCACGATCAAGGGCACGCTGGGGTCTGTCAATGTGCCGGTCGTCTGCGCCAATGCGCTGGTCAATCCGGGCGATATTGTCATCGCCGACGATGACGGCGTGTGCATCGTGCCACGCGCCGACGCGCAGGCCGTTCTGGAAAAAGCGCAGGCCCGCGAAGCCGCCGAAGAAGCCAAGCGCAAGCGCCTCGCCGCAGGGGAACTGGGCCTCGACATCTATAATATGCGTCCGCGTCTGGAAGAAATGGGCTTGAAATATGTCTGATTCCGCTCGCGTCATGTGGATACGCGGAGGGACGTCGAAGGGCGGTTACTTCCTGGCCGAAGACCTGCCCGCTGACACCGCCGCCCGCGACGCCTTCTTGCTGCGTACCATGGGATCGCCAGATCCGCGCCAGATCGACGGCATGGGCGGCGCCGATCCGCTGACCAGCAAGGTGGCGGTGATTAAAAAATCGGCGCGGGAGGGCGCCGACGTCGACTATCTCTTCCTCCAGGTCTTCGTCGATCAAGCGATCGTCAGCGACGCGCAGAATTGCGGCAACATTCTCGCGGGCATCGGTCCCTTTGCGATCGAGCGCGGCCTCGTCCCCGCACATCGCCAGGAAACCCGCGTCACCATCCACATGGACAATACGAACCAGATCGCCATCGCCACGGTCCAGACCCCCGGCGGCATGGTCCGTTATGATGGAGAGGCGCGCATCGACGGCGTGCCCGGCAGCGCCGCGCCGATCCCGCTTGAATTTCGCGACACCGCTGGCTCCTCCTGCGGCGCGCTACTACCCACCGGCAATGCCTTTGACGAAGTGGAGGGCGTCCGCGTCACCCTGATCGACAACGGCATGCCCTGCGTCGTCATGAAGGCGCAGGATGTCGGCGTCACCGGCTATGAAGACCGCGACACGCTGGACACGGACGATGCGCTCAAGGCCCGGATAGAAAAAATCCGCCTGGCTGTGGGCGAGCGGATGAATCTGGGCGATGTGCGCGAAAAGTCGGTGCCCAAGATGATGCTCGTCGCCC
The DNA here is from genome assembly GCA_035281605.1 of Sphingobium sp. Lineage (GTDB taxonomy): Bacteria > Pseudomonadota > Alphaproteobacteria > Sphingomonadales > Sphingomonadaceae > Sphingobium. The sequence goes on from DATEDR010000116.1 coordinate 7,211, forward strand.
CGCCCCGCAACGGCGGAGCCGTGACGGTCCGCAGCTTCATCCCCCACCGCGCCCATGCCTCGATCGGCGTCCTCGGCGCGGTCAGCGTGGCGACAGCCTGCCTGATCGAAGGATCGCCCGCGGCGGAAGTTGCGGACATTCCCGATGGTTCGCGCAAGACCCTCTCGGTCGAACATCCGACCGGCGAGACGACCTGCGTCATGGAACTGGACGACACCGGCGCCGTCACCAGCGCGGCCATGCTGCGCACCGCACGCAAATTGATGGACGGAGAGATTTTCGCATGACGAGCGATCGCATCATCAGTTGGCACGCTGCCCCCTCGACACCCGCCTTCACTCCGCCACCGGGCGCCGTCGACGCGCACTGCCACGTCTTTGGCCCGATGGCGCAATTCCCCTTCAGCGCGAAGGCGAAATATCTGCCCGGCGACGCTGGCCCCGACATGCTGTTCGCCCTGCGCGACCGGCTGGGCCTTGCCCGCAACGTGATTGTCCAGGCCAGTTGTCACGGCACCGACAACAGCGCCACGCTGGATGCCATCGCGAAATCGAACGGCAAGGCGCGCGGCGTCGCCGTCGTCGATCCCGCCATCAGCGATGCCGAGTTGGAAAGGCTGCACGAAGGCGGCATCCGCGGCGTCCGGTTCAACTTCCTCAAGCGACTGGTCGATGACGCGCCAAAGGACAAGTTCCTTGAAATCGCCGCCCGCGTGAAACAGCTTGGCTGGCACGTCGTCGTCTATTTCGAGGCGGACATATTGGAGGAGATGCGCGCCTTCCTCGACGCCATCCCCACCACCATCGTCATCGACCATATGGGCCGCCCGGATGTGACGCAGGGACCAGATGGACCCGACATGCGCGCCTTCCGCACCTTGCTCGATTCGCGTCCTGACATCTGGACCAAAGTGACCTGCCCCGACCGGCTCGACGACAACGGCCCGCCCTGGGACGATTTCGCCAGCGCCGTCGCGCCGCTGGTCGATGCTTACGCCGATCGCGTCCTGTGGGGCACGGACTGGCCGCACCCCAATATGCAGGATGCCATCCCCGACGATGGCGCACTGGTTGACATGATCCCACGCATCGCCCGGACAGCCGAGCTACAACGCAAGCTGTTGGTCGACAACCCGATGCACCTCTATTGGGCCGA
>DATEDR010000117.1:0-2177 GCA_035281605.1 Sphingobium sp.
CGAAGGTCTGCGCGCCCTGATGCTGTGGGGCGCGCTGCAGGTCGACCTGGCCGATCGTGCCGCGACGGAAGAGGAACGGCAGCAGGCCGACGATCTGGTGCAACTGTTGACCCCGGTGCTGAAAGGCTATGGCACGGACAAGGGGTTCGACGTTGCCGTCATGTGCCAGCAGGTGTTCGGCGGCCATGGCTACATTTGGGAAAATGGCGTCGAGCAATATGTGCGCGACGCGCGCATCGCCCAGATCTACGAAGGCACCAACGGCGTGCAGGCGATGGACCTGGTGGGGCGCAAGCTGCCGATGCACGGCGGCCGCGCGCTTCAGGCCTTTCTGAAGATCGTCGCGGAAGAAGTGGCCGACGCCAAGGGCAATGACAAGCTCGCCGTCGTCGCAGAAGCGCTGGAAAAGGCCAGCGGCCAGTTGCAGGCCGCAACCATGTGGCTGATGCAGAATGCGATGACAAATCCCGACAATGCGGGGGCCGGCGCGGTGCACTATATGCACATCATGGGCATCGTCGCGACGGGCCTGATGTGGCTGCGCATGGCGAAAGCGGCGGCGGCCATGATCGCGGCAGGCGAAGGCGATGCGCGCTATATGGAAGCGAAGCTTGTCACGGCGCGCTTCTTCGCCGAGCGCATCATGCCCGACGCCGGCGCGCTGCGCCGCAAGATAGAGGGCGGCGCGGAGAGCCTGATGGCGCTCGACCCGGACATGTTCCTGGCGGAGTGATGGCAAGAAGGGCGAAGTGATAGCCACCGGATAGTCTATCTATAGCAACGGCTTATTTACAGGCGGCCATCCACCATCCTAAGCTGCCGGCGGGGATTGGGGGAATTGCATGAAGCCTGTTTTTGCGTCTTTTGCGCTTATGTTGACGGCACTGTTCGGGGTCGGCCATACCGGGGCACGCGCTGAAGCCCCCCCACCGCTTTCGGTGTACGGCCAGCTCCCGGGATTCGAAGATGCAACCCTCTCCCCCTCCGGGGAGAGGATCGCGATCACGGGCATGGTGGGCGACGAGCGCCGGCTCATCGTGATCGATCGGGACAACAAGCCACTCCTCGCCGTTCCGTTGAACGATTCTAAAGTCCGGGGAATATACTGGATCGGTGAGGACCGCGTCCTCGTCTACAAGTCGGACACGGCCAATCTTGGCATCGGCTTCACGACCGGCAAGGCGGAGCTATATTCCGCCGTCGTCATCCCCCTGAACGGCAAAAAGCCCTGGTCCGTTTTCGAGAAGAGCAAGCTCATCACCGGCGGTGTACGCAACTTTTACGGGGTCAGTCAGCACGGGGGGAAATGGTACGGATATTTCGGCGGGATCACCCGCGACTTCGACGGAAAGACGGAACCCCGCCTCGTCAGTACCAAGCCCGTGCTCTACGAAGTAGATCTGGACACGGGATCGCCCCGCAAGATCGCCGCTCGTTCCGACGACGGCGTCTACCGCAGCTGGACCATCACCCCGGAAGGCACGGTTGGCGCCACGCTCGATTATGTCTCGCAATCCGGAAGCTGGTATATCCGCAACAGCAGGGGTCAAAAGATCGCAACCGGCATCAGCAAGACGGGCGATGTGAGCCTCGTTGGACTGGGCAGCGTAGACAACACCCTGATATATGCCGTGGCGGACGAAGAGGGCGAAAGCCGCTGGATCGAAGTACCGCTCGCCGGCGGAGAGGCAAAGGAAGTACTGGCCGATATCAGCGTGGAGCGCAGCTTCTTCGACCAGCGCAGCCGTCGTTTCATGGGCTATGCTCTGGCAGGCGACATGCCCACCTACCGCTTCCTTGACGCGCGCCGCCAGAAGATCGTCGATGCGACGCTGAAAGCATTTCCGGGCAATGCCGTTACACTGATCGACTGGAACAATGCGTTCGACAGGCTGATCGTGACGACCGAGGGTGGGGAAGATCCGCAAAGATGGTGGCTGGTCGACATCAAGACGGGCGATGCCCGGCCGCTCGGCCAGTCCTATCTGGTTCAGCCGGCCCATGTCGGTCCTGTCAAAATGATTCGCTACAAGGCGGGCGACGGCGCGGAAATCGCAGCTGTCCTGACGCTCCCACCGGGCCGCGCAGCGAAAAATCTACCCGTGCTCCTCTTCCCGCATGGCGGCCCCGCGGCGCACGACACGCTGGGTTTCAACTGGTGGGCCCAGGCCTTTGCC
>DATEDR010000118.1:0-2496 GCA_035281605.1 Sphingobium sp.
CGGAATGCACAGTGCTTGAGGGAGCCCGCGAGGAGGTGCTATGAGCTGTCGAATGAATAGGGGATTGAATCGCAAGGCTCTTGCCTTCGCAGCACTGCTCGTCGCCGGATGCGCGACCGGCCCGAACAACATCTATGGCGGCCTGAACGGTCAGCAGGTGCGAGGTAACGAGGTCTCTGTCATCGTCACCAATGTTTGGAATGAGGCCGATGCGCTACCGCTCGCGGACCGTCATTGTAAGCAGTATGGCAAAGCCGCACGGCTTAGCCGCTTCGGTGGCTATAAAGCGAGCTTTGACTGCATCGCGCCGTGAAAGACCGGCTGAAGAAGATTAACTGGTGGGCGTTGGTCATCATCGCCTTGCAGGGCATCATTCTCTGGCGCCTTGCTGATGTCCAAGCCGCAGCCGACGATGCTGGCGGGCAAGCATATGACGCTTACGTCCAGGCGCAGGCCGCAGTGGCTGGGCTGGATGAGGTGAAGCAGAAGCTCCCCGTTTATTGATCTTTGATCTTGCCTCTCGTGATCCCCTCCCACCAATCGCCGAACGTCTCCGGGTGCTGGTCACCAGCGCCCACATCAACAAGGAATTGTGCGGAAGCCGCCATCTGACCCGTTACAGGCGCGCCCAGATAGCCAGCCATCTCCAGCACGTTGCGCGTCGCCCGCTTCGTCTCCTCACCGTCGACCAGGCGCTTGATGTCCTTCGCCGCGTTCACGACTGAATTGCCCACGGCGCTGGCCGGGGTGAAGTTGTAGCCAAAGCCCGAAGCGATCCCGCCCGCGATGTCACGCACAACAGGGATAGGACCGAGCGCGGCCAGACCGACCTTCTCCAAGATCCATTGCGTCCAATCCTCATCATCATCCGGCCCGCGACCCGCAACCAGTTCGGACGCGATGGCAGGAATGAAGTAGAGCATAACCGTCCGGGCAAGCAGGCCGGGGAAATCCTGCACTGATCCGGTGCGGAAGGCCGTGCCATAGTCGCGCGAAAGGGTCCGCTGGCGCTGATAGAAGGCGCTCATGTAGCTATAGAACATGGTCAGCAGCTTGCCCGCCTCGCCCGCCGCACCTTTGCCGCGCTGGATCGCGGCCAGATCTTTCGCCGCGCCGGCGCCCTGCGATTCTCGGATTGCCTTGTCGGCGAAGGCGATGGCGTCGCGGTCGGTCATGCCTTCGGCCAGCCCCTTGTTATAGGCCCCGATCCATCCTGCCGTCGAAACGAAGCGGTCCATCATGCCGATCATGTAGAAGCCGAACCGCTTGACGTCGGATAGGGCGCTCAGCTTCGACTGCTCCCGGCGGATGGCATCGCGAATGTCGCGATCGAGCGTCTCGGTTCGCGCGGCGACCTCCTGGCTGTTCTCCAGAACGAAGCGCATGGTCTCGATCGGTGACCTGGCGAAGCGATACACGCCTTCCACTGCCCAACGCGAACCGATGCGCTCGGCGGTATTGAAGACACCGGCGATCTGCATCAGCGTCGTCGAGGCTCTGTAGCCCATGCCGACAAAGGTGGCATTGGTGCGGAGGCCCTTCACCAGCTTCTCGACCGATCCCATGCCCTGCGCATCATAGGCGAACTCGTTGGCGATGTGTTGGAGCCAGGGGTTAAACTGCTTCTGGATCTGCTCGCCCAGCGTATCCCGCACGGCCTTGATGACCCGCTTGTCATTGAGGAAGCGATGGGAATCGATCACGGCTTCGCGATGCGTGATGTCGTGGATCACTTCGCCGATATGGCGTGACAGGACGGCCAGCGAGAGCAGCACCGGCCGCTCAACGGTCGTTCGTTCGTTGGTCGATCCGGCGCGGGTATTGGCCCGGCGGTATCCACTTTCAAACAGGCGATCGCCGCTGACTGCGTTCTGCCGTTCCGTATCGAGTGAGCGGGTCGGATCATAGACGACAGGATAATAGCCGCCGCGCAACTCGCCCGCCGTCGTCATGAGTGGGCGGGCCTCGACCTTGTCTGGCTCCACGCCGTTGACGCGACGCTCCAGTGCGGCGATGTCGGGCCAAAGGGTATCGACAATGTCCCAAGTCTTTTGAACGAAGGCCCATTCCTCCGGCTTCAGCTCGGCATTGAGGGCATCCATGATCGCCTGCTCGTTCCAGCGATAGCCGCCGGCCAGCTTGCGGGCGTTGCCCTCATTGCCCATGTTCAGCGCCATGGCGATCAGCTTGTCGCGCGTCATGACCGCCGGGCGGCCAGTGTCCGGGTCGATCATGGTCAGAGTGACCTTTTGACCCCAACGCTTGCGGATCGATTCGGGGATCTCCATCCGCGCCTCTTCGAGCTGGCGCATCATGTCGGCGGTGCGTTTCCGGCGCCGCTCCTGCGCATCGACGAAGCGCTGGAACACGACGCGGTTGAACACGCCGTTCGGGCCCTGATCGAGCCAGTCAAAGACCGTCTCCATCTTGAGCATCGCGGCATCGATGCCGAGGACAAAAGACTTTGCGCGGTCGAACCAGCCCGGCTCCTCAAAG
>DATEDR010000119.1:0-11015 GCA_035281605.1 Sphingobium sp.
TTGAACACAGGAGATATAGATGCATGTTTCGGCCCTTGCGCTACTTCGTTCGCTGACGAATGAACTTTCGGACCATTTTGCAGGAGAATTGTCCGAGGCATCGATCGGCCAGAGCGCGATTTCAGCCGTTCGCCTGCTTCAGGTACGGGAAAAGGGCGGGGAGGCTTTGGCCACGCGGCGCCTCGATGCCGCGACAGAAGTGATAGACAGGCTGGCGGCGATAGCCTCGCTGGCGGCAAACCCGCAATTCATGGAATTGCAGGCACAGGCGCGGGAGGCAAGGCAAGTACGCGCCGCCGACCCCGCCGACACCCTCGCCCGGCTGACGGCGCAACTGGAAACCGTGCTCGCCCAAAGCACCGCCACCTCCATTGACGGGAATGACAAGACCGCACTCACCCGCTTGCTAGCGCAGTGGGAGGTCGCCGATCGCCGCAGCCTGACGCAAGCCGATGACGCATCGGACGATGAGCGAGACGAGCGGATCACGCAAGACAGATTCGAAGCCTATCTGCGCGACCGTTTCGGCGAACCCGATCTTCAGGTAGCAAGTTTCCGGCCGCTGCCGGGCGGCTTTGGCAAACAGACCATTCTTGTCTCGGTGGAAGGTCGAGCGGTCGACGGCGCGCTGGTCATCCGGCGCGACCCCCGAGTGCCGCTACCAGACAATGACTGCCACCGGGTGCGGAATGAATATCCCGTCATCCGCGCGGCGTTCGGCCATGGGTTCCCTGCTCCCGATGCGCTGTGGCTGGATACGGAACATAGACTGCTGCCCGGCCCGGACTTCTTCGTCATGCGCATGTCGCTGGGCAAGACAGGGGGCAATGTGTTCAAATCCACCCAGGCCCTGTCTGGGGAACTGGTCGACGTGCTCGCGTCCGGGGTGGCGCGCCTACATGGCCTACCGCCGCTCACCGAGCTGGGCGACCTGACCGATTCGATCCGCGTCGATCGGTGGAGCATGTCGATCCACGAAGCCACCCGCCTTTACGTTCAGGGCTGGCTCGACCTGTTCCGCGCCAACGCCCATAATCCTTCTCCGACCCTGATGGCGCTGTATGGCTGGGTGCTGGACAATATCCCCGACGCGCCCGGACACCCAGTGCTGGTGCATGGCGATGTCGGCTTCCATAACATGCTGATCGACGAGGGCAGGCTGTCGGCGCTGGTCGATTGGGAATTTGCGCATATCGGCGATCCGGCCGAGGATATGGGGTCGATACGCAACGCGCTGGGCGACGCCATGTGGGGCGATGTCATGCGCGCCTACCGGGCCGCAGGCGGGCCGGACATAGATGCGCAACGCCTGCATTTCTTCCGCGTGTGGCAACATGTCCGCAACGCGTCGGCGTCCAATCTGGCCATGGGCAAGTTCCAGACCGGCGAGGTGACCGACCTGAAACTGGCCTATACCGGCCATTATCACTTCCCGCTCTTCATCAAGGCGGCGTCCGACCTGATCGCCGCAGGACCCGAAGGGGCGGAGTTGCAGGTCGATTATTGACCATTCGCCCCATCCCTCAAACAAGCCGGGACGGGATAGCGCACGTATACAAACCATTCCCGGCCCGCCGACGCACCGGGACAACATGAACAAGAGGCACATATGCATCTTTTGAATCATCCGCTTGAGGCCTATCTCAAGCACAGACTCGGACCCGAAACCGAACTGGTGCACGACCAGCGGTTTTCACGCGGCTCCTCGCGCGTCACATGGTTCGTCGACTATCGCCTGACGCCGGATGCGCCGATCACATCGGTCATTTTCCGGGGTGATCATCCGGGCGGCGCGACCATCTCCACGACGCTGGAGCAGGAATATTTCATGTATGAAAAGCTGAGCCACACGGACGTGCCGATCGCGCGCCCGCTCTGGTGGGAGGACGATCCCGAATGGGTGCCCCGCCCCTTCTATGTGCGCGAAAAGGTGGATGGCAGCTGGAACGTCCCGCACATTCTGGATGAAGATCCGCAATATGACGATTTGCGCATCGCCATATCGAAGGAACATCTGCGCAAGCTTGCCATCGTGCACAATGTGGATTGGGAGAAGGTGGGTTTTCAGGAACGCCTCCCCGCCCCCTCCTCACCGCAGGATTGCGCATCCAATTTCATCGACATGATGATGGACCAGCTCGAAGGCTTCCGTATCGAGAATTTCCCGCTCGTGATCGAAGCGGTGGACTGGCTGCGCGAAATCGCGCCCGTCGCCCCGCGCGTCTGCTTGTGCAAAGGCACCAATGGCCTGAGCGAGGAAGTGTTCAAAGACGGCGTGATCGTCGCCATGAGCGACTGGGAGGAGGCGACGATCGGCGATCCGGCATCCGATGTCGCGACAGTGGAAAGCCTGATCCCCGAAATCGAGCGCGACGGGCGGAATGTTTGGGGCATGGAAAAGGCCGTGGACTATTATTGCGAGGTCAGCGGCATTCCCCTCTCGATGGACAATGTGCGCTTCTACCAGACATTGCGGGCGCTTGGCATGATCATCTATTCCAGCAAGGCGGCGACCATCTCACACGCCGGACAGGCCGATATAAGGCAGGTCTGGACCGGCACCGAAGTCGCGCATCTCGGCAAGCGGTTGCTGGGCGCGGCGATGGGCCTGACCGATCCCGTCCAGCCGTCCTGGCTGGAAGAACTCAACGAAACGATCGAGGATAACGCGTAATGATCTACCCGACCGCAGGCGACGTCATCCGGCGTTGCGGAGAGGCGATGGACAATGTGGTCATCCCCGGCCTCACCGAACTCAGGGATCGCAGCAACGCGACGACCATCCGCCATCTGCTCAATTTCGCGGCTGACCGAATCGATATTGAAGGGCAGCTGTTCTTCGATGAGATCGTCCGCGTGCGAAGCCTTTTGACGGAAACGGCCGGATATTTCCGTGGACGGCCCAGTCCGGACGGGGAAATCCAGAGCTGGCTTGAAGAGACTGAGGCCACGCTCGCCCGCCAGCGTGACCCCCATGTCTATCCGACGCTGACCATGCTGGCGGAGGAGGTCAACCAGCTGCGCGGCCTTGTCAGCCGGGCGCTGGTGATCGTGAAGCAAGAGCCGGACAACGGCGGTGCGATGCGGCAGAAGATCCGCGACTATATCGCCTGGCAGATCAGGCAGGAAGCGACACTGATCGAGCCGGCCTTTCAGGGGCTGGGGCCGCGGCGATAGGGAGTTGCCAGCAGTAAAAATGGCGCCGGTCCTCGCCCCATTTGGGGCGAGGACCGGCGCCATGCATCAAGCCGCGTTCTCCGCGCCATCACGGTCACCCAGCACCTTGCCGGATCCGAACGCCTCCACACCGCCACTGAGTTCGTCGATCCTCGGGAAGCGCGTCAACTGGTTGCCGCCATTCACCTGAAGATTGAGTCCAGTCACATAGGACGGCCCCGCCAGCCACAATACCGCATCGGCAAAATCGCCGGGATCGCCCACCCGGCCGAGCGGCACTTCCCGCGCATAGGCCCGTTCGAACGCAGGATTTTCAAACGCCTCCTTCGCCATGTCCGACCGGATCGCACCCGGCAGAATGGAATTGACCCGAATATTGCGCGGTCCGAATTCCATCGCGGCGTAGCGGACCATGCAGTCGGCCCCCGATTTCGCCGCGGCATAGGCGCCGTGCGGCAGGGTGCAATGGGTCGTGGACATGGACGAAATGAAGACAATCGACCCGTCGGAGCCCATCGCCTGCGCCATATATTTGATGAAGAATGTGGGACCGAAGAAGTTCACGCGGGCAGCGGTGTCCAGCTGTTCCTGCGTCATGTCCTCGATCGTGCTGAGGACCGGCTGCCCAGCGGAATTGACTGCGATATCGAGCCGACCATAGGTGTCGAGCGCCGCCTGTGCCAGCGCCTTGATGTCACTTTCGCTGCCCGCATCGCAACGGATGGCCTTGCCTCCGATCTTCGCCGCCAGCCGTTCGAGCGGCGGCAATGTCCGAGCACCAACCACGACCTTGGCCCCGTTCTCCGCAAGCCTTTCGGCAACCGCCCATCCGGTTCCCAGCTCCGCCGACGCGCCGAGCACAACCGCGACCTTCCCGGTCAGATCAACCTTGAAACTCATCTTCCACTCCCGAAATTTTTATGGATGCATGGAAACCATGTGTGAGCGAACCAAAGCACATCGACATAAGCGCTGCAATCATCTTGACGGAAAAGAACTGGACTCCGCCCGGGACCTGTCTAACCTTAAGCCGCTGTGACGCCACCAGGCGCGACTGCAAGCCCATGACGGCACGTGCCGGCGACGGACTGGTCTGGCTGCTTCCCGAGCGCTTGCCCAGGGTCGCGGGGACGGGTCGCATCTGACAGGCGATGCCGACAGAAGATGCGTCGGATCGGGCGATGGCCGTGGCAAAGCGCGCCCATGGGGGCCCGCCCGCCACGGCATCGCCGTCATTCCGATCAGCGGCGCGCGGTGGCCCGCCCGCTGGCGGCAGGCAGATCGATGTGCGTCCGATAGCCAGGAGCCGCCGCGACCACAAAAGGCACGGCATTGACCGCCCGGCCGGCGGTCATCGCCATGGCATCGCCAAAGGTGGTGCCGGTCCCGCCGTCCCCCCCCATGGGAAATTCGCCGACGAAAGGCGGGAAAGCGTCGATCTCGACCCGATAACCCCCGTCCCTGCCGATATAGGGCCATTCCGGCGCCATATGCTGGCCGATGCGATTGACATGGTTGACGCTCACGACCTCCACGTCGCCCCGATATCCGGCGACCTTGAACTTTATCGCGCCGACAGTGCCGGCCGGCACTTCCAGCCCGCCGGACGCCTGATAGGCCTCCTGTGCGACCCACGGCTCGATATGCACGCCGATCCTGTCAATCGACAGCCCCAACGCCTCGCCGATCAGATAGGGCATGCCCCCGAACATTGTGTAAAGCACGCCCTCCATCGCCTGCGACGCCTCCGGCGGCATGCCAAAGCCCATGCCGCGCAACGTATCGACCGCGGTGTAGCTTTCATAATCGACGATTTCCCAGGTTCGCAGCGAGCGGGCGTCGCCGACGGCGCTCGACATGATGCAGGCGAGCATGTCGGTGAACCCCGGTTCGAAGCCGGTGAACAGGATCGACGAACCGCCGTCCCGGCACGCCTCTTCGATGCCGCTGGTAAAGCCCCGTCCGTCCGCCAGATGGCCGGGATGAATGCCCGCAGCCAGCGGCGTCACGACATTCTTGCCCGACCGGAGAATGGCAAGAATTTCACGATACCAGATGCCGGCGGGCGCATCGGGCAGCGACGGATCGCCAAGCGGGTCTCGCGGCATGTACACCACGCAATCCGCTTCCATCGCAAGCAGCGCGGCGCCGTCCTGCATCGCCCGGGGACCACCAGCAGGCAGGCCGCACAATTCGCCCGCAGTCTTCCCTACCTTGTCGTCGCTGTGACACCACACGCCCACCAGTTCAAGTTCGGATGATTGCAATATATAGTGCAATGCCTGGGCACCGACATAGCCCGCGCCCCACTGGATAACCTTCAATGGCAAAGCGCCGTTTGGCTGGCCATTATCCTTGCTGTCCAATATGTTCATCCTGAAATCCTTACCTGATGCGGCAATATTGTTCACGCCGCGAAAATAAGCGGGACGGAAACGGGAGAAGCCGCCCCGGTGACCGGGAACCGACGCTGACGGCGACACCATTGTCCATGATCTGGAATATCAACGTCTATGCGACGCGATATGCGCAGGCAAGCCTTTGCGAACTGCTTGCGATCGAAACCACCGCCTTGCCCGCCCGATATTGGCAGACATGGTCGTTTCAAGTCGAACAAGGGCCTGAATGTGGCTGCTACCTGTTTGGTCCCGTTATTTGATGGTGCGGGTTTAGACTGAAGCGCTGCGGCTCGGTTGCCCAGGTTTTGCAGATATATTCGTAGGGGGTGAGGCCGCGCAGCGTCTTGAGGCGACGACCGTAGTTGTATGCGTTGATGAAGTCATGGAGGTGGGCGGTCAGCTGGGCATGACTGTCGTAATGGTAACGCTTGACCGTTGCCTCCTTGATCGTCCGGTTCATCCGCTCGACCTGGCCGTTGGTCCAGGGATGCTTTATCTTGGTCAGGCGGTGCTCGATCTCATGCTCATCGCAGACCCGGTCGAAGATATGGTGGAAGGCGTATTTGTGGCGCGCCTGATTGGTAAACTGGATGCCGTTGTCGGTCAGCACGGTGTGGATGGCGTAAGGTACGGCAGCGATCAGATTGCGCAGGAACTGGGCGGCGATCATCTTGCCAGCTTCGCGATGCAACTCGACGAAGGCGAACTTGCTGGTCCGGTCGATCGCCACGAAGAGGCGCAGTTTGCCCTCGGCGGTCTGCACCTCGGCGATGTCGATATGGAAGTAGCCGATCGGATAGGTCTTGAACTTGCGCTTTGGCTCCTTGTCGCCCGTCACCTCGGGTAACCGGCTGATCCCATGGCGTTGCAGGCAGCGATGCAGGGACGAGCGCGTCAGGTGCGGGATCGTCGCCTGTAAGGCGTAGAGGCAATCATCGAGCGGGAGCAGCGTGTGCTTGCGGAAGGCGACGATGATCGCCTCTTCTTCGATGCCCAGCACCGTCGAATGGGCATCCTTCGGCCCGGTCGGCAAGTCCTTGACCGCCGTGCGCTTCTTCCACTTGGCGACGGTCTTCTGGTTGATGCCGTACCGCTTGGCCAAGACCCTCAGGCTCTCTTGACTATGTTGTATCGCTCGACGGACTGCCTCCGTCGTGCGGGCGCTCCCGTGTAAAATCTGTCCCATAGCGCATCCTTCCATGCTTGCGCGGATGATGCACCATCAAATGACGGGACCAAACACTTAGAGTAGGATGACTTTACGTTGATCCGTTCGTTTCGAGCGAAGTCGAGAAACAGCAAGAACTGCGCTTCCATTTCTCGACTTCGCTCGAAACGAACGGAGGCAACTTGAATCCATCTAACATCATCCCGCTCTAATGGAGCGCCGGCATAGTACTGCCGACGTCGGCCGTATGACCGGGCTCTTCCCGCCGGTTCGCAAGCCTTCCGGCGCCAGGAGGGATGAGGCGCGAGGCCGGCACGAGTTTTTCCTCCACGGACACGGATCCGGGCCCGGGCCTGACGGCGACGCCTGCGCGAAGGTCGGCCAGCCACAGGCGCCTGAGAATGGCTGCGGCCACCGCGCCGGAGGACGGGCGCTGGGCATTCATGTCGATCCGGCCGGTGAACAGCGTGACGATCAGCCGGTCGCGTGGTTCTTCCGCCTGGAAATCGAATTCTATCCCGATCCGCCGCCCCGTTCGCCGGACGAAACCGCGCACGACGCCGACATCCGGCAGGACGACCTGGACCTGGTCCCCGACCTGGAAATCCGCATCGCCCTCGGACTCCAGTCCCACGCCTGAAATGGAGATGTCTCCCCTGGCCGACGTCAGCATCCGGCCGTCTTCGCCCAGCAGCGTGACCGGCTGCTTTAGTGCGAAGCGCTCCTCGCCCCGGATGCGCGGCTTTTCGAGGCACATCATGGCGACGAATAGCAGCAGCAGGATATTGATCATCGTCCAGAGGGCGACGATGGGCAGCAGCCCCTCCTGCGCGACGATGCGGTAGTCCGGGTTCGCGTTGATGACGAGGCCCGCCATGCTGATCCCGATCAGCATCAGCGCCGCTGTCAGTACCTTGCTTTCCCACGCGCCGCCGGCCGCATTCGCGCCCTTGGGCGTCACCTTGAACAGGAGGCCCTTGGGCCGCACCAGCGTCTGGAGCACGACCGGCAGGAGGCGGAAAGCCTGGAACATGCCCAATATCCGCGCCGCCATCGGATAATAGCGGCGCGGCGCAAGCAATGTGATGCCGCCGATCAGCGCGACGATAAGCGGCAACAGATAATGACACAGGCTGGAAAGATCGACATGCTCCATCGGCGACAGATCGAACAGCATGAAGAGGACCGGCGTCAGCAGCGTGAACATCGATTGCAGCCCTTGCGTCAGCCACGCGGTCGGCAGGAAAAGGAAGCGGTGACGCAGCTTCAGGCCGGGTCCCAGCGGGCCGTGCCGGAGATAGAGGATCTGCATCGCACCCTGCGCCCAGCGCTGCCGCTGGACGAAGAAGGCAGCCGTGCTTTCAGGCGCCAGGCCATGGGCAAGCGGTTCGTTCAGATAGCGCGTGACATAGCCCCGCCGCAAGCTGGCAAGAGTCAGCAGCATATCCTCCGTGATCGAGCCTTCGGGCAAACCGCCACCGATGCCGTCGAAGACCGCGCGCCGCGTCACCGAATTGGAGCCGCAGCAGAAGGCCGCGTCCCAGCCGTCGCGGCCCGGCATGATCGCCTCGAAAAAAAAGCGCTGGTCGTCGGGCATCGATTGTTGCAGCCCCAGATTGGTCTGCATCGGGTCGTGATTGTAGAAGTTGTGGGGAATCTGGACGATCCCGATCCTCGCTTCGTCGAAAAAGCCCATGGTGCGCAGCAGGAAATCACGGCGCGGCACAAAATCGGCGTCGAACACGGCAATGTAGGGCGCGTCGGTCAAGCCGAGCGCGTGGTTGATGTTGCCGGCCTTGGCGCCCTGGTTGTCGGGCCGGGTGATATAGCCCGCGCCCTTGGCGAGGCACAGATCATGGACCCATCGCCGCCGCCCGTCGTCCAGCACCCAGACGCGGCGGTCCGGCCAGTCCAGCGCAAGACAGCCGAGAATGGACTTTTCCAGCACCTCGCGCGGTTCGTTGTAGGTCGCGATGAAGACATCGACGGCCGGCAACGGAACGGCATCGGCCGCCCATTGCGCGCGCAACCGCGCCTCTCCCGCATCGGCTTGCGCCGAGCGATCGGTCGGCCGGGCCAGGATCGCGAAGAGGATGCCGGCGTCGAACAGGGCCGCCGTCTCGACAAGGAAGCAGGTCAGGGGCCACGCCAGCTCCCACGCCGAACCGCCCCAGGGAATGGTATCCATCAGGCGCCAGCGCAGATAATAGAGGATCATCGCAACCATTGTCGCGATAATACCAGGCCGCCAGTAGCGCACCTTGCCGAAGAGGATCAGTCCGCCGGCGACCAGGGCCAGTGGCGCGAACGGCGCGGTCAGAGCAACGCCTGGCAGATCCATCACAGCCCGCGGCTGAACCGCACCTCCGCAAGGCGGCCGACATCGCATTTGCGGCTGGCGTTGAGTTCATTGGGCAAGGGGGCCGGCAGGGCCACGTCGACCATGATCTCCCGCCCGCCGGGCAGGGAGTAGGTGGTGGCGGCAAGCAGGTCCTCGCGGCGGCGGCCAGCCGCGCCGGTGATATTGACCACCTTTCCCTTCAGCCAGCGATCGGAGCCGATCAAGCGTATATCGGCCGGATCGCCAGGACCGATGACCTCCGCCTTATTCTCCGGCAGGGCCACCTGGACGAAGCGACGACGGCAATCGAGCAGGTCGAGTATCGGGTCGCCCACGCGAATGGCCGCGCCCGGGCTCGACATGATCGACCAGACCAGCGTGCCGGCCGGCGCGGCGTAGCTGGCGCGCGCCTGGACGTCCTGCAGGCGTCGCGTCGCTTGCGCATATTGTGCCCTCGCGTCGGCCAGCGTCCTTTCGATGCCTTGCCGTTGCAGCATCAGCCGGTCTGCCTGCTGCACCGCATAGGGGGCGTCATTGTAGCCGTCGCCCAGGAACACGCCTGACCGGGCAGCGAGGCGGATGGTCTGAAGCGAACGGCTTCTTGCCGCATCGGCAAGGCAATCGCTGTCCTTCACCAGAACGGCGGCCTGCGCCTTTTCGACCCCGGCGGGCGACATGAAGCCTATGGCGGCGAGCTTGCGGGCGCGCACGAAACTGGCGATCCGTTCGGCGCGATCCGCTCGGCAACCGCCCAGTGACGCCTCGGCCGCTTCATGATCCTGACCCAACCGTCTGGTCGTCGCATTGGCGAACACCGATGCGCGCCGTTTCATGAGCGCTTCCTGCTCGTGGATCTCCGCCAGTTGCTTCTCGCCCAGCGCGATCTGCGCCTGTGCTTGCTCCGCCTGCGCCCGCAGGTCGGCGACATCGCCCGTATCCCGTGAAAGCGTCAGCAGGTCGATCTTCGTCGGCGCGGCAAAATAACGGCCATCATCCGGCAACGCCGCGACGGTGCCGCCCATGGCAGCAGTCAAGCGGATGAGCGGTGCATTGATGGCGGCTTGGGTCGATACGTCGCTCAGCACATAAGGCGCAAACCCCCAGGCGCCCGTCGCAAGCAAGCAGACGACGAGAGCTATGCGCACATTGCGCGCGCGAACAATTTTCTGTATCATCGGACCTTCGACTGCGGTTAACCGTCGCAGGACCAAAGGTCTCAACGGTTCATCCTAAAAATATGATCCTATAATATTGGGCAACCGGAACCGGTCCCCCATTTTCACCACTTTTTTTTCAGTGCGAGGAAAGCGGACGAGGAAGGCAGGCCATTGCGCGATCGGCTGCCCGAAGCGGTGGCCGTTCGCCGACGGTCGTCGATGACGGATGCTGAAACAGGGGGGCGGATCCCAAGATCTCGCCTCTTCGGAAGCTTGAATTATCCGGCCGATCCACCGATTGCCTCTTTTATCAGTGCAGGCAGTTTTTCGGCCCGGATATCGGTCGTGACAAGATATCGAGCTGTCGCAATCGTCGCGACGATGCGCTCGTCAAGGCAAATGATATGATATCCCGATGCTCCGCGAACCGGCCTGCCAACTTCTCCGGTTTTCAGAACATGCACGGCAGGGAAGAACTCCGGCGCCATGTACACACCGAACATGGAGGACAACGCGCCCCCATCCTCGGCGGTTTCAAGATCATCCGACTCCATTTCGGCGAGCTTTGCGAAATCCGCTCCACGCGCGAGTTGAGCATAAAGCTCCGCTGCACGCGCACGCGCCTGGGTTTCCGTGCGGATATGGCCGTTCCGGTCCGGGCCGATCGCCACGAATATGTGACGCAGGCGATATTCATCATAGCGACCGGAGCGTTCGGCGAGCCGTTCGGCAACATCTTGATCGGTCACCCGAATGCTGTTTTCCAGGCTGCG
>DATEDR010000120.1:0-2792 GCA_035281605.1 Sphingobium sp.
GTTACGGCCGGAACCGGCGATTGCGCTGACGTCGATGCCGTCTCGGCGCGCCTTGTCGGCGGCGCCGGGGCTGATGACGCTCGTGTCGGTCGGGACGTCGATGCCGGGCGCAGGGGCGGGCGCTGGTGAGGATGGGGCAGGCGTCGCGCTGGCGGCCGGGGCGCCCGGACCACCGAAGCCCGCAATGAAGCTGTCGATCGTGGCGGCATCAACCGCACCGTCCGCGAAGACGGCCAGCAGCGCGCCGACCGGATAGGTTTCACCCGGCGTCGCGATCAGCCGGCAGACGACGGCGTCATATTCGGCCTCTACCTCATTGGTGATCTTGTCGGTCTCGATCAGCGTCAGCAGGTCGCCCTTGCTGAAGGCGCCGCCTTCCTTGATTTCCCAGCCGGCGATGACGCCTTCGATCATTTCGATGCCCCATTTGGGCATGGTGAATGCGCGCAGCTTGCTCATGGCGCGTCCCCTTATCGGTAGTTGAGAGCGGCGCGCACGGCTGCCTCGATCCGCGCGGGGGAGGGCATATAGGCCTGCTCCAGATCCGGTGCGAAGGGGACGGGCGTGTGCGGCGGCGTGACGATCTGCACCGGCGCGCGAAGGGCGGCGAAAGCTTGGCTGGCGACGAGGCCGGCTATGTCGACGGCCAGCCCGCAGCGCGGCGGATTTTCATCGACCACGATCAGGCGGCCGGTGGCTTCGACGGAATCCAGTATCGCTTCCTCGTCCATCGGGCTGGTGGTGCGCAGGTCGAGCAGGTCGCAGCCGATGCCTTCCTTCGCGAGCGCGTCGGCAGCTTTTTCCGCCGCGCCGACCAGCTGGCCGCAGGTGACGATGGTGGCATGTTCGCCCTCGCGCACGCTGCGGGCATGGCCGAAAGGGATGATATATTCGCCCTCCGGCACTTCGCCGCGCGATGCATAGAGCGCTTTGGGTTCGAAGAAGAGCACCGGATCGTCATCGCGAATGGCGGCGGTCAGCAGACCCTTGGCTTCGGCCGGGGTGGAGGGGACGACGACCTTCAGGCCGGGAATGGCCGTCATCATCGCATAGGCGGCCTGGCTGTGCTGCGGCCCGGCATTGCGGCCCGCGCCATAGGCGACGCGGATGACCGCCGGGCAGGTGGTCTTGCCGCCGAACATGTAGCGGAACTGCGCGATCTGGTTCCAGATCTGGTCCAGGCAGACACCGATGAAGTCGGCGAACATCAGTTCCGCCACCGGGCGCTTGCCGGCCAGTGCGGCACCGGCGGCCGCGCCGATGATCGCGCTTTCGGAAATGGGCGTGTCGATCACCCGGTCGGCGCCATACTTGTCGTACAGGCCCGCCGTCGTCTTCCAGATCCCGCCGATCGCTTCCGGTCCGCCGGCCGTACCCATGCCGCCGACCACATCCTCGCCCAGGCAGATCACGTTGGGATCGCGCGCCATTTCTTCATGGAGAGTGAGGTTGATCGCCTCGCGGAACTGCATAATCGCCATCTTGCCGTTCCCTTTTTCAGTAATTCACATAGACGTCGGTCAGGACGTCTTCTGGCGACGGCCGGGGCGCGGCGCGCGCTTCCGCCACGGCCTCGTCGATCAGCGCCAGCACTTCATTGTCGAGCGCGTCGAGATCGGCGGCATCGATCAGCTTGGCCTCCGTCACCTTGGTGCGGAAGCTGGCGAGGCAATCGCGTTCGGCCCGGATGCGGTCCAGCTCTCCCTTGCCGCGATAACGCTGGGGATCACCCTCGAAATGGCCGAAGAAGCGTTCGGTATCCAGCTCCACCGCCGCAGGACCGTTGCCCGCGCGGCAATATTCGATGACCTCGCGCATCAGTTCGAAGGTTTCGAAGAAATCGCAGCCATTGCCGCGCCAGACCTTCATGCCGAACGCCTCGGCGCGGCCGGCGATGTCGGTGGCGGTGCCGACCGCATAGTCGACGCCGGTATGTTCGGAATAATGGTTGTTCTCGAACAGGAAGATGACCGGCGCCTTGAGTACGACGGCCATGTTCATGGCTTCGAAGGTCGTGCCCTGGTTGCACGCGCCGTCGCCCGAAAAGGCGATCGACACGCCGCCCTTGCGGTCCATTTTCGCGGCGATGCCCGCGCCCACCGCGATCGGCGCGCCCGCGCCGACGATGCCGTTGGCGCCCAGCATGCCCTTGCTGACATCGGCGATATGCATCGAACCGCCCTTGCCCTTGCACAGGCCGCCGGCGCGTCCGTAGATTTCCTGCATCATGCCCTTCACGTCGCAGCCCTTGGCGATGCAATGGCCGTGGCCGCGATGGGTGGAGATGATGTAATCGTCGTCGTTGAGATGTTCGCACACGCCGACGGCCACCGCTTCCTGACCGCTGTACAGATGGGTGAAGCCGGCAATCTCGCCGGTCTGGATTTCCGCGTGAAGGCGTTCCTCGAATTCGCGGATCACCTTCATCTGCCTGTAGGCCCGCAACATGAGCTCGCGGCTGAGCTGCATCTTCAGTCTCCTGTTCGCCGGATGGCCCGATGCGATCGGGCACAACCTCCGGCCCCAACTGTTGATTGCAAGAGACGGCGCTCCTGCGCAAGCAAAAAAGCACACGTGCTATTTTTTTCGCAGAAGGTGAAGAATCCGGCGCGGCATGGTGGACGGCTGGCGTCAAACAGGGTAATAACAGGACGCATGGACTTTATTTTCGGCGGCACGATCCGCCGCAAGGGAGTGGAGGCGACAATGGCGACGGCATTTGAAACCATGACGGACGACGCGCAGGCGGCGGCGGAGCGCGCGGTGCGCGAGGATCTGGCGGCGTGCTATCG
>DATEDR010000121.1:0-7745 GCA_035281605.1 Sphingobium sp.
TCGGGCCAGCAATCATGCACGCCCCGGATCGGCTCCAGCGGATCGCCGCCCGCGCCCTGCCAGCGCGCCCTCGCATGGTCGCCCAGCGCCATCGCCACATCGCCCTGCAAGGCCGTCGTCGCATCGTGCCACGGGCCATAGGGCGACCCGTCGGGATGCCTGCGGCCGGGATCCTCGTCGCGGTGATGGCGCGTGTCCCAGCGGTCGGCGGTCATGTCGATGCCGCCGCAAAAGGCGAAGCAATCGTCGATCACCACGATCTTTTGATGATGCGACGCGGCCGGCGGATGATGGCTGTCGAGCTTCACATGGATGCGCTTGTGGGCCATCCACCTGACAGTCGTGAACAGGTTCGAGGGCTGCACCATCGATTTCATCGCGCCCACGTCCCAGCGGAGCAGGTAGATGTCGAGGTCGGGATTGCGTTCGACCAGCCAGCTGATGAAATCGCCGATGATGACGGGGGCGTCGTCCTTCGCCTCATCCTCGCGGATCAGGCTGATCGCGGCGTCGAAGTCCCAGCCGATCAGCATGATCCGCCGCTTCGCCTTGAGCATGGCGGCGCGGGCATGGCGGAAATAGCTATCGGCATCGATGATGACGCTGGCCTTGGTGGCGCGGGCGATGCGCCAGCAGTCTTCGCCCTCCTGCGGGCCGGTCATGCGTTGCCCACGATCAGGCAGGCGAGGACCATGAGCAGCCCTGCGAAGCGATTGGAGCGGAATTTGGCGAGGGCGTCGTCGCCATCCTTTTCCCTGAGCGCCGCCGCCTGCCAGAGGAGATGCGCCGCCATCGGGAGCAGCGCGGCGAGCGCGAGCAGTTGCGGCCGGACCTGCCAGAAGGCAGTGGCCCAGAGCGCCAGCGCCAGCAGATAGCATAGCGTCACGCCGGCGCGGACGTGGCGACCCATCGACAAAGCGCTCGACCCGATACCGATCAACGCGTCATCCTCGCGATCCTGTAGCGCATAGATGGTGTCATAACCGACGACCCAGAAAAAGGTGCCGGCATAGAGCAGCAGCCCGGGCATCGTCAGCGCGCCCGCCACCTCGCTCCAGCCGACCAGCGCGGCCCAGGAAAAGACGAGGCCGAGCCCCGCCTGCGGCCAGCCGGTGATCCGTTTCAGGAAGGGATAGGCGGCCACGAGGCCGAGGCTGGCGAGCGCGACGAGCTGCGCATAGGGGCGAAGCTGAAACAGGACGATGAGTCCGATGAGGCAGAGCAGCAGGAGCCAGGCCCAGGCGGTCTTCACCGACATGGCCCCGCTGGCGAGCGGGCGGGCGGCGGTGCGCGCGACCTTGCGGTCGAGATCGCGGTCGACAATGTCGTTGAACACGCATCCGGCGCCGCGCATCACGATGCTGCCGAGCAGCAGCCAGAAGACGAGCGGCCACCGCTCCCGCGCCCCGCCCGCCAGCATCACGGCCCAGGGGCCGGGCCAGTACAGCAGCCACCAGCCGATCGGACGGTCGAACCGGGCAAGCAGCGCCAGCGCGCGCGGTGTGGCCGGCAGGCGGGCGAGCAGGCCGCGCGCTTCGCTGTCCGGGACGATTGTCTGATTCACCGCGACTCCGTTCGGGCTGATCTTGTCCAGGCCCCTTTCTTCTCTAAAGAGCGAGGATGGCCCTTCGACATGTGGCTGAGACCGGCGTCTCAGTCAAACGGGGCGAACGGAAGAGGCGAAATGACCGCAACCCCCGCATGGCCGCCGCAAAGCGCGCCGCGCCTGCATGTCGAAACGCTGCTGGGCGAAGGGGTCGCCGTGCCGGTGGACGGCAATCCGGCCCATTATCTGCTGAGCGTCATGCGGGTGAAGCCGGACGACATCGTCCTGCTGTTCGACGGGCGGTCGGGCGAGTGGGCGGCGCGGGTGCGCGACATGCGCAAGCGCGACCTGATATTGGAATGCGTCAGCCAGACCCGGCCGTTGGAGGATGTGCCCGATTTCTGGCTGTGCTGCGCGCCGATCAAGAAGGGGCGGATCGACCTGATCGCCGAAAAGGCCTGCGAACTGGGCGTGGCGAAGCTGCAGCCGGTGATGACGCGGCGCGCGGTGGTGGACCGGCTGAACCTGGATCGGCTGCATGCCCATCTGGTCGAGGCGGCGGAGCAATGCGGGCGCACGGCGCTGCCAGAACTGGGCGGCATGGTGAAACTCGACGCGCTGCTGCGGGACTGGCCGGCGGAGCGATGGCTGTTCTTCGCCGACGAGACCGGCGGCGAGCCGCTCAAGGAGACGCTGGACCGCCATCGGGGACCGGCGGCGTTCCTGATCGGGCCGGAGGGCGGCTTCGACCCGGCGGAGCGGGAAGCGATCCGCGGTCAGGCCAAGGCGGTGCCGGTGTCGCTCGGCCCCCGCATCCTGCGCGCGGAGACGGCGGCGATCGCCGCGACGGCGGCATGGATGGCGCTGAACGGCGACTGGCAATAGTTGCATTCCGAAATGGGATTGCGGCAGCCCGACGCGCAACCTATTTGTCGCCGGCGCGCTGTTGGATGACGCGTCAGGGGGACAGGCTAAGGCGGGCATGAGTACCAGAACCGATTCAGGGGGAAATGATCCCGTCATCGAAGGCCGCGACCAGCTTGTCGCCGCCTTCTCCAAGGGCGCGAAGCCCAAGGAACGCTGGCGCATCGGCACCGAGCATGAGAAGTTCGTCTACAAGAGGAGCGATCATCACGCACCTTCCTATGCCGAGCAGGGTGGCATTCATACGCTGCTGATCGGGCTCACCCGCTATGGCTGGAACCCGGTGTTCGAGGGCGAGAACATCATCGCCCTGTCCGGCAACGACGGTACGGTCAGCCTGGAACCGGCGGGGCAGCTGGAGCTGTCGGGCGCGCCGCTGGAAAATCTGCATCAGACCTGCACCGAGACGCAGCGGCACCTGGAACAGGTGAAATATGTCGGCGACATGCTGGGTCTGGGTTTCCTGAGCCTGGGCATGTGGCCGGACAAGACCCGCGAAGACCTGCCCATCATGCCCAAGGGCCGCTACGACATCATGCTGCGGCACATGCCGCGCGTGGGGTCGATGGGCCTGGACATGATGCTGCGCACCTGCACGATCCAGACCAATCTGGACTATGGCAGCGAAGCGGACATGGTGCGCAAGTTCCGCGTCTCGCTGGCGCTGCAGCCGTTGGCGACGGCGCTGTTCGCCAATTCGCCCTTCACCGAAGGCAAGCCCAACGGCTATCTGTCCTATCGCAGCCATATCTGGTCGGACACGGACCCGCACCGCACCGGCATGCTGCCCTTCGTCTTCGAGGAAGGGTTCGGCTATGAGCGCTATGCGGACTATGCGCTCGATGTGCCGATGTATTTCGTCTACCGGAACGGCCGCTATATCGATGCGGCTGGTCACAGCTTTCGCGACTTCCTGGAGGGCAGGCTGCCCGTCCTGCCGGGGGAAAAGCCGACGGAGAAGGATTGGGAGGATCATCTGTCCACCGCCTTCCCCGAAGTGCGGTTGAAAAGCTTTCTGGAAATGCGCGGCGCCGATGGCGGTCCGGGGGACAGGATGAGCGCGCTGCCGGCTTTCTGGGTCGGGCTGCTGTACGACGATCAGGCGCTGGACGCGGCCTGGGACCTCGTCAAGGATTGGAGCATGGAAGAGCGGCAGGTGCTGCGCGATCAGGCGCCCAAGCTGGCGCTGGACGCTCCCGTGCCGGGCGGGCGCAAGCTGCGCGACATCGCCGCCGAGGTCCTCGACATATCGCGCGGGGGGCTCAGCGCGCGGGCGCGGCTGAACGGCGCGGGCGACAATGAGACGGCCTATCTGGCGCCGCTTGATGAAATCGTCGCGTCGGGGCGCACCCATGCCGAGCGCCTGCTCGAGCGCTATCACGGCGAATGGGCGGGCGATCTCAGCCGGGTGTACGAGGAAGAGAGCTTCTGACCGTCATTCGGCGGGCTGATAGTCCGCGGCGGCCTTTCCTCCCCTGATCCAGGCGAACAGCCGCGGCACCGGGGCGTTGCGCTCCATCCAGTCGCTATAGGCGCGATAGGCCGGATCGGTGCCAAGATGCGCTTCCTCCGTCCGCGCGCGCCAATAGTAGACCGCGTTGGTGAGCGCGAGCATGGCGCAGTTGCGCACCATGTCGGTGACGCTGCCCGAGACGGTGAGGAAGGGTAGCGCGGAGAACCACCAGAACAGGTTCTTCGAAAGATAGGCGGGGTGGCGGGTCCAGCGATACGGCCCGTGCGTCAATATGCCGCGATGCGTGAGGTTGGAAAAGCGGATGCCGAACGCGACCGTCGCCCAGGCATAGAGGCCGGTCAGCAGGACCAGCCAGCCGCCGAGCACCCATTGCAGGGCCGTCTGCCCCTGGGTCCAGACGTCCCATTCCGCGCCGCCGGCATGATAATCGAGCGGGCCGCCGCCGCCCATCAGCACAAAGGGCGGATAGCAGATCAGCGCCGCCAGCCAGCCGGCGAGCGTCGGATTGGCCGAGCGGATATGCGAATCGAGCGGCTTGCAGGTCAGCAGATAGCCGACCGTCGCCATGCAGACGTCGATCATGAACATGACCGCGATCAGGAAGGCGGCCAGGTTCACCGGATTGGCGAAGGCATGGTCGAGGCGCCAGTCGACCACGCTCGCGAAATTGCCCGGCACGATGGAGAGCATGAAGGCGAGGAAAAAGCCCTTCACCGCCCAGGCGCGGGCGTGGTTCGCGACCTCCGCCATGTCGGGCCGCCCCGCCGCGCCGCCGATGATCCATTGGCCAAAGGCGTAGGTCGCGTCCCGCGGTTCGGCAAGGCGCCGGTCGAGCCAGAAGATATAGGGGATCGAAAAGATGAGCAGCCAGGGCGCCGCAGCCAGGAACAGGTCCATGGAGAAGCGGTAATTGCCGCTCCAATACCAGCGGGCGAGGCAGTAGAAGATCGCGATCGCGGCCCATGTCGCCCACAGGCCGGCGATCTTCACCAGGCTGACGTCCAGCGTTGCGCGCAGCGGTCGGGAAGGCGCGTCCCACGCGATGCCGGTGGACGCGTTGCGATGCACCTTGTCGACAAGCAGGGACCAGAGCACCATCGGCAGGCCGCAGGCGACGACGGCGGTGAAGCCCGCATTCGGGCCGTTCATGCCATAATGGCGCGCCACGAGCGTCCAGAGGCCAAGGCCGATCAGCCCGATCATGCCGACGCCATGGCCGACGGCGGAAGGAGGACAGGGATCGGCGGTGTTGCGCATGGCCGCACCCCTATCGGCAAATGGTAAGGAAGCGGTGAACCGTGCCCGCGCCCTGGTTACAGCACCGCCGTCACCAGGCCCAGCGCGGCGGCTTCATTGGCCTCCAGATACCAGTTTTCCGACGCGCGCCTCAGCACCTCGTCCATCGTCACCTGCGATCCCAGGATCAGATTGGCGAAGCCTTCATTCTGGATCAGGATCGACGCTTCGATTTCGTTGAGGGCGGCCTTGAGCGGCGCGATGCAGGTGGAGAGCGGCCCTTCGAGATGCACGTTGCGGGTGATCATCCGCTCATGGATCATGAGCCGCGTTCCGCGCGTCAGATAGCGGTTCTCAAGCGCGAAAAAGCCCATGAAGGTCGCGCCGGCCGAATAGACGGCGGTCTTGCCGAGGAAGGCGATCCGCCGTTGCGGACGCAGGTCCGAATGGAAGCGGATATCCTCGCCCATCATCCGCGCGATTTCCGGATCGCCGCCCAGGGTCGAGATTTCGACCACGACCAGCCCCTCCTGCGGCGCGGCCGACAGGCGTTCCTTGAAATGGATATACATGCCATGGTCGACATAGCCGGCAAGCCGGATCGCCGGGTCGGCGAAGTCCTGGGGAGAGAGGAGCGGCGCTTGTGCCAGCATGGGGTGCACGGTCCTTGAGGCTTGAGGGATGGGATCATTACGCCCCAGGCGGCGAATGGTGCCGATGGCGCGCTTTTGACTGGCGCGGGCCGCACGAGGCTGTAAAGAACAGATCATGACCAAGGGGCGGGGCGCATGATCGCGAAACTCAAGGGGCGGCTGGACAGTACCGGCGTCGACCACGCCATCATCGATGTCGGCGGCGTGGGCTATCTGGTCGGCGCGTCGTCGCGCACGCTCGCTGCGCTGGGGCCGGTCGGCGAAGCGGTGACGGTCCATACCGAAATGCTCGTGTCCGACGATGCGATCCGGCTGGTCGGCTTCGCCCGGGGCGAGGAGCGGGACTGGTACCGCCTGCTGGTCGGCGTGCAGGGCGTCGGGTCGCGCGTGGCGCTGGCGATCCTTTCCGCGCTGGAACCGCCCGAACTGCATCGCGCGATCGCCGGCGGGGACAAGGCGATGGTGGCGCGCGCCAACGGCGTCGGCCCCAAGCTGGCGCAGCGGATCGTCAATGAACTGAAGGACAAGATCGGCGCGGCGCCGGGCGCTGGCGGCGCGGCGAGCGGCGGCTTTGCTCCGGTCGCGGCGACCGGCCATGCGGCGGACGCGGTTTCGGCGCTGCAGAATCTGGGCTTCAGGCCGGGCGAAGCCAGCAGCGCGGTCGCCGCGGCGGACGAGGAATTGGGTGACGGCGCGAGCCTGGATGCGCTGGTGCGCCTTGCCCTGCGGAAGGCGGCGAAATGAGCGAGGATCGCCTCCTCGCCTCCACCCGGCGCGTCGAGGACGTGGATGCGGCGCTGCGGCCCAAGTCGCTGACCGAGTTCATCGGGCAGGAGGCGGCACGCGGCAATCTGCGCGTCTTCATCGAGGCCGCGCGGGCGCGGGGCGAGGCGCTGGACCATGTGCTGTTCTTCGGGCCGCCGGGCCTTGGCAAGACGACATTGGCGCAGATCGTCGCGAAGGAGATGGGCGTCGGTTTCCGCGCGACATCGGGACCGGTGATCGCCAAGTCGGGCGATCTGGCGGCACTGCTCACCAATCTGGACGAAGGCGACGTGCTGTTCGTCGATGAGATCCACAGGCTCAATCCGGCGGTCGAGGAAGTGCTCTATCCGGCGATGGAGGACCGCGCGCTCGACCTGATGATCGGCGAGGGGCCGTCGGCGCGATCGGTGCGGATCGACCTGCCGCCCTTCACGCTGGTGGGCGCGACGACGCGGCAGGGCCTGCTGACGACGCCGCTGCGCGACCGGTTCGGCATTCCGGTGCGGCTGCAATTCTACACCGTCGACGAACTGGAGCTGGTGGTGCGGCGCGCGGCGCGGCTGCTCGACCTTTCCATCACCTCCGACGGCGCGGTGGAGATTGCGCGGCGGTCGCGGGGCACGCCGCGGATCGCCGGGCGGCTGCTGCGGCGGGTGCGCGACTTCGCCAATGTCGCGGGCGCCCCGACGGTCGACGCGAAGGTCGCCGACGCATCGCTCAGCCGGCTGGAGGTCGACCAGCTGGGGCTGGACCTGATGGACCGGCGCTACCTGATGATGATCGCGGACATTTATCGCGGAGGACCGGTGGGGGTGGAGACGCTGGCCGCGGGCCTTTCCGAACCGCGCGACACGGTCGAGGAAGTGATCGAACCCTATCTGATCCAGCTGGGCCTGATCGCCCGCACGGCGCGGGGCCGGTGCCTGAACGGTCCGGGGTGGAAGCATCTGGGACTCAATCCGCCCGCCGGGCTGCAGGATGGGCTTTTCGACTGAAATGACAGCGAAAAGCCGTGGCCGTTACGGCATCGCGCCGTTATAGCACGGCCGGGGCGGTGAGAGGCGCGCGGCAGACGCGCCTTTGTGCGGAGGTGCGTGGGTGCGGGCGATCGAACAATTTCCCAATCTGGTGACGATGTTCTTCGCCA
>DATEDR010000122.1:0-9278 GCA_035281605.1 Sphingobium sp.
CTTCGATGATCCCACCCAGGAAGACCTCCCCGGCACGCTGATCGTCAGCGAAGAGGAACTGGAAGCCAAGCTCAAGGAAGACAAGATGGAACGTCAGCTCATCACCGGCATCGCCCATGACAAGAATGAGGCGAAGATCACGCTGACCCGCGTGCCGGATCGTCCGGGTGCGGTGGCGCACATCTTCGGCCCGCTGGCGGATAGCGCGATCAACGTCGATATGATCATCCAGAATGTCGGCCGCGACAAGGGCGAGACGGACGTGACCTTCACCGTGCCGGGCGCTAACCTGGCGCGCGCGCTGGACGTGCTGGAAGCGCAGAAGGACGTCATCGGCTTCAACCGGGTGATCCCCGATACGAAGGTGGCCAAGGTCAGCGTCGTGGGCGTCGGCATGAAGAGCCATGCGGGCGTGGCGTCGGCCATGTTCCAGGCACTGGCCGATCGCGGCATCAACATCCTCGCCATCTCGACCAGCGAGATCAAGGTCAGCGTGCTGATCGACGAGGACGAGACCGAACTGGCCGTGCGCGTCCTGCACACGGCTTATGGCCTGGACGCGCCGGTTTCGTAAATTCATCTACACCCCTCCCCTTGGAGGGTGGCCGGGGGTTGGGATTTGCACCGCAGGCATTGCTTGGGGCGCTGCCCCGCCCAACCCCTCCCCTGAAAGGGGAAGGGCTTATTGATTCCAGAGGTATGCATATGACCAACGCCAAACTCGTTTCCCTGATGGCTCGCGGCACCGAATTTCTCGGCTGCGATGTCGCGATCCTGTGCGGGGCGATGAGTTGGGTGTCGGAGCGGAACCTGGTGGCCGCCATCTCCAATGCCGGCGGGTTCGGCGTGATCGCCTGCGGGGCGATGACGCCCGAACTGCTCGACAAGGAAATCGCAGGCACCAAGGCGCTGACGTCCAAGCCGTTCGGCGTGAACCTCATCACCATGCATCCGCAGCTGTTCGAGTTGATCGATGTGTGCGCCAAGCATGAGGTCGGCCATGTCGTGCTGGCTGGCGGCCTGCCGCCCAAGGGCAGCATCGAGGCGATCAAGCAAAAGGGCGCGAAGCTGATTTGCTTCGCCCCGGCGCTCAGCCTGGCGAAGAAGCTGGCGCGTTCGGGCGTGGACGCGCTGGTGATCGAGGGCATGGAGGCCGGCGGCCATATCGGGCCGGTGTCGACCAGCGTGCTGGCGCAGGAGATCCTGCCCGAAATGGCGGCGCAGCTTCCCGTTTTCGTGGCGGGCGGCATCGGGCGGGGCGAGCTGATCGCGGGATATCTGGAAATGGGCGCGGCGGGCGTGCAACTGGGTACCCGCTTCGCCTGCGCGGCGGAGAGCATCGCGCATCCGAATTTCAAGAAGGCCTTCTTCCGCGCGTCGGCGCGCGATGCCGTAGCGAGCGTACAGATCGATCCGCGCCTGCCGGTCATTCCCGTGCGCGCGCTCAAGAATAACGGCACCGAAGCCTTTACCGCCAAGCAGCGCGAAGTCGCCAATCTGCTCGACACCGGCGCCGTCGACATGGGCGAGGCGCAGTTGCAGATCGAACATTATTGGGCGGGGGCGCTGCGTCGCGCGGTGATCGACGGTGACGTGGAGGGCGGGTCGCTGATGGCGGGCCAGTCGGTCGGGATGGTGACGAAGGAAGAGCCGGTCGCCGAGATCATCGCCCAACTGATGGACGAAGCCGCAGAAGCGCTGGAGCGTCGCGGCGCCTGACGCCCGCAACGGGCTGAAGCGAAAAACGGGACAAGGCGAATCGCTTTTTCGCCGAGGCGAGCGGCGCGCCCGTCGTCAGGAACGCATGGCTTTGCCATGAGTTTGGTTCGACGCATCATCTTGAAGAAGGATCAGGCGTGCCGCTGAGTGCCGCTGTTCGCCGCTATTGCGCCATTGCTTCCACGGTGGGTCTGGCGTTGGTCGCCGGTTGCTCCGCTCCGGTCAAACAACCGCCCACGCCGCCGCCGCCCGTGGTCAGCACGATAAGGCCTTTGCCGCCCATGGGCGCTGTCGACGGCATGAGCATCCCGGAAGTCGACGCGGGCGGCAAATATCTGACGCCCAATCGGGGCGTGACGGCGAATACCGCGCTCTGGCATGTTCGCATGGCGCTGAACGTCGCCGCTCTGTCCTGCCATGGGGTGAACGAGCCCGCACGGCTGCAATATAATCAGATATTGCATGTTCATAGGGACGTGCTGCGCGAGGCGAACGCGGCGGTCGACCGCAATTATACGGCTGCCTATGGGAGCGGTGGGCTGCAATCGCGCGAGTTGCTCAATACGGTCGTCTATAATTTCTTCGCGCTGCCACCCGTCACGAAAAGTTTCTGCCCCGTGGCGATAGAGGTGGGCGCGAAAATCCTCGCCATGCCGTCGAACCAGTTGCTGGCCTATGCGCCAGAAGCGCTGACGATGCTGGAAAAACCGTTTCAGGATTTTTACGAGGCCTATGCCGATTATCTCCGGCGTCTGGCGGAATGGCAGTCGCGTTTCGGCGGAACAGTGACGGTGGTTGTGTCGCCCACGCCGCTGCCGCCGCCTCCGCAGCCGCCGAGGGAAGTGGCAGCGGGCTTTTCGCCGCCCGCTCCTTTGGCTCCGCCTTCCGCAACGATTTCGCCGGCGCAGCCGCGGGTCATGGTGCCGACTTTCCCCGTGAGGCCGGGGGCTGCCGCCGCGCCCGTGCCGCCGCCGCGCGTGATGGTGCCGACATTCCCGATCGTGCGGCCTTGATCAGGCCGTCGACGGCGCCTTGGGCGGCAGGGGGAACAGGCGAACGAAGCGTTCCGCCAGTGTCGCGTCCCCTTCCACCTGAAGCGCGCCCGCCACGTCGTTAAACGTCATTCCGGCGTAGATCACTGCCGCCAGCGCATTCTGGTCGCCGCTGATCAGAACGTCCGTGCCCTCCGCGGGGGCCCGGTCGATGTGGAAGTCGCCACCCGCCAGGGTCGCGCGAAACGCCTCCTCGCCGAAGCGGAAGCCCAGCGTGGCATCGAGGTCGCCGATGCGGCTGCGGTCGATCATCGTTCGCATGGACAATATCACCGACACATTGCTCATCGGTTGGCCGGGCTCCATCGTGGGGGAGCGGCAGGCCCAGCGGCCCAGGACCTGGAACAGGATTTCCGACTCGCGACCCCAGTCGGTCAGCTCGTAAATCTGGCTCGCGGCGGGTGGGGGCAGGCGGCGACGGACGAGGACGCTGGCCGCCTCCAGCTCTTCCAGCCGCTGCGTCAGCACGTTGGCGCTGATTCCGGGCAGGCTGGCGCGCAAGTCGGTGAACCGCTTGGGCCCCAGCATCAATTCCCGCATGATGGGCATCGCCCACCGGTCGCCGATCAAATCCAGCGCGTGGGCGACTGCACAGCCATCCTGATACGCCCGCTTCTTCAAGAGCTGAGTCCTTGGTTATTTTTTCTAACTTACATGTTGTATAATATAATCTTGAGGTGCATAAAGTTCAAGTTCTGAGTCGCCGAAGCGGCTTCCGAGCCACAAAAATTCCGAGGAGAGATGTGCGATGTCGAACGAATCCGCTCCGAAGATGATTTTCGTGAATGTGCCGGTGAAGGACCTGTCTGCCTCGATCGCCTTTTATGAAGCGGTGGGCGCGGTCAGGAACAATGATTTTGCCGACGACAGTACGCAGATGGTGAGCTTTTCCGACGCCATCCACGGCATGCTGATGACGCATGAGCGGTTCGCCAGCTTCACGCCCCGCAAGATCCCCAACGCGCATGAAACGGCGCAGGTCCTGCTGGCGCTGAGCGAAACGAGCCGTGCCGACGTAGACGCGACGGCGGACAAGGCGCTGGCCGCAGGCGGCACCGAACCCAATCCTCGGCAGGATTATGGGTTCATGTATGGCCGCAGCTTCGCCGATCTGGACGGCCATATCTGGGAAGTGGCCTGGATGGACATGGACGCAGCCCTGGCCGCGAATGCAAACGAGGCGGCCGCCTGAACTCACCTTTCGCAAGGAGAGAGACGATGAGCTACATGGACGGTTTCGTGATCCCCGTGCCCAAGGGGAACAAGCAGCGATACAAGGACGTGGCGGCCTATGCCGCGCCGATCTTCATCGAACATGGCGCTCTGCGCGTGGTCGAGTGCTGGGCCAATGACATAAAGCCCGGCAAGGTCAATGACTTCCGTACCGCAGTCATTGCGCAGGAGGATGAAGACGTCGTCTTTTCCTGGGTCGAATGGCCCGACAAGGAAACCCGCGACGCGGGCGCGGAGAAGGTGATGAAGGACCCCCGGATGCAGCCCAAGGAAGGGGAGGACATGCCCTTTGCCGGCGAGCGGCTTATCTATGGCGGGTTTGAGGTGCTGCTCGATCAAAAGGGTTGAGGAGAGACGTCATGACCGATCTGAACGGCAAATTCTTCTGGTACGAACTGATGACCAGCGATCCCCAGGCGGCGATCCGCTTTTATGGTGATGTCGTGGGCTGGACCGCCCAGCCTTTCGGCGGGGAGCGAACGGACGATCCTTATACTGTGGTTTCCGGCAGCGCCGGTCCGCTGGGCGGGATCATGGCAATCCCTGCAGAAGCGAAGGATTGCGGCATGTCGCCCTGGTGGGGCGGATATGTCGGATCGGCCGATGTGGATGCCGACGCCGACCGGCTCGAAAAGGCTGGCGGGAGCGTGAAGCGCGCGCCCGACGATATTCCGGGCGTCGGCCGCTTCGCCGTGATGGCCGATCCGGGAGGCGCGGTGTTCATGCTGCTCAGGGGCTCCAGCCCGGACGGCATGGACCCTGCATCGCCCATGGCGACCGGCCATGTCGGCTGGCATGAGCTGTATTCGGGGAATTTCGACGCTGATCTTGCCTTCTACACCTCGCAATTCGGCTGGGGGAAGGGCGAGGCGATGGATATGGGCGAGATGGGCAGCTACCAGCTATTCTCCATGTCGGGCGCGACCGATTTCAACAGCATGAGCGGCGGCATCATGCCGGTGCCCAAGGAAATGCCGGTGCCGATGTGGCTATTCTATTTCGTCGTCCCGGACATCGATGCCGCAGCGGAAAAGGTGACGGCAGGCGGCGGCGCGGTGTTGAACGGACCCATGCAAGTGCCGGGCGGGGCGTGGATCATCCAGGCCAATGACCCGCAGGGCGCGATGTTCGCGCTGGTCGGCATGCGTCCCGCCCAAGCGTAAGGAGAGTGGCAATGTCGAAAATCTCACCCTGCCTGTGGTATAACGGGCAGGCCGAGGAAGCTGCGCGCTTCTATATTTCCGTGTTCGGCGATGGGTCGATCGACAGCATCAGCCGCTATCCCGAAGATCAGCCCAGCCCCAGCCCGTTCAAGGGCGGAGAGGTGCTGCTGGTCGAATTCACCCTGTTCGGCCAAAGCTATCAGGCGCTGAACGGCGGGCCTGAATTTGGTTTTACCGAAGCGGTGTCGCTGTCGATCGCCTGCAAGGACCAGGCGGAAGTCGACCGCCTGTTCGATGCGTTGACCGCCGATGGCGGCGCGCCGGGGCCGTGCGGGTGGGTGAAGGACAAATATGGCCTGTCCTGGCAGATCGTGCCCGAGGAGGTGATGGAGATGCATCGCAAGGGCGGCCCCGGGATCCGGCCGATGATGGAAGTCATGATGACGATGCAGAAGCTGGACCTGGCGAAGATGAAGGCCGCCTATGAAGGAGCGGGAGCATGAGCGCGGCGGAGCATGAACTGTCGGTCACCTGTCACATCGCCGCCCCGCGTGCCATCGCGTGGAAGGTGTGGACCGACCTGAAAGAGGAATGGTTCTGTCCCAAGCCATGGCGAGCCGAGGTGATCGAGGAGGATCTGCGCCCGGGCGGCCGCAGCGCCGTACGCATGTTCGGGCCCGATGGCGAGGATACGGGACCGATGGAGGGCATCATCCTGGAGGTGGTGCCGGGCGAGCGCGTGGTCACGACCGACGCTTATGCATTCGGCTGGGTTCCGCAGACGCCGTTTCTGACCGCAATCTGGAGCTTTGCCGATGAAGGGGAGGGGACCCGCTTTACGGCCACGGCGCGCCATTGGGACGAGGAGGCGTTGAACAGGCACCGGGAAATGGGCTTCCATCCCGGGTGGGACCAGATGGCCGAACAGTTCAAGGCCTTGTGCGAGACGTCGGCGGCCAGCGCCTGAGACGCTCCGGACCGACCCGCCTACCCGTGATTTTCGCGGATTTCGCGCGATCGCGCCGGATTGGCCTCGACTTCCTCTTGGAAAGCGGGGCCCCGATCTGTTAGCGCTTGTCCATGCCCAGCACGCCCGCCGCCGCCGCCCGCCAGATCCTCACCCGCCTGCAGGAGGTGATGGCCGCGCGAACCAGTGCGCAGGCGAAGCTGAACAAGGTCGTCGACATCATCGGCCAGGCGCTCTCCAGCGAGGTTTGCTCCATCTATCTGGTGCGCGAGGGGGTGCTGGAACTGTTCGCCACCCGGGGCCTGAAGCAGGAGGCCGTGCACGTCACCCGCATGGCTATGGGCGAGGGGCTGGTCGGGCTGATCGCCACCAATGTCGAGACGCTGAACCTGGACGAAGCGGCGGCGCATCCGGACTATAGCTACCGCCCCGAAACGGGCGAGGAACTGTTCCACAGCTTCGCGGGCGTCCCGATCGTCCGGCGGGAGCGTGCGATCGGCGTGTTGTGCGTCCAGCATGTCGAACCACGCCGCTACGAGGAAGTGGAGATAGAGGCGCTTCAGACGGTCGCTATGGTGCTGGCGGAGTTGATCGCCAATGCCGAACTGGCCGATGACGGGCCGACGGATTCCCGGGTGCAGGACACCGGCACGATCGCGCTGACCGGGCTGCAACTGGTCATGGGCATGGCGCGCGGCCACGCCGTCTTCCACCAGCCGCGCGTCCACATCGAACATACCGTTGCCGAGGATACCGAAGCCGAGCGGCAGCGCGTCATCTCCGCCTTCACCAAGATGCGCGAGCAGATCGACCGCATGACCGGCACGGCCGAGTTCGGCACAGAGGGCGAGCATCAGGAGGTGCTCGAAACCTACAAGATGTTCGCCTATGACGAGGGCTGGGCGCGACGCATCAACGAGGCGATCGACAGCGGCCTGACCGCCGAAGCGGCGATCGAGCGGGTGCAGCAGCGCACCCGGATGCGGATGCGGCAGATCGACGATGCGCTGCTGCAGGACCGGATGCACGATCTGGAGGATCTGGCGAACCGGCTGCTCCGCATCGTTTCGGGCCAGCTCGGCACGGCGGCGCAGCTGGGCCTGCGCCAGGACGCGATCCTGATCGCCCGCAATCTGGGTCCTGCCGAACTGCTGGAATATGACCGCCGGCGGCTGAAGGGCGTGATCCTGGAGGAAGGGTCTCTGACCGCCCACGTCACCATCGTCGCGCGCGCCATGGGCGTGCCGGTGCTGGGCCGCGTGCGCGAGATCCGCCATCAGGTGAATGAAGGCGACCTCATCCTGATGGACGTGACGTCCAACAACCTGCTTGTCCGCCCGACGCCCGACATGGACGAAGCGTTCGAGAACAAGCTGCACGTGACGCAGAAGCGCCGCGCCGAATTTGCCGCGATGCGCGACCTGCCGTCGGTGACGCTCGACGGGCAGCGCATCGAATTGATGGTCAATGCCGGCCTGCGCGAGGATGCGCAGGCGCTCGACCTTGTCGGCGCGGACGGCATCGGCCTGTTCCGCACGGAATTCCAGTTCCTCGTATCCGCCACCTTGCCCCAGCGCGAGAAGCAGCAACGGCTCTACAAGGATGTGCTTGACGCGGCCGGCGACCGCCCGGTCATCTTCCGCACCGTCGACATCGGCGGCGACAAGGCCCTGCCTTATATGCAGCGCGACGAGGATGAGGAGTTGGAGGATAATCCGGCCATGGGCTGGCGCGCTCTGAGGCTGGCGCTCGACCGCGATGGCCTGATGAAGGCGCAGGCGCGCGCGCTGCTGGAGGCCGCGGCGGGCAAGGTGCTCAACATCATGTTCCCGATGGTCTCCGAGCCGTGGGAATATGAGGAGGCGCGGGCGCTCGTCGAACATCAGCGCGAATGGCTGGTGTCGCAGAAGAAGAAGCTGCCGGTGGCGATCCGCTACGGCGCGATGCTGGAGGTCCCGGCGCTGGCCGAAGTGCTGGACCTGCTGCTGCCCCGGGTCGATTTCCTGTCGATCGGCACCAATGACCTGACGCAGTTCCTGTTCGCCGCCGATCGCGCGCATCCCAAGCTGGCGGAGCGCTATGACTGGCTCAGCATCGCCATCGTGCGCTTTCTCGACCGGGTGGTGCGGACCTGCGAAGCCTATAAGGTGCCGGTCGGCGTCTGCGGCGAAATGGGCGGGCGGACGCTGGAGGCGATGGCCCTGATCGGCCTGGGGGTGCGGCGTTTGTCCATCACGCCGGCTTCGGTCGGGCCGGTCAAGGCGATGATCCGCGCGATCGACGCGGCCGAATTGAAGGCCATGATGCGCACCTTGCTGGACGAGGGCGTGACCGATGTGCGCGGCAGGCTCACCAATTGGGCCGGCGAAAGAGGAATCGAGTTGAATTGAAGCCCTTGAGGCGCATCGGAGCGGTGGCGCGGCGTTGACAATCCCCGTCCCGGAATGAGACAAGGCCCGTACTCACAGGTCCCGGAGCAGCATGGCAGAACAACCTGAACTGGAAACCGGCGCCGTCGTGCCGGAAATGCAGCCCGTCACCCCCGGCGCGAAGCTTCGCGCCGCGCGCGAGGCGCAGGGGCTGTCGTTGCAGGACGTCGCCACCCGGACCCGCATCGCGCAGCGCCAGCTGGAGGCGATCGAGCGCGACGATTACAGCGCCCTGCCGGGCATCCCTTATGCCGTCGGGTTCGCCCGCGCCTATGCCCGTGCCGTCGAGCTGGACGAAGTCGCGATCGCGGCCGACGTCCGCAATGCGGTGCATGGGTCGGAACTGGGCGCCAATCGATACGAGGCGTTCGAGCCGGCTGATCCGGCGCGCGTGCCCTCGCGCGTGCTGGCCTGGACGGCCGCGGCCATCGTCGTGATCCTGGTCGCGGGTTTCGCAGTCTGGAGGACGCAGTTGCTGACGCCGCCGACAGGCACAGAGATCGCCGCTCAGGAAACCAGCCCCGCCGCAGCGACCGCCAGGCCCGCCGCCAGCGCGCGGCCGGCGGCCCCTGTCGTCCAGACGGTAGTCTTCACCGCCAATGACGATGTGTGGCTTCGCGTCTATGACGAAGCGGGCGAGCGGCTGAAGGACGGCCTGATGAAGAAGGGGGACAGCTTCACCCTGCCGGCCAACGCCCGCAATCCCATGATCCTG